>JAPPLB010000131.1 GCA_028819575.1 Bryobacterales bacterium | reverse complement strand
GTACTTGAACAGTACGTTGAGCACGGCAAGCAAGCGCAACGAAGTCATGGAGGTCGTATCGCGTGCTTCGACCGTCGGGTGGTGAGACATGCAGGCTAGCCCCGTCAGCCGTTCTCGTTCGGCCTAGACACGAGCGCCGTTCGCCGCCGCTCCCGTCGCCCTCCGGGCTCGTTCCTTTGCGGCGAACGCCAAACGAACCCGTGCTGAGAAAGGAGGACGTTCGAGATTGCGCCGACATCCCTGGCGCGCTATTTGACCGCTCTCCAAGCGACTGATAGACTAAGGTTTCTGCGATTTCGAGCGGATTTGCGGTGGTGAGTGTGACCGCTTCCCGCTAAAGCAATGCCCAAGCGAACGTATCAACCGAACCGAAGACAGCGAGCCAAGCGGCATGGTTTTCGCGCCAGAATGAAGTCTCCCGGTGGTCGGAAGGTGCTGGCAAATCGCCGGGCCAAGGGCCGGCATGTGCTCACCGTCAGCTCCGAATGATCTTTTCGATTCCGGAGCCCCCGTTTCTCAACGCTTCCCGAAGTCCCGGCGCCTCAGAAAGAGAGTTGAGTTCCAGAGAGTGTATGAGCAGGGTCGGCGCATCCGAAGCGCGCTCTTTACAGCTCATGTTCGAGACGCGGAAACGACGGCGCCCGGTCGCGTGGGACTGACCGTTACGCGAGCCATCGGCAAGGCCGTTGTCAGGAACCGGGTGAAGCGCAGATTGCGGGAGGCGGTCCGGCGGCACTGGCTGGAGTTGCCTGACGGCTTGGAGGTAGTGCTCCACGCGCGGCGCCCGATCGCCGGCGTCGCTTGGTCGCGTCTGGAGATGGAAGTCCGGCGAGTGTTTCAAGCTGCGAAGAATGCAAGCTCAACATAGCAAAGTGTCGAACGGAAGCTGTCCGTCCGAACCGCGTAGCTTCGGTCAGCAGATCGCCATCTTCTGCCTGCTTTTCTACAAGTCTGCGCTGTCGCCCGTGCTGCCTTCGTTCTGCAAGTTCTATCCCACCTGCTCGGTCTACGCCAGAGAGGCTGTCGAGCGCCACGGCGCCCGGCGCGGCTTGGCCCTGGCGGCCCGTCGCCTGCTCAAATGCCGGCCGTTTTCGCAAGGTGGAATCGACCTCGTACCCGATGCCTGAAGATACCGACGAACAATTCATGCAGCGCCGGCTGCTGATCGCCTCGGTGCTCTCGGCGATGGCGATGGTGGCGTATATCTATATGCAGGAGACTCCGGCTCCTGCCCCGGATGAGCCGCCCACGACCCAACAGGCCGTCTCTTCGGACGCCCCCTCGGCGCCGGCAGATACTCCGGACGGGCTCTCGCAGGAGCCGGGTACGGCGCCGGGAGGTCCTGATCGGACGTTCGATTCGTCTCGAGCCGCAGAGATCAAAGCCGCCAGGGTCGAATCGGAGTCCGTCGTCGAGACGGACGTGTTCAAGGTGACCTTCTCCAACAAGGGCGCCGTCGTAAAGAGCTGGATCCTCAAGGACTACGAGAATGCCGAACAGGATGGTGAACTCGACCTGGTCCACAGGGCCGGAGCGGAGGATCACGGATACCCCTTCGAGGTTGACCTGCCGGGCGGTGGTCCGCTGCCGAAACTCGACGATGCCCTT
Source organism: Bryobacterales bacterium (assembly GCA_028819575.1). Lineage (GTDB taxonomy): Bacteria > Acidobacteriota > Terriglobia > Bryobacterales > UBA6623 > JAPPLB01. The sequence goes on along the minus strand of JAPPLB010000131.1, from coordinate 39,346 downwards.
TTCGTAATGACCAGGGAACCCGCTTTCGGGGCTGCTGGTCCGTCCGTTGTATTCGAATATTCCGATGCCGGCATCACCGCCACCAAGGTGTTCCGTTTTCAGAAAGAGGGTTATCTCCTCCGGGTGGAAAGCGAAGTCACCAGAAACGGTGTGCCGCAGTCCCACCTGCTGACATGGAAAGGCGGTTTTGGCGATACAGCACAGCTACAGAACTCGCTAAGCAGCGCAACGCTCTATTACGATCCGGTCGAACTCTCGGTCGAACGCAACGAGGCGAGTGACGCCGAAGACGAGCGGCTCATCAACATCGGCTCTTTCACGTACGCGGGAATCAACGACTTGTTCTTCGCCGCCTGCTTTCTACCGTCCGGGGAACAGACGGAGTTGCGGCTGGAGACTTCGGCGGTCAGCATCGTGCCGGCCGAGGGCGAGTCCGAGCAGAACTTCGCGGCCATGGGCATCGGTTCTCAGGGCCGCAACGAGTTCGATATCTTCGTGGGACCCAAGAGCGTCGATATTCTGGGTCCCATCCGCCCCGAACTTACCGAGATCGTCGACTTCGGCACGGTCTGGGGTTTTATCGCCGAGCCGATTTTCTGGATGCTCCGTTGGACGCACGCCAACGTCGTTTCGAACTACGGCTGGAGCATCATCGCCGTCGCCGTCTTCATCAATTTCGCCACGTTTCCGCTGAAGTGGAAGAGCATGAAATCGATGAAGAAGATGCAAGCCCTGCAGCCTCTCGTCAAGGAAATCAACGAGCGGTACAAAGGGCTCAGCATGCGGGACCCCAAGAAGAAGCAGCAGCAAGAGGAAATGATGGCGCTCTACAAGAAGCATGGCGTCAACCCTCTCGGCGGTTGCCTGCCGATGCTCTTGCAATTGCCCTTCTTCATCGGCTTCTACAACGTACTGTCGGTCGCCATCGAGATGCGCCAGGCCGAGTGGCTTTGGGTCCAGGACTTGTCGACGTATGAGCATCTCCCGATTCGCGTGCTGCCCATTGCCATGGTTGCCACCCAGTACTGGCAGCAGGCAATGAGCCCTCCCACGGCGTCGGCGGACCCTGCTCAGATGCGGCTGATGAAGTTCATGCCGCTCATGATGGGGTTCTTCTTCTACGGGTTCTCCAGCGGCCTTGTGCTATTCTGGCTAACGGGCAACCTCGCTGCAGTCCTGCAACAGGTTATTCAGAACCGTTTCTCATCCGAAGAGGTTGTGATACAGGCTCCACGCGGTCGAAGAAAGAAGAAGAGCAAGCCTCGAGGCTAGTAGGTCCGGTTGTTGTAGAAGGGTATGTCGCGAGAGGCGTGGGCGCAGGAAGAGATCGCCAAGAAGTTGGACCGGTTTCTTGGGCCGGTCCTTTCCGCCGCCAGGCTCTCCCTTGATTACGAACTCCACGAGGGCAGAGACGACGGGAAGTTCATCAACCCGGACATTACCGTGAGTTTTGACGGGGATGACATCGAGTTGCTCCTCGCTCAAAAAGGTGAATTGCTTCTCGCCTTGGAGCAACTCACCCTCGAAGCGCTGCATGTCCCCCACGAAGATCGCTACAGGATCATCTTCGACGCGCGAGATTATCGCCTGCTGCGCATCGAAGAATTGCGGATGAGCGCCGAAAAAGCCGCCGAAATGGTCAAGCGAACCGGCATGGCGTACAGCTTTAACCCCATGACGTCTCGTGAGCGGCGCATCCTGCATCTCGCCCTGCGTGATGACCCCGAAGTCTACACGACAAGTGAGGGTATCCCGCCGCACCGGCATACCGTGGTCCGGCTCGCGAAAGAGAGTGGTAGGACGAACTGACTTGGCCTGGATGTCTCCCCAAGTGTCGAGGTGAAGCGCCTGCCTGCAACAGGCAGGAGTGAGAGGGCCGGCAGGACGAGGCGCGAGCCGGGCGGAGGAAAAAGGCGCGCGCAACACGGCCTTTGAGGTTTTTCACGAGTCACGAAACACGAATCACGTCCTTGTTTCGCGTGCTCCGGCCGTCTGGCGGTGAGAAATGCAATTCAGGGCTACGTTGTCCGGCTCCGGGGCTCACCCGGTAGTACATCCCGACGATACGGTCGTCGCGGTTTCCACTCCGCCCGGCAGGGGCGGCATCGGTATCGTTCGCCTCTCCGGACCGCAGGCCTTGGAGATCTCCGAACAGCTTGTCCGGCGCCCCGGCGCTGCGCCCACTCCCGCTCGAAGGCCCCTGCTCGGTTCATTGCTCGACGATGCCGGAAACGTCGTCGATGAAGTGCTCGTCACCCTGTTCTGCGCGCCGAAATCCTATACAGCCGAGGATGTCGTCGAAATCTCCTGCCACGGATCGCCCGCGATCCTCGCTTTCGCCGTCGAACGAGCCGTCAGCCTCGGTGCTCGCCTGGCAGAACCCGGTGAGTTTACTCGGCGGGCCTTTTTGAACGGGCGCATCGACTTGGCGCAGGCCGAGGCAATCCGCGACCTCATTGACGCCACCACCATTTATCAGGCCCGTGTCGCCCTGCAGCAGGCCAGGGGCGCTCTCTCGAATCGCCTTGCTCCCGTCAAGCAGCAGCTCTGTGACTTGATTGCTCTGCTCGAAGCGGGAATCGACTTCGCCGAGGATGATATTGACGTTGCTTCCGCTGACCAGCTTCTAGAACGTCTGGAGGCCATTCAGTCGGAGGTCCAACGCCTGGTCGAGAGCTATCGCTACGGAAAAGTCGTCCGAGGCGGACTGACGCTGGCGATCTTGGGCCGCCCCAACGTAGGCAAATCCAGCCTGTTCAATCGGCTGCTCGAGCGTGAGCGGGCCATTGTCACGCCGCAGGCCGGAACCACCCGCGACTCGGTCAGCGAAGTCGGTTCGATTCAGGGTCTCCCGATTCAGTTCATCGACACGGCCGGTATCCGCCCCACCACCGACGTCGCCGAGGTGCAAGGCGTGGAACGTAGCTATCAGGCTTTGGCGGACGCCGACCTCGTGCTCGTCGTCATCGATCTGTCTCAGCCTCTGGATGAAACCGATAATCAATTGCTGGCGGAGGCGCGCGAGCGCGGCAAGAGCCTCGTTGTCGGCAACAAGGCCGACCTCCCTTCTCAAGACAATTCGGCGCTCGATCTCCGGGTCAGCGCTGTCACGGGAGTGGGGATGGAGGCTCTCCGTAAGAGGATTCACGATAGTGTCTTGCCTGCTTCCGGCGTCGAGGAAGAGGCCGGCTGGATCACCAACCTGCGCCACGAAACACTTCTCCGGGAGTCGCTCGGGTCGCTGCATCAGGCTCGCGAGGCCGTCGAAAACGGCATCCCCCATGAGATGCTGCTTCTCGATTTGTACGCCGCGCTGCAGGGTTTCGATCAAATCACCGGCGCCACGACCGTGGACGACATCCTCGCCAACATCTTCTCTCGCTTTTGTATCGGCAAGTAACCTTAGAATTAAAGTATGCGAGCGGTCGTTCACGTCACCCTCAAGAAAACGGTTCTCGACCCCCAGGGTCGCACTATCTGCTCCACTCTCAACGGCCTCGGCCACGGCAACATCGTGGACGTGCGTCAGGGTAAGTACTTCGAGATCGAGCTCGACGGCGAAGGCGGCATGGACGAAGTGCGCGAACAGATCGACAAGATCGCGCACGACGTTCTCGCAAATCCCGTGATCGAGGAATACCGCGTCGATGTGGAAGATTAGCGAGGAAGTCCTCAGACCGACAAGCAGGACAACGAATCCTCACGTCAACTTGACTCGAATGTGAACCTTGGCATTGAAGAAAAAACTGGACAGGCTTTTGTTAGGTTTTGGGGCTCACGAGTCACGAAACACGAATCACGGCCTTTACGGCCGTTCGGGTCGCGGTGTGTGGGCAAGGGTCGCACCACCAAAAGGCTCCGCACCGATCGCCGCACCCAATGTCAAGTGACTTCTTGCCTGCCCGGAATTGCCCACTATTGCCCACTATTGCTCGGCATTTTTTTCTCCAGAGCAAATGTCTACGCACCATCCGCCGTTCTCGGTCGGTCTCACGGCGAGCGCCGTTCGCCGCAGTTCTCGTCGCTCTGCCGGCTCCTCCCGCAGCGGCGAAAGAAAATGAACCATGCTGAGGAAGGGGAACGTTCTTTACTGCGCAAACAAAGGAGCTTTCCGGGCTGCGTTTGCGCGCCCGGCCCCAATCTTGACAGCGAAGTATAGTATCCCCTAATCTGAAAGTTCAAAACCGTACTGATTGGTACAGTTTCTTTTCCTGTTACCGGACGGAGATCACCGATCTAGTCCCGACCGGACCTGGAGACCTGATGAGTTCAACAAGCGATCTCGATGTCTTGACCAGCCAAGACTACAAGTACGGCTTCGTCACAGACATCGAAGCCGAATCGGCGCCGCCCGGGCTGAACGAAGACATCATCCGGTGGATCTCGGGCAAGAAGGAAGAGCCCGGATTCCTGCTGGAGTGGCGTCTCAAAGCATTTCGTCATTGGATGACGATGGTCGAGCCCACTTGGCCCAACGTCCACTACCCGCCGATCGACTACCAGGCCATCAGCTATTATTCAGCCCCCAAGTCAAAGAAGGACGGCCCCAAGAGCCTCGACGAAGTCGATCCGGAGCTGCTTGAAACCTACGAGAAGCTCGGCATCCCGCTCAACGAACGCGAAGCGCTCGCCGGAGTGGCGGTGGATGCCGTTTTCGACAGCGTTTCCGTCGCGACGACCTTCAAGGGCAAGCTCGAGGAAATGGGTGTCATCTTCTGCTCGTTTTCCGAGGCGGTCAAAGAGCACCCCGAACTGGTCGAGAAGTATCTGGGAACGGTTGTCCCTTACACGGACAATTTCTTCGCAACGCTGAACTCGGCGGTATTCAGTGACGGCTCCTTCTGCTACGTCCCCAAGGGCGTTCGCTGTCCGATGGAGCTGTCGACCTACTTCCGAATCAACGCCGCCAACACCGGCCAATTCGAACGCACGTTGATCGTCGCCGACGAAGGCAGCTACGTAAGCTATCTCGAGGGCTGCACCGCGCCGATGCGCGACGAGAACCAGCTCCATGCCGCTGTCGTCGAACTCGTTGCGCTCGACAACGCCCAGATCAAGTATTCGACCGTTCAGAACTGGTACCCCGGCGACAAGGACGGGAAGGGCGGCATTTACAACTTCGTCACCAAGCGCGGCGCCTGCCGGGGCGTCAACTCTAAGATTTCATGGACCCAGGTGGAAACCGGTTCCGCCATCACCTGGAAGTACCCGAGTTGCATTCTCATCGGGGACAACTCGGTCGGCGAATTCTACTCCGTCGCCGTGACCAACAACCGCCAGCAGGCCGACACCGGCACGAAGATGATCCACCTCGGCAATAACACGAAGAGCACGATCATCTCGAAAGGCATCTCCGCCGGGCGCAGTTCGAACACCTATCGCGGCCTGGTGAAGATCCAGAAGGGAGCGCGGGGCGCGCGCAACTTCTCCCAATGCGACTCTATGCTCATGGGCGACAAGTGCGGAGCGCACACTTTCCCCTACCTCGAGGCCAGGAATCCGACGGCGCAGGTCGAGCATGAAGCCACTACGTCGAAGATCGGCGAGGACCAGATCTTCTATTGCAATCAGCGCGGCATCCCGACCGAGGACGCCGTGTCCATGATTGTCAACGGCTTCTGCAAAGAGGTTTTTCGAGAACTGCCCATGGAGTTCGCCGTCGAGGCGCAAAAACTGCTGGGTGTCAGCCTGGAAGGGAGCGTCGGCTGACGAGCCGCTCCTGACGAGTCTAGGGACACGGCCTGCCGAGTCTGCAGTCGCCATGAAGAAAGACCATGCTGGAAATCAAGAATCTGCACGCAAGCGTTGAAGACAAGCAGATCCTCAAAGGGATCAACCTCTCCGTCTCCTCAGGTGAAGTCCACGCCGTCATGGGGCCCAACGGCTCTGGCAAGAGCACCTTGGCCCAGGTGATTGCGGGCCGAGACACCTTCGAAGTCACTGCCGGCTCGGTCACCTATTTGGGTAAAGATCTGCTTGAGCTGGCACCTGAGGAACGCGCCTGCGAAGGTATCTTCCTCGCGTTCCAATACCCGGTCGAGATTCCCGGCGTCAGCAACCTCTACTTCCTGCGCGCCGCCGTCAATGCCGCTCGCAAGCATCGTGGTGAAGACGAACTCGACGCCATCGACTTCATGGCGACCGCCAAGAAGAAGATGGCTTCATTGGGAATGGACAACCAGATGGTCTCACGGGCAGTCAACGTCGGCTTCTCCGGCGGTGAGAAAAAGCGCAACGAGATCTTCCAGATGGCGTTGCTCGAACCGAAGCTGGCAATCCTCGATGAGACGGACTCCGGTCTCGATATCGACGCGCTCAAGACCGTTGCCGACGGCGTCAATGCCCTGCGCGGCCCCGAGCGCGCGATCGTTGTCGTCACGCATTACCAGCGTCTGCTCAATTACATCGTTCCCGACTTCGTTCATGTGCTGGCCGACGGAAAAGTCGTCAGGTCCGGCGACAAGAGCCTCGCTCTCGAGCTCGAAGACAAAGGTTACGGCTGGCTTGGGAACGGAGCCCGGCCTGAATTGGCTGTCCGCGCATAGGGAACGTAATAACGATGCCGGCTGTTACAGAAGAGTTGAGCACGTACCTCGATATCTTCGGATCTCGCGCCGAGCGGCGAAGGGCTGAGCCTGATTGGCTCGTCGAGCGCCGCAACCGGGGCATGCAGCAGTTCGCCGAGCAGGGCTTCCCCACGACGAAGCACGAGGAATACCGCTACACGAATCTCGCGCCGATCGCCAAGACGCCGTTTCGGATTGCAGACGGCGGCACGGTCACGCTCGACGATCTCGCGCCATTCCTCTACAACGGGATCAAGGGCGATCGGCTCGTCTTCGTCAACGGACAGTTCTCGCGGCCGCTCTCCAACGTCGCTGACCTCAAGGCCTCCGTTACGACGACCGGCTTACTCCTCGCGGACAATCCCGCTGTCATCGCGCCGCACTTGGCGCGCTACAGCACCGAGCGCAACAACCCGCTTGCCGCCCTCAACAGTGCTCTGTTCAGTGACGGCGCCGTCGTCCGCATCCCTGAGCACACTGCCTGGGACGCCCCGGTCCATCTGGTTTTCGTCTCTACCGCCGACGCCCCCGACACCGTCACGCATCCGCGAGTCCTGGTCATTGCCGGACGCGACAGCGAAGCCTCTGTGATCGAAACTCATTGCGGGATCGGCGACACACCCTATTGGACAAATGCCGTCACCGAGATCGTCGCGGCGGACAACGCCCGTCTCGATCACTATCGACTGCAGCAGGAAACTCTGTCTGCCTTCCACACCAGCCTCGTAGAGATTCACCAGGGCCGCGATGCCAATGTCACGACGCATTCGGTTTCTTTTGGTGGCGCGCTTGTCCGAAATGACGTCGAGGTCGTGCTTGAAGACGAAAACTCCGAGTGCACCATGAACGGCCTCTATGCGATCAATGGCCGCCAACACGTCGACAACCGGACCTGCGTCGACCACACCATGCCGCACTGCACCAGTCACCAGCTTTACAAAGGCGTCCTTGACGGTTATGCCCGCGGGGTCTTCGGCGGCAAGATCATCGTCCGCCCCGATGCCCAGAAGACGGATGCTTTTCAGAGCAACAAGAACCTGCTGCTCTCCGAGAACGCCGATGTCAACACCAAGCCGCAGCTCGAAATCGACGCCAACGACGTCAAGTGTTCACACGGTGCGACGATCGGACAAATCGACGACGAGGCGGCCTTCTACCTGCGCTCGCGAGGTCTCGGCGAGAGCGAGGCTCGCAGCCTGCTGACCTATGCCTTTGCTGCCGACCTTCTCGAACGCATGAAGTTCGCACCGGTTTGTGACCGGTTCGAATCGCTACTGATGGCGAAGCTCGTCCAGCAGAGAGCAAGTAAGCCATGATCACCCATCCTGCGACCTTGGATGTTGAACGAACAGCGGGTCTCGATCCCGAAGTGCTGCGTCGTGACTTTCCGGTCTTGCACCAGGAGGTGCATGGGAAGCCGCTCGTCTATCTCGACAACGCCGCCACGACTCAGAAACCGAGCTCCGTCATCGACGCTTTGGTCCGTTATTACGAGCACGACAACGCCAATGTCCATCGCGGCATTCACGAGCTGAGTCAGAGAGCAACCAACGACTACGAAGATGCCCGAACTGTCGTCCAGGAGTTCCTCGGCGCGGCGGAATCGGAAGAGATCATCTACACCCGCGGCACAACCGAGTCCATCAACCTTGTCACCGCGAGTTGGGGCCGTGCGAACGTCGGCCCTGGAGATGAAGTCCTCATCTCCGCCATGGAGCACCACTCCAACATCGTTCCCTGGCAGATCCTGTGCGAAGAGAAGGGCGCCCGTCTGAAGATCGTCCCCATCAATGACGATGGCGAGTTCCTTCTCGACGAATACGAGAGGCTTCTTTCGGACCACACCAGGATCGTCGCGGTCAACCACGTCTCGAATGCGCTCGGCAGCGTCAACCCGGTCCGAGAAATCGTCGATCTCGCTCACGAACGCGGTGCGCTGGTCTTGATCGATGGTGCTCAGGCTGTGGCTCACATGAAGGTCGACGTCCGGAGCCTCGAATGCGACTTCTACGCTTTCTCGAGTCATAAGATCTTCGGCCCCACCGGCATCGGTATTCTCTACGGAAAGCGCAGCGTTCTCGAGACCATGCCCCCTTGCGAAAGCGGCGGCGACATGATCAAGCATGTCACCTTCGAGAAGACGATCTACAACGATTTGCCCTACAAGTTCGAGGCCGGCACTCCGAACATCGCCGACGCCATCGGTCTCGGAGCCGCTCTGCGCTACGTGAACAATGTGGGCCTGGAAGGTATCGGCGCCTATGAAGAAGACCTGCTCGCCTACGCCACCGAGCGCCTCGCGGCGTTCGAGGGGGTGCGCTTGATCGGGACGGCGAAGCATAAAGCGAGCGTCCTGTCATTCAACCTCGACTCGATTCATCCTCATGACCTGGGTACGGTGCTTGATCGCGAGGGGATCGCCGTGCGCGCCGGCCACCACTGCGCGCAACCCGTGATGGACCGCTTCGGCGTCACGGCCACCGTACGTGCCTCTTTCGCCTTTTACAACACGCGCGCCGAAGTCGACCGGTTGGTCGAAACGCTCCACAAGGCCCGGGAGATTTTTGCCTGATGTCGGACTTGCAGGACCTCTATCAAGAGTTGATCATCGATCACAGCAAACGTCCGCGCAACTTCGGTTCGATGGACGATGCTGACCGCACGGCCGACGGCTTCAATCCGCTGTGCGGCGACAAACTCAAGCTCTTCCTCAAGATTGAGGACGCCGTGATCCGGGATGTCAAGTTCATAGGTGCAGGCTGCGCGATATCGACGGCTTCGGCATCCGTGATGACCGATATGCTCAAGGGCCAGACGATCGAGCAGGCCGCGAGCCTCTTTGAAACGTTCCACTACATGATCACTGGCCCGAAAGATCCGCAACACGTCGGGACCGGGTTGGGCAAGCTAGCCGTATTCGCAGGCGTCAGTGCATTCCCGGCGCGCGTCAAGTGCGCCACTCTCGCCTGGCACACCATGAGGAACGCGATCTCTGGCAAGACAGAAGCGGCTTCGACCGAGTAGGGCTAGTGATATGAGAGATTACAACCCACTGAGCATTCTCAGGGAGCCCGAACATCCGAAGCCGGACACCCCCTTGGAGCCGCCGCGGGCTGGTCAACCTGTAGCCACCACTCCGGCCACCTCGCCGGAGGCTCCCTCGTCAGCGAATGTTGCGTTACCGAAGGAGTTCCCGCCGTTGAACCCGGTGCCCGGCAGTGTCGAGGAACGTGTCGCGGCAGCCATCAAGGAATGCTATGACCCGGAAATCCCGGTGAATATCTACGAGCTCGGGCTTATCTACGCCATCGAAGTCAACGCCGAAGAGCACGCTAGGATTACGATGACGCTGACGGCCCCGAACTGTCCCGCCGCGCAGTCGCTACCGTTGGAAGTCCAAAGGAGGGTCGAGGCGGTGGAGGGCGTCAATACGGCCGACGTGGACATCACGTTCTTCCCGCAGTGGACGCCTGACAAGATGAGCGATGCAGCGAAGTTGCAGTTGAATATTTTGTGAACGGATATGAGCTGGATAAACCTTGCGAAAGCTGGTGACACATGTACTTTAGCGCGCAGGAAGAATACGGCCTACGTTGTCTTTTGAGATTGGCGGTGGCCGGCTCCGACGAAAGCCAGACAATCAACGAAATCAGCCGGGCGGAAGGTATTTCGGCGCCCTATGCCGCCAAGATGATGCGCATCCTGCGCTCCGGAGGCCTCGTCACAAGTGTTCGCGGACAGTCAGGCGGATATCGCCTGGCGCGCCCGGCCGGCGAAATCACCGTCAGCGAGACTCTCGGAGTGCTCGGTAGTCCGTTGTTCGAGGGTGAGTTCTGTGACAAGCACAGCGGCAACGAGGAGACCTGCACGCACGCGATTGACTGCTCGATTCGGTCGCTGTGGCGCGGGGTCCAACGGATCGTAGACAGAGTGCTCAGCCGCACGACGATTCAAGACTTGCTCCGCCAGGAACCACAGATGGACGTATTCGTAAAGGATCTGGTGCTTTGGGCGACGGCCAATGAGCCGGCTCGAGTTGAGGTGAGGCGCTTCGGATAGAGGTTCGTGATGGTCAACCAGGAAACAGTACAAGATGCGTTGAGGGTGGTAATCGACCCGGATCTGCGCCGCGATATCGTCTCCCTCGGCTTCGTGCAGAACCTCAAGGTCCACGCTAATCGAGTCGCTTTCACTTTGAAGCTGACTACGCCGGCTTGTCCCGTCAAGGATGAGCTCAGGAAGCAAGCCGAGGATGCCGTTCGAGCAATCCCCGGAGTCGAGGCGGTCGAAGTAGACCTGACGGCCGAAGTACGCCCAAACCCGGGTGCGATCGGTCGAGCAATGTTGCCCGGTGTCAAGAACATCATTCCCGTCGCCTCCGGCAAGGGCGGCGTCGGCAAGTCGACCGTTTCAGCTAACCTCGCCGTCGCGCTTCGTCAGGCCGGTGCCGACGTCGGTCTTCTCGACGCTGATGTCTACGGCCCCAGCATCCCGATGATCATGGGGGCGACGGAACGTCCCATGCCCAGCGGAGGTAAAATCCAGCCCGTCGTGTCTCACGGCGTGCCGGTCATTTCGTCCGGCTTCTTTGTGCAGCCGGGGCAGGCCGTCGTTTGGCGCGGACCGATGCTCGCAAAGATGGTCGAGCAGTTACTGGCCGGCGTGAACTGGGGTGAGCTCGACTACCTCGTAATCGATCTGCCTCCGGGGACGGGCGACGTGCAGTTGACCCTCTGTCAGCGTATCCCGCTGACCGGAGCCGTCATCGTGACTACGCCACAGCCCGTCGCCGTGAACATCGCCGAGAAGGCTGTTGCCATGTTCAATCAGCTCAAGACGCCGGTGCTGGGCGTGATCGAAAATATGAGCTACTGGGAATCGACCAAGACCGGCGAGCGCGAATTTATCTTCGGCGCTGGTGGCGCCGACCACATCTCGCAGAAGTGGGACTTCCCCGTACTCGGCAAAGTCCCGCTCGCGACTACGGTTCGCGAGACATCTGACGGAGGCCGGCCGATCGTCCTCGATGAACCCGAATCACCGGCAGCCGTTGCCTTCACCGAGTGCGCCCAGAACCTGGCGGCGCAAGTCAGTATTCACAACCTCAAATCGGAAGCCGACGATTTGGTGAAAATCACTTTCTGACGGTGTAGAGGGTCCTGCTGCATGAATGGGATGTACGAGCTTGCTCGGAGACATCTGGGCAGGGTTCTGCGGGAGGCCGGTACGTACGAATCCGTTTCAGGTCGATGAAGAGCGTTCCAGAAAGCGTTGCAGGCCGAAAATGAGTGCTCCTGAATCACCTCGTCCAATCGAAATCGGCCGTGCCAACGAACACGACGTCAAAATCCGCTGGAAGGACGGCGCCGAAGCCGTCTATCCGGCGCGTCTGCTTCGTCTTGAGTGTCCCTGTGCCAACTGCGTGGATGAGTTGACGGGCCGCAAACTTATCCAGGAAGGCGTTATCGCCGAAGATGTTCACCCGGCCGGCATCGACCCCGTCGGACGTTACGCCATCCAGATTTACTGGTCCGACGGCCACCACACGGGCATTTATACTTGGGAACGTCTTTACGACTTGATGCAAAAGTTGTAAAGATCAGTCGGCGGCTTCAACTTGCGGGCTCAGGCCATGGTCGAAGCGGCGGTGGTGCATCGCGAGGACATCGATCCCGAAGTCACCTTTATAGTCGCGCCACACTGAGTGGCTGTGATTACTGATGTTCTGTGTATTGTCGTATTCGATGAGGAACGTCGGAGCCTGAACGCGGTAGTAGTTGCCGTTGTGCTCACGGTTGCCGGTCGTCGGGCCGCCGATCACGACAGGCTTCGGCTTTGGACGCCCCACACGGCCTGCCCATGCGAACAGAAGCTGATCACGCGGCGTTTCCTCAGCGGACTTCATCCGCGCGGCAGCGACTTCCGCAGGCATGTTGAGGGCGTACTCGGCGATCAGGTTCATCAGTAGGTCGAACTGTTGAGGCGTCATCTCCGAAGCCGGCAGGCCCTTGCCGGCGTCCTCCAGCTCGGCTCGTGTATCCGCCATCGTCAAGATGTCGTAGGGAGCAATCTCATCAATAAGGGCCTTCTTTTTCTGCTTCTCGTCGAGCGAATTCATCAGCGCGACAGCGAAGTCTTCCTCATCTTTAAGAGCGATCATGCCCTTGTGCGGCCCTTGCGCCACTTCATGAGGGTTGGCCCCGAAAAACGTCGGTGTCGTCGAAATCAACTCGCCATTCTGGATCGTGTAGTGCAGCGAGAGGTGATGCCCCTCGATGCGCCAGCCCCAGGTGCCGGTAGCTGACGGTTCCCCGAAGATCGTGAAGTGAAAGCCGTCGGCATCACGGTGTCCTGTCGTGTCGTCTTCGATGACGCGAACAATCTCCTCGAGCGTCATCACGTCAACCGCCTTGAGATAGCCCTGCTTGCTGAGACCGCTGCTGAGCAGTCCATGCGCCAAGTGGCGTTGCTTGGGGTCCATGTCCGCGAACGTGATGCCGTTGCGGGCGTAGCCGTGCTCTTGTGTAAATCCGCCTTCGGGGAAGTAGTGCCAATTGGTGCGGTCCGGAGTGTCGAACTTGAAGACGGTGTGAGGAAGCTGGAACTTGTCAAGAGAATCGATCAGCCTCTGTGCCGTCTCGGCCATCATGACTTCCGTTTTGGCGGCCTCATAGGCAACCGTAAGCGCTGTAGCGCCAAGAAAGAGAACAAGCAGACGAAGTTTCAAGTTCTTGTTCATGGAAATCCTCCGATCCGGGGTGAAGTCTCGGTCAATTATACCGCTATACCGCGTGGGCATCAAAAGCGGATGGGACGGAAGCGCTGGAGCCAGGTGCTGGACTCAAACCGGCGACCTTCGGAATACTGATTGGTATAGGTCAGGCTCATTGACCGGGTGCAATTTGCGACGACGTCAGGGGCAAACAGTAATCACAGTGATGAGGGTTCAGTTGAGCTTTCGGGGGACTGTGACGGACCAGCTTTTATTGAAGTGCCGCATTCCGTTCACCGTGATAACGACTTCGACCATATGGTGATAAGCTGCTTTGTCACTGACGAGCGTGGACTGGGCGCTGACGTTCACCTTGGAACCGGGAAGCGGAACAGGAAATTCGTAGCTGGATCGGATAACAGCCTCGGCGGGATCTCTGTGTGAGACCGTGAAACTCGACCGGTTGACTCCTCTGACCGGCGTGCCCGACGGGCTGCTGAAGCTGCTGGTTGTCGAGAGATTGACGAGGTCCTGCGTGACAGTATGCTCGGGACGCGGCACGTCCTCGAGTTTCGGGTTCGGATGCGGTGACGGCTTGAAGCCGGGCACAGGCAGTTTCGGATTCTGCTCCGGTACGATCGGAAGTGTCAGGTGCGAGGGCTGCCGGGCGTCCCGGTAAAGAGCATTTACCGCCGGCTTGCCGGCCGGCCAAGAGTTCTGGAAGTCCGAACTGGTGACGTTCACGCGAATGCGGTGACCCTTTTCGAAGACGTAGGCCGTCGATTTCAGTTCAAACTTCAGTTCGTAGACTTGACCCGGATCGAGCGCCTTGGGGTCGGTGTGAGAATCGCGGTGAGTCGCCAGTAATCCACCGTCGGTGACGAGCTTGGAGGCGCCATCCGGAGCAACATCGCACAGCTTGACAGCGAAGTATGCGGTGTCAGCGGAGGACGAGACGTACAGCGTCGCCTCAGGTTCTCCCGTGACCTCTGTGTCTTCTTCCAGCGGCGCCGTCGTGTAACTGAGTGAATATGCCTCATCGATTCGCTGATCGAGAGGCATGGCCCAGGGAGTGATGTTTCCCCTGCCGTGCCTGCCTGCTGCGATACCCACGGCAGGATGGTACTTATAACTGTCGTAGGTATCACTGGCCTCTTCGGGTGCCTCCGTCCCCAGCTCCCAGTCAGACTGGAAGTACATCGGGGTATTGTTCGCCCGGGCGAGCGGCCATGTGTTCTCGTTGCGCCAGAAACCGTTTTCTTCGAGGTAGATCGGTGCCGGTTCCTTGTATTTGCGGATGAAGAGAGTCACGGGCGGCTCGTCCATCACACCCGTGTCAAGGTCCTTGAGCCAGTAATCAAACCACTTCAAGTACTCGTAGCGGCCATCCACTCGCGGGCCGGGGAGGGCCAACTTTTCTTCGGGGTAGTAATGGCCCCAGGGTCCGACCCAGGCCTTCTTGGGGACGTTGAGGTTTGCAAAAGCCTTCAAGAGAGGCGTTGCGTACCAGTCCGCCCATCCGCCGACCACGAATACGGCGCACTTGACGCGGTCGTAGCCCGGCTGCAACGAGCGCCGCTGCCAGTAAGGGCCGTGGAGGATGTTCTCGATGTAACCGATGCTCCATGGTTCGCTCTCGTCCAGGCGTTCCCGCCAGATCTCCGACCACTTGGCGCCGACGATGTCGATGTCAGGGGGGGCGAAGTTGTAGGCCGTCATCAAGGGGCCGTAGCTCTCAAACATGTAGGGTCGGATGGCGCCGCCCGGGTTGGTCCAGTCGGTGTAGACATCGTGGTTGGCCGAACGCACGATGATGGCCTTCAAGGCAGGTGGATTTTGAACGGCAACCTGCCATTGCACGACCGCGCTGTAGGATTTGCCCAGCATCCCGACCTTGCCGGTGCACCAGGGCTGCCTGGCGATCCACTCGACCATCTCATAGGCATCTTGGCGTTCTTCGTCGGAATAGATATCGGTACTGTAGCCCCCCGAGTTGCCGGTGCCGCGGACATCAAACTGGACGATGACGTACCCGCGCTCAGCCAAGTAGGGAACGGGTGGCGGGTACTCGTCGTTGTAGTCCGGGAGTGGCTTGGCGATACGGCGGTAGGGGTTGTATTCCATGATCGCCGGGAACCGTCCTTCGGCATCAGGGCGTGTGATCTTGACGGCCAACTCCACTCCATCGCGCATCGGCACACGAAGGTCGGGGATGATCTTTACCTTGTATTTCGCTTCAGAGACAGCGGCCTGGGTGGTCATGGTGATCGTGATTGTGGCAAAGACAGTTGCGATGAGGCGGAGCGTTGCCCGGCCCGACATATCTTTATTCCCCATTGTGCATTGGAAGATCGTCTTGACCGGGCTGTTGTGTCCTCTCGAAGACGGTAAGGTAGGCAGACTTCGACCGGCGTTGGTTCAGTTAAGCCTGCGCGGAACGGACACACGCCAACTCTTGTTGAAGTGCGGCTTACCTTGGACGGTCACCTCGACTTGGGTCAGGAACCGGAACGAGGTAATGTCGCTGACCAGTGTTTCGCTGGACTCGACGATGATCTCTCCCTCCGGGCCGTTCAGAGTCAACCTGCATCCGGCCCGCATCGAGGCTTCCGCCGGATTGGCCTTTGAAACGGTGTAATTGGAGGAGATGTACCGCCCGGTCTGCCTGCGGCCGTCATCACTTTTCCCATTCCTCTGCGCCATCAAGTGAACCGTGACGGTGTCGCTGACCAAGTCACGGGTGATCTCATGCTTTACGGTATTCAGATCCTCCAGCTTGGGTGCAGGACGCGGCGAGGGTTTGAATTCGGGCGTCGGCAGCTTCGGGTCCTGAGCTGGCGTAATGGGCAAGACGACATATGACGGGTTTCGGCCGCCACGATGGATCTTGTTGACAGCCTTTTCCGCAACCGGCCAGGCATTCTGGAAGTCAGCACTGGCGATGTCCACTCGGATACGATGCCCCTTGGGGAACACATAGGCTACGAATTTGAGAGGGATGCGCAGCTCGTAAATTTCGCCAGGCTCAAGGGGTTCAGGGACGGCATGAGAATTTCGGTGCGAAGCCAGCAGTCCTTCGTCCGCAATCCACTTCGAAGTGCCGTCCGGTGCAACATCGGTCAGTTTGACATGGAAATAGGCGCTGGTCGCAGATGAGCTGACGTACAAGACAGCGATCGGCTCGCCTATCGTTTCCAAGTCTTCTTCAAGAGGCGGTGTCGTGTAGGTCAACGACAATGCTTCGTCAGTGCGTTGGTCAATGGCCATGCCCCAGGGAAGGACACCCCCTCCCCAGTAAATACCGGATGTCGCTCCGACAGTGGGATCGTAGGTGTACTGGTCGGCCTCTTCGGGAGCCGAAGCGGAGGAGTCCTCACTCAGCAGTCCATCGGCGTGCAGATACATCGGCGTGTTCTCGTTGCGCGCCGGCGGCCACTCATTCTCAAAACGCCAAAACCCGTTGTCATCGATATACATGGCGGGTTCCGGTTCCTTGTACTCCTTGACGAATAGGGTCACGGGAGGCTCATCCATCACACCGGTATCCATCCCCTTGAGCCAGTGGTCGTACCATTTGAGCAGCTCGTGTCGACCGTCGATTCGTGGGCCGGGCACGGCCATCTCCGGCCACCAGTGCCCCCAGGGTCCTACCAGGGCTTTCTTGGGAACTTCGAGATTGGCGAAGGCGCGAAGGATCGGAGTGGGGTAGACGTCCGCCCAGCCACTCCAGAGCAGCGTGGGGACCTTCACACGGCTGTAGTCGGGTTGCAGCGAACGGTCGGTCCAGTAGGAGCCGTGAACCGGATGAGTAATATAGCCAATGCCCCAGGGGCGATTATTGGCGAGGCGCTCTTCCCAAATTTCGGTCCACTTCTGACCGACAAGGTCGATATCGGGCGGCGCAAAATTGAAAGCCGCCATCAGAGGGGAATAGGTGTCGAACATGTACGGTCGTAGCGAGCCGCCCGGGTAGACCCAGTCGAGATATACATCATCGTTGGAGGAGCCCACGACCAATGTCTTGAGATGCGGCGGGTTTTTAATGCCGACCTGCCACTGCACCACTCCGCCATAGGAGTAGCCCCACATGCCGACCCCGCCATCGCACCAGAGTTGGGCTGCAATCCATTCGACCATGTCGTAGGCGTCGTTCTGCTCCTTCTCGGAGTAGATGTCCTGGCTTGAACCTCCGGAGTTGCCGGTGCCACGGACGTCGTAATAGACAACCGCATAGCCGCGTTCCGCGAAATAACTTGGCCCATGAATGGTGTTGCTATACTTCTCCTCGTCGTACGAGGATTTGACATGGCTCAAAGTGCGATACGGCGTGTAGTTCATGATTGCGGGGAATTGACCCTCCGCGTCAGGCCGCACGACAACCGCGCCAAGCTCCACACCGTCCCGCATTACGGGCCGTGCGGTTCGGTCGATCTTGACTTTGTACCGCGGTTGTGAGACAGCACCCAATACTGTTGCCGTGAGCGAGGAAATCAGAATGAACCGCACCGTATGTTGAGCAAGCATCAATATCATTCCTCCTAGCGCGCTATTGTAGAACAGTCCTCTTTGTTCTTCAGCCGTTGCCCGACCACAAGGAGAAACTGCATTGAAACCAAGCGACTCTACCCGGTCTGCCGACAGCGGCCGACACGAGGACAGCGAGCTCGACCTGATGGACCGGGTGGCTTCTCCCAGGTTCAATCCTTGGCTGGCGCTGATTCTGCTGATGTTGGGCGGCTTTCTTTACATCTGGATCTGGGGAGCACTACTACGGGGATAACTGGTGGAGAATCTGGAAGCATCCTGGTGGCTGATCGCCTTTTATCTCATCTTGATGCTGGGGATCGGCATCCTGGGGAGGGGAAAAGTAACAAACATCGAGGATATGGCGGTGGCCGGGCGCCGCTCGGGAGTCTGGTTGATCGCTTTTTCCGTGGCAGCGACGTGGATCAATGGCACGACGTTGGTAGGCAATTCCGCCCTCGGCAGGGATTTTGGATTAAGCAGCTATTGGGCCGGCGGCTCCTTCCTGTTTGTTACGGTGTGGATCGGATTTTATGTAGTGCCCAGGCTTAGAGAAACCGGAATAATAACAATACCCGAGCTGTTCGAGCGTTTTTTTGGTCCAGCATATCGGTTGCTAGCTCTCGTACTGGTCATCCTTCGTGATTTGGGTGTCACGGCTGGCACTCTTGGGGCTCTGACCGTCGTGACGATGGCCTTGCTGGACATCTCCGCTATCGAGTCGCAAGCTCTTTGGCTGGGTGTCACGGTGATCTATGTCTTCCTCGGAGGCATGTGGGCCGTCCTGGTGACTGACTCTATTCAGTTCGTCATCATTGTGGCCGGCACCGTGGGGTTGCTGTTCTCGGGCATTGGGCAATTAGGCGGCCTCTCGGAGCTCGGCAGCCGCGTTGACCCGATACTTCTTGACCAGTTCGGACGAGCGGGCGGCTTGCAGGTCCTGGGGTGGATTGTTATCGGTATCGCCGTCACTTGTGGATATCAGGGAATTATCCAGCGAGGATTCGCCGCGTCCAGCCCGGAAACAGCAAGGAAGGGTTTCCTGTATGGAGGAGTTCTCGGAATCCTTTGGTATATGGTTCCGCCTCTGATCGGTTTGCTCGGCGTGGCGATCCACGACAGCGCAATAGCAGCAGAAGATACCTTTGTCCAAGTGGCTTTTGACTCAGCAAGCGGTCAGATGGCAACCTTGATCGTCGTGAGTGTTCTTGCGGCCAGCATGTCGACACTATCCTCGACGATCAACACCCTGGCTTCGAACTTCACACTCGATATTTACCAGCGCTTCATCGATCCGAATTCCAGCGTGCGCCGCCGACTCTGGGTCTACCGTGTCAACGTCATATTGATCGGACTCTTGGCGGCCTTGATTTACTATCTCGTTCCACTGCTGATCGAGCTGTTTTGGCTGGGCGGACGAATTATGGGTTCTTCGGTGGCGCCGGCTCTGGTAGCTCTCGTGATGTTCCCGGCTGTCAGGAGAGCCCCGAAAACGGTCTTGGCCGCGATGATATTGGGAGCCACGACCGTTGCCGCGTTGCAAATTTTCGGCTCTATTCAGGAAGTCGGATCGGTCGTGATCATTTGGCGGCTCGACCCGATCCTGGTTGGTTTCCCCATTGCCGTTCTTACGCTGTGCGTGGGAACCTGGGTCGAAACGCGCCGGACGACCGGCGCGGACATTCCTGCCTAGAAAAGTTTCAGAATGAGCACTTTCAGATTGGGTGTCGACATCGGGGGTACTTTCACTGATGCCGTGATGATGAACGAATCGACAGGCGAGATTCGTTTGGTGAAGATGTCGAGCACACCGAGCGACCCGTCCGTGGGCTTCATTAACGTCATCGAGCGAATTCTCGAGGAATCGAATGTCCCCGCGCGTAGTGTCACGTACAACGTGCACGGTACGACGGTTGCCACCAATACCATCATCGAAGGCAAGGGTGCCAAGGCCGCCTTGATCGCCACCAAGGGTTTCCGCGATGTTTTTGAAATCGCGCGGCAGATCCGGCCCAAGCTCTACGACATCTTCTGTGACAAGCCGAAGCCGTTGATCCCTCGAGCGCTCTGTTTCGAAGTGCCTGAGCGGCTCGATTTCGCCGGAGATGTTCTCGCGCCGCTGGACGAGAAGAAGGTCCGCGAGGTGGCGCGTCGCATCAAGCGGGAAGGTGTCGAAGCCGTCGTTGTCTGTCTGCTGCACTCGTACGTGAATCCGGTTCATGAGAAGCGGGTGGGCGAGATTGTCCGCGAAGAGATGCCGGGGGTGTTCGTAAGCCTTTCCTCGGACCTGTGTCCTGAAATGCGGGAGTACTTTCGCGCAAGCACTACGGCAATCAATGCCTTGGTAATGCCGATCGTCAGCCGTTATCTCGAGCGCCTCGAACGGCGGCTTATGGAGATCGATCTCCGCGCCGGGCTGCACTTGATGACTTCAGCCGGCGGCATCATGTCGTCGCAGGTGGCGCGGCAACAGCCCGTCAATCTTATCGAGTCCGGTCCGGCTGCGGGGGTTGCGGCGGCCACTCATCTGGGGAGTCTGCTGGGACCGCACAATCTCATCAGCTTCGACATGGGAGGCACTACCGCGAAAGCGGGCTTGGTGGAGGGAGGCGTTCCTAAGATCGTTCCCCATTTCGAAGTCGGCAGCGCGGCAGTCTCCGAGAACCGCTCGGCAGGCTACCCGGTGCGCACGCCGGTGGTGGATCTGGTCGAGATCGGCGCGGGCGGCGGATCAATCGCTTGGGTAGATCCGGGCGGAGGACTGAGGGTCGGACCGCAGAGCGGAGGAGCCGATCCGGGTCCGGCCTGTTACGGCAAGGGTCAGACCGAACCCACCATCACCGACGCGAATCTTTTCCTGGGCCGCATAGATCCTGAATACTTCCTTGGAGGAGAGCACAAACTGAATCCCGATCTGGCCGTGAACGCGATCGGGTTTCTTGCCCGAAAGCTCGATCTCCAACCGGTCGAGGCGGCGCGGGGCATCATCGAGATCGCCAACGCCAACATGGTCGGAGCCATCCGGTTGATTTCAGTGCAACGGGGTTTTGACCCGCGGGATTTCATGCTGGTCGCCTACGGCGGTGCGGGGCCGATGCATGCCAATGCTCTAGCTCGGGAGCTACATATCCCGAAGGTGCTGATCCCGATGAGCCCGGGTGTGACGTCGGCGCTTGGACTCTTGGTGACGGACATCAAGCATGATTACGTCCAAGCCCATATCCGGCCGATGGAGGCAATCGATTTCGACAAGCTGACCCAGGAGTATCAGAGCTTCGAACGACAGGCTCGAGACGTGCTGCGTTCAGAAGGCATTTCGGAGGCCGATATCTCCTTCTCGCGATCTGTAGACATGCGCTACGTCGGCCAGTCTTATGAACTGCGGGTGGAAGCTCCGTCTCGAGATTTGAAACCGGGCGACGAAGGCAAGCTTAATGCCGCATTCTTCGAAGCTCATCAGCGGGCCTACGGCTACGCCGAAACTTCCGAACCGACAGAAGTGGTAAACCTGCGGCTAACGGCGCTGGGCCGCATTCGGCGACCTCAGTTGCGGCGGCTCGCGACCGGAGGGCAAGACAGCGCCGAGGCTGTCAAAGGCGTGCGGCAGGTCTATTTTTCCGAAGCCGGCAAGCGCGTTGCCTGCAAGATCTACGACCGTTACCGTCTTCGATGTGGTAATTCCGTTCCCGGGCCGGCGATCGTCGAAGAAAAGGATTCGACGACCGTGATTCATCCGGGCTGCCACGCAGCGGTGGACGAGTACGGAAATCTGATGATTCAGGAGTCACATTGATGGCAACCGTCGCCAGCCAAGAAGACCAGCAGCGATCGAAGCTGGAGATGGACCCGATCCGTTTCGAGGTGATTCGGAGTGCTTTTGATGCCGCTGCCGACGAGATGGGGGCGGCCCTTCGAAAGTCGGCCTATTCCACAAACATCAAGACTCGAGCGGATTTCTCGTGCGCGCTATTCGACGCCAAGCTGCGAATCATCGCCCAGTCGTTCTCACAGCCAGTTCACTTGGCGTCGATGTCGCGGATGGTGCCCAATGCCATCCGTCAGTACGGTGTGGACAAGCTCGATCCGGGCGACGCACTGGTCATGAATCATGCTTACCGCGGGGGAGTCCACCTGAACGATATCGTAGTGATCGCCCCCTATTTTGGTGATGAGAAGCTGCAAGGGTTTGTGGCCGCGCTGGCCCATCACGTGGACATCGGAGGCTACGCTCCTGGTGGCTATTGCATATCGACGGAACTTTATCAGGAAGGCATCATCCTGCCTCCGGCAAAACTCGTTTCGCGCGGGAAGATCGTCGAGGATCTCTTTCAAGTGATCCTGGCCAACATCCGCTCCCCGCGACAGTCAGCGGGAGACTTTCGAGCGCAGATCGCTTCCTCTCTATTAGGTCAACGGCGAATGGGTGAAATCATTCGCAAGTTCGGAGAGGAAACGATTGAAACGTTCGTGGACGAGCTGATCGATTACACCGAGCGGTGGTCTCGCCAGGAAATTGCAAAACTGCCCGAGGGCGTGTACCACTCGGAATGTTATCTCGACGACGACGGCATCACCGACGAGCCCATCAAGCTGGCGGTGACCGCCAGAATCCAGGGAGGGCGCGTCTCCTACGATCTGACCGGTTCGGCGCCGCAAAGAAGCTCGCCGATGAACGCAACGCTGACGCAAACCTATTCCCCACTGGCGTACGTCATCAAGTGCCTGATCGACCCCAACATCCCAACGAACGAGGGCTTTTACCGCTTGATCGACGTCAGCGCACCAGAGGGGACCGTCGTCAATGCAAAAGCTCCTGTCGGTGTGGTAGGCGGCTGGGAGGTCGCCATGCGCCTGTGCGACCTCACCTTCCGCGCCTTTTCGGAGGCGATGCCGGACCGGGTGATGGCCAGCACAAAGAGTATCAACTGCCACATGGCGTGCGGAGGGGAAGACCCGCGCAGTGGGGAGTACTACACTTTCATCGAAACGATGGCGGGAGGATACGGCGCGCGCCCTACTAAAGACGGCTTGGACGCCGTTCAAAGCCACATCCAGAACACCGAGAACTCGGCCGTCGAAGAAACCGAAAACAACTTGCCTTTCCAGATTACTCGCTATGAGCTCATACCTGATTCGGAAGGTGCGGGCCGCTATCGAGGAGGCCTCGGCATCCGGCGCGATTGGAAATTTCCTGACCACGAGGCCACGCTCACGGTGTTTTCTGACAATCGCAAGTATGCGCCCTGGGGATTGTTCGGAGGAGGGAACGGGGCCAGTTCCCGTTACGTACTCGATCCGGACGGCGAAGCCAGGGAGCTGCCGTCCAAAATTACGCTGCATCTCGCGTCGGACTCGGTGATCAGCTACCGCACACCCGGAGGCGGAGGGTACGGACCGTCTCACGACCGAGATCCGGAAGCCGTGCTTGCCGATGTTCTCGACGGCAAAGTGACCGCCGCGCGCGCCCGAGAGGTTTACCGGGTGGTCGTGGATACCGTGCATCGTTGCGTTGACTTTGAAGCGACCAGGAAACTCAGAGACGATAATCGATGAGCGGAGCCAGAACCATCACTGCCGGCGCAGGCCGTTCGGATATCACTCCTCCGGTCGGGTCACCCCATTTGAACTGGGGGGCCGCGACGCATCAAGTCGCCGCGGGAATCGACATGGAGCTGTACTCGACGGCGCTCTATCTATCGGACGGCGCCTCTGAGGTCGTTCTCCTCAACCTGGACGTGGCGACGCTGACCGAGGGGTTGGCTCTCGAAGTACGGCAGGCGGCGGCGAGGGAATCCTCAGTCTCGCTCGACAGAGTGCTTGTTACGTGGACGCACACCCATTCTGCCGTCCCGTTGCATGACACGCCATGGATGGAACAGGGCCGAGAGGTGTTTCTCGAATACCAGAGCTCGTTTGCGGCGAGGGCGGCTCAGTCGGCCGGCGAGGCAAAGAGGAACGCACGCCCCGCGAGTTTGGGGTGGGGCAAGGGACGATCCGACATCGGAATCAACCGCCGTCAACATTTGGACAACGGCCGAATCATCACCGGCAACAACCCGGCAGGCCCGGTCGATCAGGAGGTGGTCGTTTTCCGCATTGACGATACGGACGGCATGCCGATAGCGACTGTGGTGAACTTCGCGATGCATCCGACCATCATGGGGCATGAGAACGACAAGATCACGCCGGATTATCCCGGGGCCATGAAACGAGTTGTCGAGCGCAACCTGGGGGGCCTGAGCCTGTTTCTCCAGGGAGCGACGGGCGACATCGGACCGGTGGAAGGCTTCACCGGCGACCTGGCGGTCTATCGACGCGCCGGAGCGCATCTTGGATATGAGGTCTGCCGGGTCGCTGAAGGCATTCGTACAGCCGGGGGCAGCCTCGAGTTCCAAAATGTTCTCGAATCAGGAGCTCCGCTGGGCATCTACAAGTGGCGGCACGAACAAGAAACGCCCATTTCGATCCGTAGCGGGAGTAGAGTCGCGCGACTCATACCACACCCGGTTGAGCCGGTCGAGAAGCTGGAAAGTGGGTATCAGGAGCTCGATAAACAGCTTCGGCTTGCCCATCAGGATGGTGACGGGGACGAAATCAAACGCTTCCACTACCAAGTCAAGCGCGCGGCGCTACAGCTTCAACGTGCGCAACGGCTCTCGGAGCCGGGAGCGGTCGAGATTCCCGTTCAGGTCATCACTTTGGGTGAAGCGGCTCTTGTCCTGACGCCGCTGGAACCCTTCTGTGAAATCGGGATCGAGGTCAAGAGGCGATCACCCTTGCCCGCGACCATGTTTTGTGGATATTCCATGGGCGGTTACTTTCTGTGCTACCTTCCAACCGACGAAGCGCTGGATGAAGGCGGTTATGAGCCTGGCATCTCTCTTTTTGGCAAGGGTTCGGCAAAGGAGCTAGAGGACACTGCGGTCTCATTGCTCGAGGAGCTTTCGACACAATAGTAAGTCCGCAGACATCCATGGAGCGATGTTCGGAATTTCATGGGCAGTTCGCACACGGGACAATGTCCTCCGCAAGCGCTTGGGAGAAGTGCGCCAGATGATAATCATGCAGGCTGGTGTCTGCTCATGAGGCTCACTCGGATGAGGACACTGCTTGCCTTGTTGCTTACGGCCCCGCCGCTGTTCGGGGCCGGCTGGGAAGCAGCCCTGCAGCGTGGTCTGGATCATTTCCGAGCAGGCGACTGCGAGTCCTCACTGCGAGAACTGGCAGCGGCTGTTGCCGGGAACCATGAAATCGCACAGGCCCATCTGGCCATCGCGATTTGCGAGACACGTTTGGGCCGCCCGGACCGTGCTACCGCGTCGTTCGAGCAAGTCGCGAAGCTTCGTCCCCAAGACTGGCAGGCGTGGAACAACCTCGGCGCTAATTTGATCGAAACCGGGAACCCGAACAAAGCGCTGCCGGCTTTCCAGCAGGCCGCCCGGCTCAACGCCAGCAACGAGTTGGTCTGGTTCAACGTGGGATCGACTCTTCTGAGCCTGCGAAAGAACGAGGAATCCTTTCAGGCCTTGAGCCAAGCCCGGAAAATCGCACAGCGGGATCCGGAAATTGAAGCCGCCTGGCAGGCGGCGGCATCCCGCGCCGCCGAAAACGCCCACAAGATGTTTGATCGAGAGCAGTACGCCGAAGCGAAGACCGTTCTATCGGCTGTTCAGCCGGCTTTGAAAGACAGCGGCGCTTGGAACAACCTGTTCGGACAAATCGAGTTCAAGCTCAACCAGCCGGAATCGGCACTTCAGCATCTGCAAAGAGCGCTGGAGTTACAGCCGGACAACGAGCAGTTCCTAGTAGATATCGGGCAGTTTCTGATTCACTACCGTGCCTTCTCTGCGGCGCTTAGCATGTTCGAAGTGGGCCGTGAAAGGTTTCCTTCTTCGGTGCATGTCAAGTTCTTGCTGGCGCTGGCTTACATTCTGGAGGAGCGAAGACCGGCGGGGATCGAAGTGCTCAAGCAGATTCTTGCGGTTGACAAGGAATTCGAGCCGGCATACAAGGCGCTCGGCGAATGCTATGAGCAGGATCGGGACGGCAACGCATTGATCGCGCTCGGCGAGCAGTTCATCGGCATCCGGCAGGCCAGCGCGACGGGATATTACCTGAAGGGGATGGGACACTTAAGGCTGGCGACGGACAACCGCACGTCGATGTTGCCGGCAATCGAAGCACTGCAGAAAGCTGTAGAGCTCGAACCAGGAGTGAGCGACCGGCATTTCACCCTCGGCAAAGCGTTCCAATGGGAAGAAAAATATGACCAGGCGATCAAGGAGTTGAAGAAAGCCATTCGTTTGGACCCGCAACATGATCGAGCGCACTATGTGCTTGCTACTCTGTACAGGCGCACGGGAAGCCGCGAGCTTGCCGCCGAGGAACTGAAGATCCACCAAAGTCTGCCCAAGCGTGTCCCGAGGGGGATACGGCTATTGGTGGATGTCCAGCCTCGTTGAGCGCCCCCGGCTGCCCTGAATGAAGGTATCTCGCGTCCTCGCCTATTTCGCAGGGATGACCGGTAAGAGGATGTGAGACAGATGCTCCGAATCGTGATAGATGGTTTGATGCGCCACCTGCCGTTCGGCATCTTCTCCGATCGGGTGGCCGGTGTTCGGGTTGCGGTCGTACTTGGGGAAATTGCTACTCGAGATCTCGACCCGAATTCGGTGTCCCCGACGGAATAGATTGCTCGTGGACCAAAGATCGATCAGATACTTCTCGATCTTTCCCGGCGTCACGAGCTTCTGCCGCTCGAACGATTCCCGGTAACGAGCGCGGATGACGCCTTCCAACAAGATCTGCGCATAGCCGTTCGGCCAAACATCCACCAGCTTGCCGGTGAAGTCCGTATCCGTGGCGTCGGTCGATGCGTACAGCTCGATGAAGACCGGTCCGGTTACCTCCAGATCTTCCGAAAGAGGGGGCGTCGTGTAGACGAGGACATCGTCCCGCCGTTCGATCGCCGTCTGATCATAGGGACCTGAGGATCCCGGCTTCATCGAAACATTGCCGCCGAGAGTAGGGACGGGATTGTCGGGGTCATAGGTGAAACGATCGGGCGGTTCGGCTCCGGGCTGCTCGGTGGACAGGGAGCCATCCCCGAGAAGGCTATTGGCCCGGCCCTGACTGTGGAGGTAGTACCTGGTGTATTCCGTACGGGCCAAGGGCCACTCGTTCTCCAAGCGCCACTCATCCGCTCCCATCACATAGATCCGGACGGGAGGTTCATCCAGGAAACCGTTCTGTGTCCCCTTGAGCCAGTAGTCCATCCAGCGCAAGACGATCTTTCTCATATCGGGAGCGGACTCGGGCGGGAAAGTGAGATCGCCCTGCTTGCGTGTCACCCCGAAGCTGACACCGTGGGTCCAAGGTCCCATGAGCAACTTATGCTTGTCGCGCAAATTTTCGGGACCGTGACGGACCATTCCCAGATAGTTGTTGATCGTGGCCTGGCTCACCTGGTCATACCAACCGGAGATGTTGTAGGAGGGCACCTTGATGCGATGGTATTTGCCGGGCCCGTTCTTGCCCGGCGCGATTCGGTGGCCGGGTCCGGGCCAGTAGTCATCGCGCGTCGGATGGTCCAGCCAATCGGACCAGAACTCCGCTCGTAGTCCCAAGGCTTCCCGGTCAAGGTTCCTGAGGGGCAGATGCCGGTAGACCTTGTCCCAATCCAGCACGGCGTCGGGATTCTGGTTGGTATGCTTGCCAAGGATCCAGGCCAGGTTGACGCTGTTTGAAAGCTGGAAGGCCCCGGAGGGGTAAACATTGTCGTAATGATCGTCCGGGCTTACCATCGGCACCATGCAGGTGTAGTTCGGATTACCTTCCAGGGCTGCTTCCAGTTGCACAAAACCGAGATACGAACCCCCGGTCGTTCCGATCTTGCCGGTTGACCAGGGTTGCGCGGCCGCCCAGGACTGAATGTCGTAGAGGTCGGGGCCGTCGTGCGGACCATAGAGGTAGTTATCGCCGTCGGAGTCATAGCGGCCCCGCACATCGGCGATGACGGAGGCGTAGCCCCGCTCGGCAAA
Organism: Bryobacterales bacterium; assembly: GCA_028819575.1. GTDB lineage: Bacteria > Acidobacteriota > Terriglobia > Bryobacterales > UBA6623 > JAPPLB01. Next base: position 11,504 of record JAPPLB010000131.1, on the reverse strand, counting down.
GTACTGTCCCCATTCCAGGTACGGTTCCCTCATCTTGTCGTAGGGAGTGTTGATGAGGAAGACGGGAAACCGTCCCGGCTCGTCCGGCCGATAGACGATCGCCCGCATGATGACGCCGTCCCTTGCCGGAATCTCCTCGACGCCGAATCGCAGTTTGCCGTGGTAAATGGGTTGAGAGAGCATCTTATGCCAATCCGGATCGGCGGCAGGACTGTTGACCATAGATGCACAGAGCAGTGCAACCAAGACACCGAACCGCGTTGTGGGAATCCAGAGTTCCCGCTCGATCATGATCCCCAGGAGCGATAGTAGCTGATTCCCGTATCCTACGTTTTTCCACATGACTCTCCAGGCTCCTCCACGAGCATAATTCGGTTGATCTGATCGACAGGAACGGTCTGCTCCGTTCCACTCGGCCAGCGAACGACAAGAGACGGGACCTCGGTGTACTCACCAAGTCCGAAGAAGACCCTTGGATCCTGCGACGACAGGTAACTGGCTGTTCTCGAAGCCGTTGCATACTGCTTGTTGCCGTCCGGCGTGTCGAGCACGATCTCCGCGCCGATGCCGTCACGATTGCTCGCACACCCTTGCAGCTTGAGTCCAAGCCAGTTGTGGGTCGCGCGGCGGTGACTTTGATTTTTGGCCAGGTAGGCCGGCCCTCCGCAATTGGCGACGACGATGTCCAGATAGCCGTCATTGTCGAGATCGCCGACGGCCGCTCCGCGGCTCGCCCAAGGGCGCCTGAAGATCGGCCCGGCCTGCTTCGAGACGTCGGTGAATCGCTCATTGGCGTGCTTGAGCAACAGAGGAGGCTGTAGATACCGCAGCGACGGTTCCGCGCTCTCGATATTGTCCATAACGTGTCCGTTCGCCAGAAATACGTCTTTCAGGCCGTCGTTGTCAAAGTCAAAGAACTTCATTCCCCATCCGGTGTATGGGTGCGTAATGGCTCCCAGAGTGCTTCGAACGGTTTCGTAGTCGAACAGGGCATCGCCGAGGTTGACGTAATAGGCATAGCGCTCAAGAGAGATCGTGGTCGTGAGAATCTCCGGCAGCCCATCGCCGTTGAGGTCACCCAAGTCGGTGCCCATGCCCCCAAAGTCCTGACCGTCCTCATCGAGAGCGACTCCCGCCATCAGGGCGATCTCGGAAAAGGTTCCGTTCCCTTGGTTTCGGAACAGGAACTGCGGCACCGAATCGTTGGCAACGGAAATGTCGATGTGACCGTCGTCGTCGATATCTCCGAAAACCACGCCGAGGCCTTTGCCTTCGGCGTTCCGGATTCCAGTGGGACCACTCACATCGGTGAAAGTCCCATCGCCGTTGTTGCGAAAAAGAAAATTGGAAGTCGGCTCGAACGTATCGGGATGGCAATATGACCGGCCTGCCGACCTGCCGGCAGGAGTGTCGAGCCGGCAGTCGTGGTCTACGGCAAAGCTCCACTTCACAAAGCGGCAAACGAACAGGTCCAGATCTCCGTCGTGATCGTAGTCCAGGAAACCGGCGCTAGTGGTCCAGCCTGTGGTCGCGATGCCCGACTGCTCGGTGACATCGACGTATCTCTTGCCGGACTCGTTGCGATACAGGACGGACGAGCGGTGCTCCCCGGTTCCGAAATTCGCGACGAAGAGATCGACGTCACCGTCGTTGTCGTAGTCACCCGCCGCCACGCCCATGCCGTAGCCACGGCCCTGGAGGCCGTATTCGACCGTTACGTCACTGAATGTGCCGTCGAGGTTGTTGCGAAAGAGGCGGTTCCAGAACTCGGGAGCCGATTTGTCGGGCTCCTTCCCATCCGCATGAGGCACCGTGAGCCTTGCACCGTTCACAAAGAACACATCCATCCAGCCGTCGTTGTTGACATCGAGAACGGCGACACCCGCCGCCATCGTTTCGGGGAGATACTTGCGCGGCGTCTTGGAGTTCCGGTGCTGAAAGACAAGCCCCGCGGTTTCCGTGGCATCAGAAAAAAACGGCGCGGGAATCGAGTTCCCGAACAGTGTGAAGCCCGCGCCTATCACCGCCGAGAACAACGGCGCCATCAACCGCATGTTGAGATTATAGTCTTGCTCGGATCGGCCGGACTGCCCCGGATGGCACCTTTGCCTTCACTGCTCGGTTGCGCTGATGCTGACAAGAATGGCTCGGGAACCGAAGCGAGCCCGAGCCATTCCTTTCAAACGTGCTCAGGTTTCAGAAGTCGTACCGCAGACCTAACTGAACCGTACGGTTCGGGACGGACGTGCTTCGTATCGTGCCTGTCCGACCCGGGATATATGGCAGCGATGTATTCGGGTTGCCGAAGTTCGGGTGGTTCCAGGCATTGAATAACTCCGTTCGCCACTGCACCGAGTGGCCCTCCCAGGGAAGGGGGAAGCGCTTCATGATGCCCAGGTCCCAAAGGTTCAGGCCCGGTCCTACGATACTGCCGCGTCCGGCATTGCCGATGGACCGCCACACGTCCTGTCCGGAATCAAGGACTTGCTGCAGCGTTGGCGGCCTGACGAAAGCCGTGTGGTCGAACCAGTTGTCCAAGGTTCTGGCGGCGTTCGCCATGGGGTCCCCGATCTGGTCCGGCCGGTTGCCGCCCGCGTTGCTGTTGTTGTAGGTCAGAGACGGCGTGACGCGATTGCCTGTCTGGAACGTGGCAATGGCTGAAATCTGCCAGCCACCGATCACCATGTCGAGTCCCCGGGGTGCATCACCGCCGAAGCGCTTTCCGCGGCCGAACGGCAATTCGAACACACTACTGACGACCAGCCGGTGGCGGATATCGGCGGGTCCCGGACCCTTGTCCAACCTGAAGTTGGTTGGGTTGCGGAACCCTTGACATTCGTTCTGCGACCCGACGACACAGCCGATGGCATTCGACTTGCCCCAGGTATACGCACCGACAAAATTGAAGCCGCCGGTGAAGCGCCGCTCCATCCTTACCTGCAGGGAGTCATACCAGGACTGCCCCACATTACTCACATAACTGATCCCCTGAAGGTGCGGGAATCGGCGCCGGGCCTGCGTCGGTCCGAGACCGGCCCCGACGAAGTTGGGGTTCCAGCCATGGACCGTGGCGATGCCACGATTCGCGACGTAAGCGACGTCGAGCACCGTATCCGTAAACAACTGACGCTGCAGACCGAGCGACCATTGGTGGACATAGCCCCCCCTGAGGTCGCGGGCCACGGCAGTTCCCGTGGTGGCGTCCGCCGCCGTCGGCGTAGCCGGGATCGGCCCTGGGAAGGGATTCTGGAACGTCAGGGTCGGGACATCGGGATCGCTGCTCCGCGGGTCCTGGAACTGCCAGGGAGGAGACTGGTTCATGTTGAAGAAGGAGTTGGCAATGCGATAGTCGTAAAAGATGCCGTAACCCCCTCGGACGACCGTCTTGTTGTCGCCGAACACGCGCCAGGCAAAACCGACGCGGGGCATGAAGTTGTTGTTGTCGGGATCAAACCCGGCCCGCGGGACGCCGGGAGTGGCAACCACCGGGCAAAACTGCTCGATGTCGAAACAGAAGGTGTTGAAGCGGTCGAAACGCTCGTAAACCCCCGAGTAACGCTCCCAGCGCACTCCCAAATTCAAAGTGAAATTCGGGCGGACCCTCCAGTCGTCGTGCAAGTACACGCTCCACCAGTTCGACTTCGTGATGTTGTCCGGGAAGCCGAAAGCGCGGTTGGTGGCAGTTATATCGCCCAGCAAAAACTCGGCAAAGGCGTTGTCGGGACCGCCGGGCCCACTCACCAACTCCGTCGAGTAGCGCGGACGAAACTGATACGTACCGCGATCGTTCGCGTGGAAATGGAGTGGCGAGGTCTTGTAGGTGAACTCGATGCCCGCCTTTAACGAGTGGTTGGTCAGCTCTTTGCTGATCTTGTTGAAGATCTGGTAGCTGTCGTCTGATTGGAACAGCGGGGCGAAAGCGTGTTCGTGCGGCATCGCAAAGCCCGATACGCCCAGGGCAGGGAAACCGCCGGTGCGCTGGCCCTCCGGCAGGCCGGATTGCTCGGCCAGGCCCAGTTGCGCCCCGATATCTTCTCCCTGGTGTCCGTGATAGCGGTTCTGGAAGAAGCGGTTATATCCCAGGAGCAACTCGTAGACCATAGTGGGATTGATGATCTCGGTGTGCGTGATGTTGGCGTTTTGGGCCGGGAAGTTCTGAACCTCATGGAAACCCGGGAACATCACGCTTCCCAAGAAACCCGGGACAATCCCGTTCCTCTCGTTCCAGGTGTACCTTCCGGAGGTGATGGAATTGGCATTCCAACGATGATCTCCCTTGAAGGTGTACTGGTTGACGTCGGTGCTGGCGCTGGGAGTGGCGGTGTAGTTGTTGGTCTGGCCCGGACCGTTGGGCAGCGGCGTGAAACCCAGATAGTTGATGGACACCGGATCAATGCGGCTGGCCGGGATCATGTTGTTGGGAAACGGCATTCGAGAGTTCGTATTGCGGTTCAGGGTAGTGGGATCGTGAATGATCCTTGCACGCTGGCTGAAATCTCCCTCTCGCAGAAAGTTATCGGGTACGGTGAGAACTCCACGAGCCACCTCACGGATCCGTTTGCCTTCGTAGTTGAAGAAGAAGAAAGTCTGGTTTTTCTTGATGGGTCCTCCCAGCGACGCGCCGAACTGGTTTCGGATGTACGGGGGGCGCGGGGACAACCCGGCCGCGACGCGCTGCTCCGTCGACTGATCGAAGGTGTTCAGGGCCGCCAGCTTGGCGACACGGTTGAACTCGTACAAGGAGCCGTGGAAGGTGTTGGTACCGCTTTTACTGATCGTGTTGATCTGGCCGATGCCGGCGCGCCCTTGCGAGGCGTCGAACTGAGCGGTCTGGATTTTGAATTCCTGGATCATGTCCATGCTCGGCACGATGTTCGGGCGCCCGAAGGCCGCCTCGAAGTTGTCGACGCCATCGATTTGCATCAGGCTGCCGCTTTGACTGCCGCCGCCGTTGATGAAAACTCCGCAGGTCTCTCCGCAGGCCACGCCTCTCCGCTGCGCCACGCCGGGCGTCAAACGGGCGAGGTCAAGGAACTCGCGGCCGTTCATCGGCAACTCGATAATCTTCTTGTTGTCGATTACCTGACCGACCGTGGCGTTTTCGGAGGCTACCACCGGCGTGGTCGCTTCCACTTCTATCACTGTGCCGACCTGACCAAGCTGCAGGGTGAAGTCGGTGCGAGCCACCTGATTCACCTGCAACACCAGGCCGCTCTGCACCTGCGTGTTGAATGCGTCGGCGGCAACCTCGATCGTGTACGAGCCCGCCGGCAAGGGAGCCACGCGGTAGCTGCCCTCGACGTTGGACTGTACTTCGCGAACCGCCCCAGTGGCTTCGTTCGTAGCCGTTACCGTGGCTCCGGGCACAACGGCTCCCGAAGGGTCCATGACGGTGCCCACCAGCTCAGCCGCTTGCTGTCCGGAAGCTGGCATCGCGATCAGGAACACCACGAACACGGTGACTGCCCAATGGTAAAACCATCTACTTCCTTTCATCACTTCTCTCCTCCTGAGTGTGCTGGAAATACTTGGCCATCATACGTTTGACCAGTCAAACCTCTTACGATTCTTCCATTTTCCCCGAGTGTAGTCGGGGATTTCCTGGGGCATGCCCTTCTCTCGAATCGACTTCGCCGACAGAGGAATCAGGGAACTCCAGGTGACAGCGTCGTAAACATCAATGCCGAAAGGTTTACCCTCACGGATACAACCGTAGAAGTGCTGGAGCGTGAAATAATCTCCGCCGCCATGCCCATACGTCCGGGCCTTCTCAGCGTGGCGGAGCCAGTAGGGGTGCTCATAGTCCGCGTAGTACTTCGAAATGGGGTCCCAACCCTTGGATTTGCCGTCAATGTAGATGCCGGCCTCATCGTCATAGGAGGCGCCGGTTCCCTGCAGGGTGTAGAAGTCCATGTGATGAGGCCGCGGTGACTGGACATCAAAGCGGAGCGAGATGACGACCCCGTTTTCGGTCTGAATCAAGCTGTTCGTGGTATCGCCATTCCAGGTGGTGACCTTACCGGCGGGGCTGTCGGGACCGAAGCGTTTCAGGGCGGTCTCGCGGAAGGTCGCCGAGCGGCTCATCATGGTGGTCGCGCGAAGCATTCGATCACCCCGCGTGATCCCCAGCCACATCGAGACGGGGCCGAGGGAATGGGTGGGGTAGGTATTGCCAATCAGATCGGCGGAGCTGTTCAACCGGCCGCGCCAGTTCAGGGTGCCGTCGGGATTGAACTGCAGGTCACGCGCCTCGTGGATGTAACCGCATTCGGCGAAGGTGAAGGTCTTGAACACTCCCTTCTCGACCATGTTCAACACCAGCAGGTTGTGGCGCATGAAACAGTAGTTCTCGGCAATGAAGTAACCCTTGCCGGATTCTTCGGCGGCATTGATCAGATCCCAGCCCTCCTCGATCGTGTTGCAGGCGGGCACTTCGCTGAAGACCCACTTTTTGGCCCGCAGGCTTGCCGCGCCCATCGGGCCGTGAAACACCGTGGGTGTCGTGACGAAGACCGCATCAATGTCGTCTCGCTGCAACATCCTCTTGTAATCGTCGGGGCCGTCGGTGAAAAGGGCGGGTTTGTAGTCGAGTTTCGTCTGAACGAAGTCCGCACCGCGGTTGACCGCCTCGCGCCGGATGTCGCACAGGGCGGCGACATCAATGCCGCCAATGGCGAGGGATGCCTTCAGAACGCCCATCCCGCGCCCTCCGACACCAATGACGGCGATGCGCAGGCGCGTTTTGTTCTTGTTGGCTGCCGAGCCGGCACTGTAGCCGGCAAGGGCCGGCGCGGCGGCAGCCACCCTCAAAAATTGCCTGCGAGTGGATGGTTGCGTTGCCACAGAGTCTCCTAGCCCGGCGCGCGCCCGAAGTCCGGAATCTTCTTCCACCCGCCTGCTTCGCGGGCGGACTCGTGAGCGACGATGCCCGGGGCGCAGAAAGCCACCGCCTCATACACGTTGATCGCCGGCCAGCGTTGTTCAGCCACACTGCTCACGAATTCGTGGGTGAGGTGGGTATGGGATCCGCGGTGGCCGCTGGACTTTCTCAGTTCGGGCGGGAGCAGGTCCTGATGGTCCTCGGGCTCCCAGTCCGTCATTTCGTGAGGCGGCGTGCTGACCGTCGCCTCGCCGTTGCCGACCTTGTCGAAAAAGCTCATCCGGGTCCCGTAGAAGGCGTTTCTCACCATGCCGGCGGGCGCGCAATGGCGGAACTCGGTAATGCGCGACGAGTGACCGCCCGAGGTCTTGAAGAGCGCTACCGAGTTGGAGAAGGAGTTGTTCCGATAACGGTTTTCGCGCAGAGCGTCATGATCGTGGCCCCAACCCAGGCAGGCCACCTCGGTCAGGCGTTCACCCGTGACGGAAATGACCCCGGCGGACGAATGGGTGATGTAGAACATCGGGGGCAGGCCCAAGCGCCAAGTGGGCTTGCCCTTGTAGTAGAACCACTTGGATTCGTTGCGGAGGTCCTCGATGTCGTGGTTGTATTCCCCCTCCGAGTAGAAGATCTCTCCGAACTTGCCTTCACGCTTCCAACGCCGGCAGGTCATCACACTCGGGTAGTAGTAGCTGGTCTCGGCGTTCATGTAGGTCATGCCGGTGGATTTCACGGTGTCGATCAGACGCCGGCATTCTTCGAGAGTGATCGCGGCCGGGACGGCGCAAACCACGTGCTTGCCACGCTTCATGGCGTACTCGGCCATCCAGGCATGCGCGGGGACGCCGGTGAAAACAGCCACGGCATCGACCCTCTTGTCTTTGACAAGGTCCTTGAAATCAACGTAAGCTTCGGCCTCGGGGTTCTGGCGCTGCAGCCTGGTCCGTCGATCCTGGCGCAACTCCGCTACCGCAACCACTTTGGAATCCGGGTGTTCGTGCCAGTGAAAGCTGGAGCCGAACCCGCCGCCGACAACTCCCATGCGGACCTTTTTGTCAGCCCTGGGGCCAGGGAGCAACTGCGAAGGAGCAGCCAGGAGGAGGCTGGAGGAAGCGGTGATCTTCTTGAGGGCTCCCCGACGGGACACTTCATCCCCATCGGTTAACGGCCGGCCAATTTGAGACATGGTGCAGATACCTCCGACCTTGGCGACCAAAGCCGGGTCCGTCCAACAATCCCGTAGCCTGAACTAAACCACCGTGCAGGGGGAGTATGCCAAACCGGACTGTGGGTGTCAAGGTAGTTCCCTGGCCTTGTCAAGAGGCAATAGAAATGTGTCATCGCAACATCGAACGTTGCCCATTCTCAGCATGGGTTCATCTTGGGTTGGACAAAGCGGGAGCGGTCTGGAGGAGACGGGAGCTGTGGCGAGAGGCGCTCGCCGGGACAATATTTTTTGCTGAACAATAGCGAACAATCGTGAACAATGATGAACAGGGCATCAAGGCGGTGATTTAAAAAAGCTGTGACTCGTGTTTCGTGAACAACCCGTTGGTCGGGCTTGGGGTTGCTCTCCTTGGAGTCGCCGGAGGGACAGGGAAAACCATGTTGCGTGCTTCGTGAAAAACCGTGTTGCCGGCGCAGGTGCGGCAGGCTGTTGATATACCGGCGGATGCGGACTCATGAGCGCCTGCCGCCGAGTTGAATCGATTGGTGAGGTCAGAGTAGACTGCCCCAGGTGGGGAAGACCGGGTCGAAGGAGCTTACCAAGTCACTGTCCGCGGGCCTTTGGCTTTGCCGGGCCTGCTTACTGTGGGCCGCGCCGGCCTGTGTGATCGGAGCGGAGTTTGCCGATGTCACCGGCGAAGCGGGCATTCGGTTCGTCCACGACAACGCAAAATCGGAAGAAAAGTACCTGGTTGAGACCATGGGTTCCGGTTGTGCGTTCTTCGACTACGATCAGGACGGCCGGCTGGACGTTTTTTTTGTGAACGGCGGGCGGACGCCCGCATATCGGCCCGAGACCGTGCCGGGAAATGCCCTCTATCGGTCCGATGGCGACGGGACGTTCACGGAAGTGACCGGACAGGCGGGAGTAGCATCCAACCGGGGCTTCGGTATGGGAGCCTTCACGGGAGACTTCGACAATGACGGCTACCCGGACTTGTACATCAGCGGGTACGGCTCGTCCACGCTGTATCACAACAACCGCGATGGGACCTTCGCGGACGTCACCAAACGGGCCGGTGTGGCGAATGAGGGAAGCTGGGGCACCGCTGCTGCCTGGTTCGACTACGACAACGACGGCCACCTTGACCTGATCGTCACCAACTATCTCGATTACGAGTACGCCGGCAATGTCTATTGCGGAGAGCGGCAGGCAGGAGCGCGGATGTATTGCCACCCGCAAAACTATGACGGAGCCTACCCGAAGCTCTACCGCAACCATGGCGACGGCACATTCGCTGATGTGAGCGAAGCGGCCGGCATCACGGGTCAGAAAGCAAAGGCCTTGGGCATCGTTGCAGCCGATTTCAACAACGACGGCTGGGTAGACTTTTTCATCGCCAACGACTCGATTCGAAACCTGCTCTATCTCAACAAACAAGACGGGACGTTCGAAGACGTGACACTTCTGTCGGGCACCGGTTACAGCCAGGACGGAGTCGCCGAGGCGGGAATGGGCGTTGACGCGGGCGACTTCAATGGGGACGGCCTGCTCGACATCTTTGTCACCCATCTCGACTTCGAGCTGGACCGCCTGTATCAGAATCGAGGCGAGATGGATTTTGTCGACGCTACGCTGATTTCGGGAATCGGACGCAAGGCCGTCCTCAACAGCGGTTTCGGCACTCGTTTTTTCGATTTCGATCTGGACGGGTGGCAGGATCTGTTGATTGTCAATGGCCATGTGCTTGACAACGTCAGCTACTACCGGCCCGCGGTGCAATACGCTGAGAAGAAGATGCTGTTCCGCAATGTTCAGGGAAAGTTCCGTGACGTCAGTGAGACACAGGGGGCCTTCTTTGCCAAACCGAGCGTGGGGCGGGGCTTGGCGCTGGGGGACTACGACAACGACGGTGATCTGGACGTACTTGTTTCCAACAATGGTCAAGCGGGTGAACTGGTTCGGAACGATCGGGCCGAAGGCCACCATTGGCTGGCGCTTTCACTGCAAGGGGTGAGGAGCAACCGCGACGGCATCGGGGCGCGCATCACGGTCGTAGCGGGAGGACGCGCCCAGTACGCTCAAGCGACCGGCGGAACCAGTTACTTATCCAGCTCTGACCGCAGGGTCTTTTTCGGTCTGGGCAGTCAAGCCAAGGCCGACCTGGTAGAGATCCTGTGGCCGTCCGGGACCGTGGGTCGACTTGAAGAAGTGAGCGCAGATCAATTCTTGACGGTGAAGGAGGGCGCGGGCCGGATTGCGGGTTCCGAGCCAAGACCCCAATGAGTCAGTTGCTCCTTTGTGTTCTTGCCTTCGTGAGCGCGGTTGCACAGGCGCAGAACCTTCCACTCAGCGAGCGTCACCAAAAGGGCATGGCTCACCTGAAGCAAGCGGCTGTGCACTCTCAAGCTCAACGTGACCACGAGGCTCTTGTGGAATTGGAAAAAGCATACGAGCTTCTCCCTCCTTCCTACGGGTTGAGCAAACTGCTCGGCGAAGCCTACCTGAAGACGAATAACGCCCGGGCGGTGGAAGTGCTTTCCCAGGCGGTTGAACTGAATCCCGTTCCAGAAGCCTGGGAGAATCTCGCCAAGGCGCTTGCCGCAAACCGCCGCTTCGACAAGGCGATTGAGACGTTCTCTGAAAAGGCGAATGCAGAACCGAAGAACACCCTGTTTCGCCTGTTGCTCGGTGAAGCCTATTGGAACCGCTCGAGGTTCCAGGACGCCTTACAGCAGTTCCATCTCGCCGTGGAGTTGAGTCCCGACTCCGCCCGCGCCCACTTCCGGACCGGTTACGCTCAGCAGTTGCTCGGGGATGCCGATGCGGCGAAACAGTCCCTCGAAAGGGCGTTGAAACTGGACCCCGATCATGCGCTGGCGAACCTGAGCATGGGGCATCTTCTTGCCGATGAGGGGAAGGGGGAGGAGGCCATTCTCTTCCTCGGACGCTTCAGTGAGAAGAAGCCCGATGATGTCGAAGTCCGTTTGAAGCTCGCACAAGTCTTCCTGGACCTGCAGCGCTTCGACAACGCTCTGGCCCAACTGAAGACAGCAGAGCGGTTGGCGCCGGAAAACAAGCGGGTCTATTACTTATTCGCACGACTCTACCAAGCTACTGGCCGGACCGAGACGGCCAAGCAGGCCCTCGCCAGGTTCAACCAGCTCGAAACAGCCGAACTGGAGGAGAAGCGGCTGCAAAAGGCCCCCTACATCACGCCGCGATGAAAGGCCGTGATTCGTGTTTCGTGACTCGTGAAAAACCTCAAAGGCCATGGTGCCGGCGCCAAGCTGCGCGCCTCGTCCCGAGGGGCCTCTCACGGCCTTCGCCTCGCCACGTGGTGAGACATGCAGGTCAGCCTGTATTTCTCACCACCCGACGGTCGAAGCACACGATACGACCGTCAGGACTTCGTTGCGCTTGCTTGCCGTGCTCAACGTACTGTTCAAGTACGCC
>JAPPLB010000030.1 GCA_028819575.1 Bryobacterales bacterium | reverse complement strand
CGCAACGAAGTCCTGGCGGTCGTATCGCGTGCTTCGGCCGTCGGGTGGTGAGAAACGCGGGCTAGAGGCGTCAGTTCATCCATGCGCATACTCGGCATCGAAACCTCCTGCGACGAGACGGCCGCCGCTGTCGTCGAAGATGGCGGAACGCTGCTCTCGAACGTCGTCGCGTCGCAGTTGACGACGCACTACAAGTACGGCGGCGTCGTCCCCGAGTTGGCCTCGCGCGAGCACTTGCGAGCCATCGTTCCCGTGGTTCGCCAAGCCTTGGCGGAAGCGGGTCTCGATTACCGCCAGCTCGACGCCGTAGCGGTGACACAGGGACCGGGGCTGGTGGGTTCGTTGCTGGTCGGGTTGACTTTCGCCAAGGGACTTACGTTCTCACTCGGCATCCCGCTGATCGCGGTGAACCATATCGAGGGACATATTCACGCCGTGTTTCTCGAGCAGAAGCAGCGGGGCGGCGAGATCGAGCTGCCTGCATTGGCGTTGGTCGTCAGCGGCGGACACAGCCATCTGTTCCTGCTGGAGCGGCCCAACGAGACCGACTACCGCTATCGGCTGCTCGGAAAAACCCGCGATGACGCAGCGGGGGAGGCATTCGACAAGGTCGCCAAGCTGCTCGGATTCGGCTATCCCGGCGGCCCGTTGATTGACAAACTGGCGCCCTACGGAGACGCCGCAAAGGTTGATCTGCCCCTCTCGCGAATGAAGGGCAACCCGCTCGATTTGAGTTTCAGCGGGCTGAAGACGGCTGTTCTGCGTCATGTCCGGGCCGCCGACATGGAAGCGGAGATTGCAGAGCGCCGCAAGCTTTTCGCCGGGGGCCGTCCGGCTACGATCGAACCCCTTCTGGAAGTCACGCCGCAGGCGACTCTCGACCTGGTGGCGGCGTTCCAGGCGACCGTGATCGAAGAGCTGCTGCGGCGGGCCCTCAAAGCCGCCAAGGGACACGATGTTCGTTCGCTGATCGTCTCCGGCGGCGTAGCGGCGAATTCAGGGTTGCGGAAGGTCTTCGCGGATACGCCACTGCCGCTCTATTTCCCCAGCCTGTCGCTTTCCACCGACAACGCGGCCATGATCGCCGCCGCTGCTTATCCGGCTTTCCTGCGAGGCGACTTTGCGTCTGACGAGGTCACGGCGCAGCCGTCGCTATCTCTGGCCTGAGGCATCCTCCCGATCAAGCGGCGTTGACACCGGTGCGGATGTTTCCCGCTGGCATGATCCGCACGCAGGCGGAGGAAAAACTCGCCTGAAGAGATTCCTTGTCCATCGGATAGAATCGGGGATCGGATGCCGGCCCCCCCTTCCCTGGTCGTTCAGGTAGCTGTTCCCGTACCGCTCGACCAGTCCTTCGCGTATTCCGTTCCTGCCGGATTCGAGGGCAGGATCGAACCCGGCTGCCGGGTGTTGGTCCCGCTGGGTTCGCGCAAGCTGATCGGCGTCGTTGTCGGAGCCAGCCGTGACGAGCCGGGACCGCGTATTCGGCCAATCACGCGCGTGCTCGACGAGGAACCGGCGCTCAGCCCCGAGTTGCTCGACCTCGGCCGCTGGCTCGCCGGCTATTATTGCGCGCCGCTCGGCGAAGTGCTCAAGACGATGCTTCCATTGGCCGGTGAGTCTCGCAGGAGCAAGCGGGCCGTCCTGACTCCGGAAGGGCTGCTGCGCGCCGGGAAGCATGGGGACTCGGCCCAGCGGACCGACCTCACGGAGCAGGTTCTGCGAGCTCTCGTGAAGCGGCCGCTCAATCACTCCTACCTCAAGCGCAAGCTCCCGGGTTCGGCGAGTGTGATCGAAACACTTCGCAAGAAAGGTTGGCTCGCTCTCGACGAGGTTGTCGAGGACCGGAAATCGGTGCGCGCCGGGAACGCCGCGTTGAACGTGACTCCCGTGACGGCAGGCCCGAGGCCGCCGCGCCGGCTGACCTCCGCGCAGCGCACCGCCGTCGACACGATCAGCGCCTCGGTCGCAGGCAGGCAGTTCCGGACCTTTCTCCTGCACGGCGTCACCGGATCGGGCAAGACGGAAGTCTACCTGCGTTCGATCGACAAGGTCTTGCGCGAGGGCAAGAGCTGTCTCTTTCTGGTCCCGGAGATTTCGCTCACGCCCGCGGCCGCTTCGGAGTTCCATGCACGCTTCGGCGAGCAGGTCGCGATTCTTCACAGCGCATTTACCGACCCCGAACGATCCGGGCAGTGGCGGCGCGTCCGCGAAGGCAAGGCGCGCGTCGTGGTAGGTACGCGCTCGAGCGTGTTCGCCCCGCTCGAGGACCTCGCCCTGGTCGTCGTCGACGAAGAGCAAGAGGGCGGGTACAAACAGGATGAAGCCCCCCGCTACCACGGCCGGGACGTTGCGATCGTGCGCGCCCGAGCCGCGGGAGCCACCGTCGTGCTGGGCTCTGCGACGCCCAGCCTGGAGTCCCGCTACAACGTCGAGCGCGGCAAGTATGAACTGCTGCAGCTCCCCGAGCGGATCGCGGGACGGCCGCTCCCGAAGGTCCGAATTGTGGATATGCGGACAGAGTTCGTGGAAACGCGCCGCCCGGACCTTTTCTCACGCGCTCTCGACGATGCGATCAGGCAACGTCTCGAGGAGCGGCAGCAGGTGATCCTGCTGTTGAACCGGCGCGGCTTCTCGTCCTTCGTGATGTGCCGCAAGTGCGGAAAGCGGATCGAGTGCCGAAACTGCTCGGTCACCCTCACGCACCACCGCCGTCACGGAAAGCTGCTCTGTCACTATTGCGACTACTCGCAGCCGGTGCCCGCGGAATGCCCGGACTGCAAAAGCGGGCACCTGTACTTTGTGGGCAGCGGTTCCGAAAAGGTAGAAGACCATCTGCGCAAGCGCTTCCCGAAAGCCCGCGTCGCGCGCCTCGACCGCGACAGCGTACGCGGCCGGGGCCAGTACGAGGCTATCCTCCACGGCTTCCGCGAAGGCGACTATGACATCCTCTGCGGTACGCAGATGGTGGCCAAGGGCCATGACATGCCGAACGTCACGCTGGTCGGCGTGGTTTCGGCCGACGTCGGGCTCGGCATGCCCGACTTTCGCGCGGCGGAGCGCACCTTCCAACTCCTCACGCAAGTCGCCGGCCGCGCCGGCCGCGGGAAAATGCCGGGCGAGGTCGTCCTGCAAACCTGGAGTCCCGACCACTATGCGATTCGCTTTGCCGCCGCGCAGGACTACGAGGGCTTCTATCAAAAGGAGCTGCACTTCCGCCGCATGCTCCACTATCCACCCTTCGTCGCAACTGCCACGCTGACGGTGCGGAGCCGCAAGCTCGAGGAATCGTTGAGTCTGAGCAGCCGTCTCGGCCAACACTTGAAGGAGGGATCGCCGGCAGTCCGCATCCAGGGACCGGCCGCGGCCCCGCTCGCCAAGCTCAAGTCGGAGTTCCGCTATCTGTTCCTGCTGAAAGCCCGGAGCCGCAAATCCCTCGCCGCAACCCTGCGCCGCGCGAAGTCGTTCGCGCAAGAGAACCGCTGGCCCGCCACGGCGCTCGTCACCGACGTCGATCCGATCAGCTTGCTCTGACCGGCATTACTCACCACCCGGCGGCCGAAGCACGCGAGAGAAAGGCCGTGTCTCGTGAAAACCATGGGCGGGGGGTCTGGTTCGCTTCAGAAGAAATGCCTGACGGCCCTCTCACGCAACTCGCCTCGCCACTTGAGGAGAAATGCAGGCTGATCACCGCTCGCGACGGCAAATCGTGACTTGCGATACCGGGTCGCACCCGGACTCTCCGTACCTCGCCGCTTGCCTTCCAGGAAGCTGCCATGATGATTGCAGAGCCCAATCTCGTCGAGCGCAGTTGTCGTTCATCGCCCGCGCGTACAATGTGGCACGGCTCCCACCAGCGAGCCCCGATTCACATCCAGAGGAGAATGCATGTCGAGCTACTATCATGAGGATGATCTTGCCCGCTTCGGGGAGATGGGCAAGAACGCGCCGGAGCTCTGGGAGAAATTTCAGGATTGGTACGGAGCGGTTTTCGAGGAAGGGGCGCTCAGTCAAAGGGAGAAAAGCTTGATCGCGCTGGCCGTGGCGCATGCCGTTCAATGTCCCTACTGCATTGACGCGTATACACAGGATTGCCTCCAGAAGGGATCGAACCTCGATCAAATGACGGAGGCCGTTCACGTTGCGTCAGCCATTCGCGGCGGGGCGAGCCTCGTCCACGGGTTGCAGATGCGCAACGTCACACAAAAGCTGAGCATGTGAAGTCGTCTTGATGCAGAGCCTTCTCCGTCAACAACATCCGCTCGCTGTGCCCGGCGAGCAGCTTCGCGTCCTCAATGACCCTGCCCTCGCGCATCGCTCGTTCGACGACGCGCTCGAGAGATCGGGGCTGCATCCACTCACCTCGACGGGTATCGAGGTCTTGCAAATCAACGTCGGCAAGCTGTGCAACCAGACCTGCAAGCATTGCCACGTCGACGCGGGGCCGGACCGCAATGAGGTCATGACGCGTGAAACCGCCGCTCTTTGCATGGCCGTGCTGGAGCAGACGGAGATCCCGACGGTCGACATCACCGGCGGCGCGCCTGAACTCAATCCGCAATTCCGTTGGCTCGTCAGTGAGTCAAAGCGGCTCGGAAGGCACGTGATGGACCGTTGCAATCTGAGCGTCCTGCTGCTGCCTTCGCAGAAAGACCTGGGAACATTCCTGGCGCATTACCAGGTCGAGGTGGTCGCCAGCCTGCCCTACTTCATGGCCGCCTATACCGATGCGCAACGCGGCGAGGGCGTGTTCGATAAATCGATCGAAGCGATTCGCTTGCTCAACGGTTTGGGCTACGGCCGGGAAGGTTCCGGATTGGAGCTGAATCTGGTTTACAATCCGGTGGGCGCGTTCCTGCCCCCGCCGCAAGCCTCGATCGAAGCCGATTTCAGGCGCGAGCTTCTCGTTCGCCACGGAGTCGTGTTCAACTCGCTCTACACGATCACAAACATGCCGATCAGCCGTTTCCTCGAGTTCCTGCTCCGAACGGACAACTACGATCGCTACATGCAGAAGCTCGTCCAGGCCTACAACCCGGCCGCCGCCTCCGGCGTGATGTGCCGCAACACCTTGTCGGTCGGTTGGGACGGCGTGCTCTACGATTGCGACTTCAATCAGATGCTGGACCTGCCGGTCTCGTTCGGCGCTCCGGTCCACATTCGCGACTTTGTTCACGACCGGCTTGACCAGCGCCGCATCGTTACCGGACAGCACTGCTACGGCTGCACTGCCGGGGCCGGCTCCGGTTGCGGTGGAACGACCGTCTGACGGACAGCGCTCCCGGAGCCGTCACCGCTATCCTTGATCCATGCCGCTCGCAGAAGCTCCCGCTTCGTATGAACAACTCCGTGAGCGGTACCGCCGTGAGCTGTTCGACGAACAACTTCCTTTCTGGCATCGTTTCGGCATCGACCATGAGCGAGGCGGGTTCTGCTGCTCGCTCGACTACGACGGACGGCGTGTGAACGATGAGAAGTTCACGTGGTTCCAAGGCCGCGGGCTGTGGGTCTACAGCTTTCTGTACAACCACCTGCAGCCCGACCCCGGATACCTGGAGACCGCACGCAGGACGAAAGAATTCCTGCTCGCCCACGCGCCGCAGCCGGACGGGTCCTGGGCTTCGAACCTTTCTCGTGAAGGCGCGCCGCTCGCACCCGAAGCCGACTTCTACGGCCGCTACTTCGCGGTCGAGGGGCTGCTGGAATACAGCCACGCCGCAAACGACGAGCAGGCTCACGAAACGGCGTTGCGCATGTTCAAGGATCTATTTCGTCAAGAGATGGCCGCCGACGCATCCGGGCCGATCACGCAAGGCTTCTGGATGGTCAACATCAACATCGCGCGGCAGATTCTCGACCGTGAGTCGGACCCGGAAACCGCCGAGATCGCCGACCATGCTATCGATGCCGTCATCCATAAACACTACAACCCCGACTTCGGCTTGAACAACGAGCAGCTCAACCGTGATTTCACCCGGCCGTCCGAAGAAGCGACGAAATGCAACTTCGGGCACAGCATCGAGACGCTCTGGATGCTCATGGAAGAGGCGCGCCGGCGCGGCGATGTGCCGCTCTGGCGCACCTGCGCCGAGCGAATCCGCCATCACCTCGACGTAGGCTGGGACTGGCTGTACGGCGGTCTCGCGATGTGGATCAACGTCGACCAGGGGGCATACGAGTGGCCCGTGGAAGGCGTCCCGGGCGCCGATCTCGCGTTTCACGCCGTCGGCGAGTACAACTACACCAAGACTCTGTGGGCGCTGGACGAGATCCTGGTCGCGAGCCTGCTCATCCACGAGCGTACCGGCGCCGCGTGGGCGCGCGAGTTCTTCGACCGTGCGCAGCAGATCATCGACGACAAGTTCTCGATGAAGGCGGCGGCCGGGCAGCCCACCTACGTTCTTTTCGCGGACCGCCGCATCACCCCACCGCCGTACTCCTCGCGGCAGGACAACTACCACCGCCTGCGGGCGCTCATACTGAATCTGGCGACGCTGGACCGCCTGGTGGGCTAGTTCCTCGGAGGAGGGGTAGGTGCGCCGGCGGGGGTGCTGCCTATTGGCGATCCTGAAACGGACCCTGCAACGGAGCCAGCAGGGAAGGGCGTCTTCGCTGCCAAGTCCCTTACGTATTTCTCGTATGATTTCTGCATGGCCTTCGCTTGCCGCTGGAACTCCCTGAGCCGTTTCACCGTGAAATTATGATTCGCGAGAGCCCTCGCCTCTTCAAGCTGCCCCTCCGTCAATACCTTGCGTAGAGCGATCAGCATCGAGAGCTGCGTACGCTTGATATCTGCTTCGACGGCCAAGACTTTATCGAGTTGTTCGATCACCGCATCTTCGCTGACATTTCGGTCCTCGAGCAGCATCGACAGCGCCTCCAGGTCGGCTCGCAGGTCCCACTGAAGTTCGGTGAACCGCGTTTGTGCATTGCGCACTTGTTGTTTGATCTTCTCGCGCTGCTCCGCCGTGATGCCCAAGTCGCTCTGGTGCCTCATGATCTGCTCAGGCGGAACAAAGTACTCTTCCAACGGGTCATCCTGGGCGGATGCGATCGAGCTAGCGCAAAACAAAACCAACAATAGTCGTTTCATGGAACCTCCTCTTCATAACTCAATCCGAGTTGTGGCAGGTCACTCAACAGCCTGTCATCCGCTGTTTGCAGCAAGAACACGGTGGGCGAACGCCATTCCGAGATAGAGCCTGCAGACGGCGCTGGCTCCGTCACCGAGAAGGTCATCAGCGCCGCCAAAGCCGGCAGCATCAGTCCCGCCGTAAAAGCCACAGCTCCCGGCCTCTGCCGTCGAGGAAGCACTGTCCCAAAGTCGGGCGCCCGAGCGGCCTCGGCTCTCCGCGCGCGTCTGAACAGATCGCGCAAGCGTTCTTCATCGCTCATCGCAATACTCCGTTGAGGAGGCTCCGCAGTCGAGCTTTGCCGCGTTCGTAGTGCGTCCGCGCCGAGCCCACGGATACCGACATCACTTCCGCCGCTTCCTCGACCGTCATCCCCTGATAAAAAGTCAAATGAAGAACTTCGCGTTGCCGATTGCTCAACTGCATCATCGCGTTCTCCAGTTCTACGTAGTCGGCAGGAGCGTCGAGGCGGGCGTCCCCCGGTGCGCCGCGCTGTTGCGCCGACCAGCCGGATTCGCGAAGAAGCCGCCGCCACCAAGACCGCTGCTGGTCTGCGGCGGTGTTGCGGATGACGGCGAAGAGCCAAGTCCGGAATGACGAGCCGCCGTTGAAGCGCGCCCGGCCGCCGAGGATCTTGACGTAGGCCGTTTGCAGCACATCTTCCGCATCACCGGGGTTGCGGCCGCAGCAATGTAAGGCCCACCCGTATGCCGCCGGATGATGGCCCTCCAGCTCCGACCGAAGTTCTTCTTCTTCCATCGCGCTGGCGTCCGTAATCTGCTCTTATTCTCGGTGACTTGGTCGTCCGGGAGAAGCACTCTGTATGACAGCGCCTCGGAAAAGGGAAAGGTGTCAAGCGGCGTCTCTGCAAACGCGCCAAGCGTTGCGCGGCCGCCCGCGTTCGCCTGAATGTTGTATGAGGGCGTTAGCCTGCATGTCTCACCACGCGGCGAGGTGAAGTGCGTGAGAGGGCCGTCAGGACGAGGCGCGAGCCGCTTGGCGCGCGCAGGCGTACTTGACAGTACGTTGAGCACGGCAAGCAAGCGCAACGAAGTCCTGGCAGTCGTATCGCGTGCTTCGACCGTCGGGTGGTGAGAAATGCAGGTCAGTTCCTCGGAGGAGGGGTAGGCGCGCTGCCGTTACAGGCGAGTGACTTCGTGCTTGCGGGCGAGATACACGAGCGCCACCAGGATGAGGAGCACGCCGTGGCCCATCACCGTCGCCGGCGCGCTGAACCTGTCCGCCAGCAGCCCAGCCGAGAAATTGCCCAGCGGCATCGCCCCGCGGAACGCCGTGTTGTAGACGCTCATGATGCGGCCCCGCAGCTCTTCCTTGGCGTGCAGTTGGACGAGAGAGTTCACGAGCGCGAAAACGCCCAGGATCGCCCAGCCCGAAAACAACAGAAAGATGCTGGCCATCCACACGTTGAGGCTCAACGCGAAGGCGATCATGGTTCCTCCGAGCGCGATCTGCATGATCAGCGAGCGCCGGCCCTTGTGCGGCGCATTGCCCTGGAACGCGACATACAGCGCGCCGATCACGGCGCCCGTGCCCCAAAAAGCCATCATCCTCGAATAACCCTCCGGACCGAGCAGGTACGTTTCGCGGGCGAACGCCGGCAGCAGCGTGACCAGTGTCGCGCCCAGAAACGCCGCCGTCGGCGCCAGAAAGACCAGGGCGAGAATGACGCGGTTGCGGTAGACCGAGGAAAGTCCTTCCTTAAGGCTTTGAAAGACATGCTCGTCGGACTTCTTCGGCACGAAGGTTACGCGAATGATGGACAGCGCCCCTATCACGGCCAGAAACGAGAGGCCGTTGATCGTGAAGCAGGCTGTGGCGCCCAGCGACGTGAACGTGATGCCGCCGATGATGGCGCCGACGACCCGCGCCAACGTGAACTGAATCGACAACAAGGCAATGGCGTTGGGCAGGTCCTTCTTGTCGACCAGTGAAGGAATGAGGGCCTGATAGGCCGGCCCTCCGAAGGCCTGGCCCAGGCCGTTGACGAACGCCGCCGCCATGATGTGCCAGACCTGAATCAGGTCCAGCCCCACCAGAACGGCCAGCGACAGAGCGCTGGACATCTGAACGAACTGGGACAACAGCAGGAGCTTACGGCGGTCCATGCGGTCTGCGGCGACGCCGCCGAACAGCGACAGCAACAGAATCGGAGCGCCATTGAGCGTCGCCGTCAGTCCCAGGTAGAACTCGCTTCTCGTGATGTCGAAGACGAGCCAGCTCTGGGCGACTTCCTGAACGAAGAATCCGGTCGTGGATGTAAAGGCGCCGAACCACATCAAGCGGAAGTTCGGGTAGTGAAAGGCCTGAAACGTGCGGCGCAGGACACCGCTCCGCGTCCCGGCGGGGGCTACGGATTCAGAGGCTTCTTTCGGAGAGGGATCGGCCATCCAAAACTTTGGCTGAGAAGGAACGCTTGCCCGCGGACAGGCTTGGTTGCAAGCGGAGACCCATCTTCGCACATCGTTCTGTGCAACTGTGTTCCCCTTGATGACCTCCGGATCCGGGCGGTCTTTATTCGACGCGCACAGCCGTTGCTCGAGGCGGGGATATAATCTGAAGATTCCCGAATCGACCATCAGGACACTTCATGACGACTGACTCAACCGCCGCCCCTGTTGACACGGGAGGCATCGCCGGACATCCGAGTGGCTTGACCACCCTTTTCTTCACGGAGATGTGGGAGCGATTCAGCTACTACGGGATGCGAGCCCTGCTTGTGCTGTTCATGACGGCGCCGCTGGCTCAAGACAATCCGGGACTCGGATTCAACGTAGGGAAATCGACCGCCATCTACGGCCTGTACACGTCGATGGTCTACCTGTTGTCATTGCCCGGCGGCTGGCTGGCCGACAACCTGTGGGGGCAGCGCAAGGCGGTATTCGTAGGAGGCTGCATCATCGCCGCCGGCCATTTCTCGATGGCGGTTCCCACGTTTCCGACGTTCTACCTGGGCCTGGTGCTGATCGCGCTCGGTACGGGCTTGCTGAAGCCGAATGTGAGCACCATGGTGGCGGACCTCTATCCGGAAGGCGGCGCGCGCCGGGACGCCGGCTTCTCGATCTTCTACATGGGCATCAACCTGGGAGCGTTCCTCGGGACCATTCTCTGCGGATTCATTGGCGAGGGCTACAACTTCCACTGGGGCTTCTCTCTGGCCGGCATCGGCATGGTAGCGGGTTTGATCCAGTACAAGATGGGCGCGAAACGCCTCGGCACGGCGGGCAGCTTGAAGAGCGACGACCCCCCGGAGGCTCTCAGCCGCAAGAGCCGTGGCTTCTACCAGGCGATGGCGGCGGCCGGGGCCGCGATTACCTTGTTCACCTTCCTCGCCACAAGCGGCGCGATCGAGGTCACCATCCAGCAAACGGCAACGTGGCTCGGCTACGGCATCCTCATCCTGAGCGGCCTGTTCTTCCTCTATCTCTTTACGGCGGGTGGCCTGACGGCGATCGAGAAGAAGCGCCTCGTCGTGATTGTGTGGCTCTACATCCTGGCGGCGATGTTCTGGTCGGGATTCGAGCAGGCCGGTTCGTCGATGAACATCTTTGCCCGCGACCTCACCGACCGGGGAGTGGCGGGCTGGGAGATGCCCGCCAGTTGGCTGCAGAACGTGAATCCCGTTTTCATCGTGATCTTCGCGCCCATCTTCGGCTGGCTATGGACCTGGCTTGCCCAACGGGATGCGAATCCGTCGATCCCGATGAAGTTCGCCCTGGGACTCTTCGGCCTGGCTGCCGGATTCTTCGTGATTTCATGGGGGGCGGCCAATGCGAGCGAGGCCAGCCGCGTTTCGATGAGCTGGTTGGTGGTGACCTATTTCCTCCACACCGCCGGTGAGCTCTGCCTGTCGCCCGTCGGCCTGTCGTCGATGACCAAGCTCGCTCCAAAAGGGCGCGTCGGCCAGATGATGGGTGTCTGGTTCATCGCCGCAGCGCTCGGCAACCTCATCGCCGGCCTGGTGGCGGGACGGCTGGAGCAACTCGCCCCCGCCGAACTGTTCTGGAATGTGGCGTTGATCACAGTAGGCGTCGGAGTCGTTGCGGTCTTCGTCAGTCCCGTCATGCGCCGTCTCACGGGAGATGTGAAGTAGGCGACAAATTGATGAGATTCGCTGGTCGTTGACCGCAAGCCGCCTGTTTGGAGAAATGCAGGCCAGTCAGCAGCCTCGGGGAGTCATCCCACTTCCTCGTTCGCTCGCTTCAGCAGTGCTCTCATGTAGGCGATGCAGTACGCCGTGCCCGCGCGACGGATGCCGCTATCGCCCACCAGTTGCGGAATGTGATCCGGCACGACGGTGCCGTCGTACTTCACCTCGCGCAGCGCTTTCATCACCTGGTACATATCCATGTAGCCTTCGTCCGGAAAGGTCTCGTAGAAGCGCGGAAGCGGCGAGCTGACGTTGCGGAAGTGAATCCCCAGGATCTTGCCGCGGCGGCCGAAGTCGCGGATCATGCCGTAGACATCCTTGCCCATGTTGCCGCCGCCTTCCGACCACGTGCCTACGCAGAACGTCAGTCCCCAATGCGGACTGCCGTGTCCTTCGATCGACTCGGAAATCTGCTCGGCGCGGCGATAGCCGTCGTAGTGAACCAGCACCTTCGCGACGCCGTTCATCATGGCCAGCGGCGGGTCATCCGGGTGCAGCGCGAGTTTCACTCCGGCTTCTCTCGCCACCGGAAGAATGGCCTTCATCAAGTACGTGTAGGCGTCCCAGATTTCCTCCGCCGAATATTCGCGGTCGAACTTCTGCTTCTCGACCTTGTTGCGAAAGTCATCGACGCTGAACTCGCGGGCGCGGTAACCGCGCGTCGTCTCGATGATGTCGGTCGTATACGTGTTCGCGGGGTGGAAGTCGTAGCAGGAAACCGGGATGCCAAGCGCGCCCAGATTCCGAAGGAAGAGCCGATAGGTCTCGATGTGCTTGTCGCGGCCCGGCTTGCCGAGCTGCAGATCCAACTCGCGGTAGGCGTAGTGGACGCCCGAGAAGATCTTGATCCCATGACTTTCATAGCGCTTCTGCGTTTGCGCCATGTAGTCAAGGTCGGCGTTGCCCTGAAAGTTCACGCGCGCCCAGCGCAATCCGATCTGCTTGAGGAAGAGCAGGTCGTCTTCGGCGATGTCGGACCGGAGCCGCCGGCAGAGTTTGATGTTCGAGGGGTCGTGCTCGTCGATGACCGGCCTCGCCGGCAACGACGGCGCCATCGCGGCGGCCGCCACGGGCAGCTTCAGGAACTTCCGACGGCTTGCCTGGTTTGTGGATGCGGGATTCGAGAGTTTTTCCATGGTTCTTGTCTCCAGGTCGATGGGTCTCGGACTTCAGCCGATTTGCTGAACGGCGTCAGGTCCGAAAAGGAGTGTGCGGCCGAAGCCTGCGATGCGTCTTGCCGGCGAACGAATGACGGCAACGGACCTTGGGGCAACGACACGGAGCTGGCTGGAGAGAACCCTGTTCGGGCAGGGCGTGTTTCCAGGTTCCCCGCGTGGAGATGGTGGTGCGCAAGAGAGGACTTGAACCTCCACCCGGTGTAACCCGGACTAGGACCTGAACCTAGCGCGTCTGCCAATTCCGCCACTTGCGCACAGACGGGGAGGAGCCGCGTGAAGCGGCCCCTCTTCGAGTATTCTTGCAGTCGGTCCAACGGCTGTCAATCGGAATGCGTTACAGGGACAGGGTGCGCCGGGGGAGCCGGGCTCGCCCGGCTCTAATGAATTTAGAGCCGAAAGATCAAGAGCGAGATCATCGTTCTGACCGCTTCAAGGGGCGGGCGCAACTACGTTCAGGCAGCGTTCGTCACGAGCATATCGAGGTCTTGCCGAAGGAGTATTCGGCGGGTTGCCCGCCGCCGCTCAAGGGTTCCTTGATCGGGTCTTACGCTACGTCGCGGTTCTGCGAGAAGCGCTTGTCCACGTAGTCATTGAGAATACCGATAAAATCGCGCACGATCGTATCGCCCTTGAGAGTGAGCAGCATACGACCGTCAACATACACTGGCGCTTTCGGCTCCTCGAAGGTTCCGGGCAGCGAGATCCCGATGTCGGAGTGTTTCGATTCCCCGGGACCGTTCACCACGCAGCCCATCACCGCCACATTGAGCTTCTCCACTCCTGGATAGCTCGATTTCCAGACCGGCATCTGATTGTGCAGATAGTGCTCGATCTCATTTGCCATCTCCTGGAAGAAGGTGCTGGTCGTACGGCCGCAGCCGGGACACGCCGTCACTTGAGGCTTAAAGCTGCGGATGTCGAGCGACTGCAGAATCTGCTGGCAAATGCGCACTTCCTCGGTGCGGTCGCCCCGAGGCTGAGGTGTCAGGGAGACCCGGATCGTATCGCCGATGCCTTCTTGCAGCAGGATTGCGAGACCGGCTGTCGAAGCGACAATGCCCTTGTTGCCCATCCCCGCCTCGGTCAGACCCAAGTGCAGAGGATAGTCGCAGCGCGCCGCGAGGTCGCGGTAGACCGTCACCAGGTCCTGCACGTTCGATACCTTGGCGCTCAAGATGATCTGATCGTGCCGCAGGCCGTAGCGCTCGGCCGCTTCGGCGGAATTCAAGGCGCTGAGAACGATCGCCTCGCGAGTCACTTCGGCGGCGTCTTTCGGATCGGGACGCCCCGCGTTCTCATCCATCAGCTTCGTCAGCAAAGCCTGGTCGAGCGACCCCCAGTTCACTCCGATTCGCACCGGCTTCTGATGCTCGACCGCGACCTCGATCATCGTCCGGAAATTGTCATCGTGCTTCTTGCCGATGTTGACGTTGCCGGGATTGATCCGATACTTCGCCAGGAGCCGCGCACACTCCGGGTATTGTTTGAGCAGGATGTGCCCGTTGTAGTGGAAGTCTCCGATGATCGGAACACGAACACCGAAATCTTCCAGCGACTTGACGATCGTCGGAACGGCCTCGGCGGCCTTATTCGTGTTGACGGTGACGCGGACCAGCTCCGACCCGGCGCGAGCCAGATCCATCACCTGATTGATCGTGGACGCGGTGTCCGCCGTGTCGGTGGTGGTCATCGACTGCACGACGATCGAGTGATCGCCGCCGACCTTGACGCCGTCGATGTCGCAGACAGCCGATTTTCTCCGAGGAATGGGCATAGGGGCGCTTTACCGCATGCACCCTCGATTCTAACAACCGGAGGCCCTGCTCCGGTTCGAAGGGGAGGGCATCCGTTTTTCCGGTAAACACGATGCCCCGTCCCTTCGTCTATGCTGGTCCGATGGCAACGCTGAACCTTACCCGCCGGTTGGGCCTTTGGGATGCCAAGGCGATCGTGATCGGCACGATCATCGGTTCGGGAATTTTCATTGTGCCCGGTGAGATCGCCCGCGCCCTGCCTTCGGCCGAGTGGATACTCGCGATATGGGTCGTCGCCGGCCTGCTGTCGCTCTGCGGCGCGCTGGCGTTCGCCGAGCTCGGCGCGATGCTGCCGCATTCCGGCGGCCAGTACGTTTACCTGCGCGAGGCCTACTCGCCTCTCTGGGGCTTTCTTTTCAGTTGGGGCCTGCTCCTTGTCATCCGTTCCGGCGGGACGGCCACGCTCGCTGTCGGCTTTTCGATCTATCTGAGTCACCTTGTCCCGATGCCGCAGGTACTGGAACGTCTCAGTGCGCCTGCCATCATCCTGGCGCTCATGATCCTCAACTACCGCACCCTGATCGGCGGAGCGGTGATGCAGAACATCACAACCCTCCTCAAGGTCGCAGGATTGCTGTTCGTCGCGGGAACCGCGTTGTTCCACCAAGCGCGGTCAGCACCAGGCGTCGCAGAAGCCTCCGTCGTCGAGTTCGGGGCGAGCGAGGTCGGCATCGCCCTCTTGGCCTGCCTGTGGGCCTACAACGGATGGTTCCAGGCCGGGTTCGTGGGCGGCGAGATCCGCAACCCCGGCCGCAACCTGCCAATCAGTCTCGGCATCGGCGTCGGCATCGTAATGCTGCTCTACCTGCTCGCCAACGTCGCCTACATGCAGGTGCTGAGCGTAGAGGAAATCGCCGGCACCGAGCGCGTCGCCGCCGTCGTGCTGGAGCGCGTCTTCGGACTTGCCGGCGGGACGATGATCTCGCTCATCATTCTCGTCTCCATCACGGGAGCGATGAATGCCGGAATCCTCACCGGCCCGCGTGTCTACTTCGCGCAGGCTAGGGACAGCCTTTTCTTCCGCATTTTCGGGGATGTCCATCAGCGCTTCCACACCCCGGCTTACGCCGTGCTCTTGCAGGGAGCCTGGGCGGCGCTGCTCTCGCTCAGCGGCGCCTACACGGGACTTTTCTCATTCGTGATGTTCGTTGCCTGGATCTTCTATGGCATGACCGTTCTCGGGGTGATCATTCTGCGCAAGAAGAGGCCCGAATGGGAGCGGCCGTACCGCATGTGGGGCTATCCCGTCACGCCCCTTCTTTTCGGCTTGGCTTCACTCTGGCTGGTCGTGAACACGATGCTCTATCGACCTCTTCCGTCCCTGGCCGGACTCGCGCTGATTGCCAGCGGCTGGCCGCTCTTCCACCTGTGGCGTCGCCACGCCCGGCCGTCTCAGGCGCGGGCGGCTTAGCGTTCGCGTTGCCAGTAAGCCATCTCGGTGGAAATCATCAGCGCCATCGCCCCGCCGCGATCGTCGTGGCCGAGGATTGCCGTCCGGTCGAAATAGTCGCGCAGACTCTTCTGTTTCCCGGTCCCGGTGCAAACGTCCACCAGATCGCCTGACGGCGCGATGCGCGCCTTGAGCGACTCCCAGGCTCGATTGATCACCGGCTCATAGCGCTTGCGATCGAGCCAACCCGACCGCAGCCCGCGAACCATCGCGAACGTGATCATCGAGGTCGCCGTCAGTTCACGGTAGCTCTCGGGATGATCGATCACCTGATGCCACATCCCGCTCGGGTCTTGGCGCCGGAGCAGCGCTTCCAGATGATTCCGGAATGCCGCGAGCATCCTGGACCGGCCGGGATGATCTTCGGGCATCGCGCTCAGGCTCAGAGCCAGTCCCAGGGCGGGGAACCCGTTTCCTCGTCCCCAGGCCGCTTCATCGAGCGGCGAATGGCGATAGAGGCCGTCCGGGCGCAGGCAAAGATCCTGCATGAACTTCATGTGCCGTAGCGCCATGTCGAAGTACTTCGCCTCTCCGGTAAGACGCCCCACTTCAGCGAGGATCGGCGTGCCCATGAATACCGAGTCGCTCATCTCGTTGTGAAACGGCATCGACTCTCCTGGGGTGCCCTGGTTGTCGAAACCCAAATCCGCCGCCGCACGCGCCAGCTCGATATAGCGCGTCTTTTTCGTCACCCGCGCCAGCTCGGCAAACACGAGGTGACCGGACAAATTGCTGCCGCTCGGGCGATCCGGAAGAGTCGCCTTCACGCCGTCGAGATAGGGCTTCACGATCCGCTCGACATCCGCGAGATGACTCTCATCTCCGCTCAGGTCCGCCAACCGAATCCGCCCCAGTAAAGCCAGCGCCGGGATGTACGCGACCCTCTCCAACTCGTGGCCGTAGTGAGCGGCGAGTTGTTGCGCGACCTCGACCGGACTGCGCCTCAGCCGGCGCTGAATCGATTCGCGAGCCGTCGAGCCCGGCCATCCGGCCATCCCCGCGCGCTGAACTGCCTTGAAAAGCTCGGGAGCCAGCGAGTCCCTGTCGTCGGGGTCCATCCGGACCCTGAGAGCAGCCATCGCACCCACACCGCCGGCGGCCTGGCGCGCAATCCGGTTCACGAGCTCATCGTCCGCCGGCTCGATGGTTGCGTCTTGATCGGGAGAGAAACGCTTGGAGAGGTTGAAGGCAATTCCGCGTGCATCTGTTTCGGAGCCGATCTGGCGGACCGCGAACGCCCATTCCGTCCCGACGCGAAGATCTACGACAAGCTCGGGCGCATGCATGGCAATCCAACGCCATAGATACGCCGCCTCGGGGTCCGTTGCGCTGTTATAGGCCGTGCCTTGCGGCGGATACGCGACCGTCGGATTCCCGCCCGAGCCGTTTGACGGTCCAATACCCGACGCCCAACCGTCAGGGTTGGCCAGCGGCACGGCCGAGAGCGCAACCCGTTCTCGATGCGCCTGAGCGTTGGCGTCGAGATAGAACCAGCGCAAAACAGAAAGCGTCGCCTGGACCGAACTCTCCGACCCATCCAACCCGCCCACCAACAAAACGCGAGTCTTCGGCGTGAAGTAATCCAGATCGTCATTCGTGATCAGCGCCGGAATCGGAGTTCCTTTTCGAGTCACTCCAATCGACGTTTGAATCACTCCGGGCAGCCGAGACCCGCTCAAGAGCCGCTCCACCTTCTCCGCGGGCGTCTGAGCAGCAAGAGCGGCCGCTCCCAAGACAACAAGCACGACCCCCAACGTCATCCATCGCGGCAGCATGGTTTTCTTCTGACCTGTATTTCTTACCACGCGGCGAGGCGAAGTGGGTGCGAGGGCCGTCAGGACTAGGCGCAAGCCGGGCGGAGGAAAAAGGCGCGAGCCGCTTGGCGCGCGCAGGCGTACTTGAACAGTACGTTGAGCACGGCAAGCAAGCGTAACGAAGTCCTGGCGGCCCTATGGTGTGCTTCGACCGTCGGGTGGTGAGAAATGCAGGCTAGTCCCTTGCGATGTTGCGAGAGACTTGATCAGCGCAGTTCCCGTATCCGCAAGTTTCGCAGCCGTACCTCCATCCCCTCTCCACGATGCAACTGCACCGCGATCACTCCTTCCGACGACTCGCCGTCATGCGTGTCGATCGTCACTTTGCCGTTCAGCGTCAACCGGATGTGATCACCCTGCGCATGAATCTCATAGTCGTTCCATTGCCCCTTCCGGACGACTTCCTTCGCGCGGTCCCAGCCTTCCGTCGGCCTTGCCATGACGTTCCGGCCGCGGCCTTTCTCCTCATAGAAGTTCCCCCAGGCCGACCGTTCGCCCATGTCGGAAGCGTCCGCCTGATAGCCCTTCACCACCCAATCCGAAAGCCGCCGGCTGCGGAACTGCACGCCCGTATTGCCGTTGCGCAGCAGGATCTGAAACCGCAGTATGAAGTCGCTGTACGGCCGATCGAGGATCAGGAACGTGTTGTGCTCGATCGCACGGCCGTCCGTCGAGCCGACCATCGCGCCATTCTCCACCCTCCAGAACCCGGGAGCCCCATCCCAGCCTTGCAGCGATTCGCCATCGAACAGCAATGTGAACCCCTTACGTGCTTCCTCATCCGAAAGCCTGTTGAGAAGCGGTTCGTCACCGAACAGCACCGACACCGCCGCCCCGAAGACCACCCAAACCGGCAATAACCACAATCTGCGCATCGTCCACAGTGTACGGAAAAATTCCCTCCTACGCGTTCTCCCGGCCTGACTTGCGGCCCCTGACGCCCCTGCGAGCCTCACCGTTGGCGTTGGCATCTCAGCCCCTCTTTGCGACTGCCATTGCAATCCAGCACGCCACCGAGCAAACCACGTCACTCCCAATCGAGGCGGAACCACGAACCCGCGCCGAGAGGTTCGCCATGTTTGACAGCCTGCAATCGGCATGTTAGCTTCGCCTTCGGAGTAACCCACCTATGAAGATCGACCGCCGCGCCGCGCTGAAGAACCTCACCAGCTTCTTCCTCGCATCCCCACTTCTCCACGGACAAGTCGGCCTCCCCAAGCAAGATCCGCTGCTCGACCCGATCAACATCTGGGACTTCAAGGAGCTCGCACGCGAGAAGCTGGACCCGATTGCCTGGGACTACATGGATGAAGGCGGCAAGGACGAGGTCTCCCTGGGCGAGAACCGCCAAGCCTTCAACCGCATCATCCTGCGGCCGCGCTGGCTGACGGATGTGCACGACATCGACGTCTCGACCGAGTTGTTGGGCCACAAGATGAACTTCCCGATCTACATCTGTCCGGCGGGAGGGAAGAACTGCTTCTATCCCGACGGCGAACTCGAAACGGCCCGCGGCGCCGTCGAGGCCGGGGCCCACATGATCACCAACGGCGGCATCGACGATCTCGTCAGCAGCGGCAAGGGTCCGAAGACTTGCTGGCACTACACCATCGGCGGGCAGTTCAGCCGCAGGAGCGCCATGCTCAATTTCGTCGAGCGCGTCGAAGACGCCGGTTATTCGGGTATCTGCTGGACCGTCGACAATATGCTCGTCTCACATCGCGAGCGGAGCATCCGCAACAAATTCGTCCGGACCTGGTGCAATGAAGGCGGCGTGCCGCGCAACGATGAAGGCCAGGTGATCTTCAAGAAAGGCGACACGGACAAGACCTGGCGGAGCGATGTCTACCCTTCTCGTCCATTCCCGATGCCCACCTGGGACAACCTCAAGCAACTCCGCGACATGACTGACCTGCCGATCATCATCAAGGGTGTCCTGACCGGCGAGGACACCGAGATGTGCGTCCGCTACGGGATGTCTGCCGCCGTCGTCTCGAACCACGGTGCTCGGCAGATCGATCACACCGGTTCGACCATCGAAGCGCTTCCTGAATGTGTCCAGGCGGCGGGCGGAAAGATGCCGGTCCTCATCGACGGCGGCTTCCGGCGAGGCACGGATGTGCTGAAGGCCCTTGCCCTGGGCGCGGCCGCAGTGGGCATTGCGCGGCCATATCTTTGGGGATTGACCGCTTTCGGCAGCCGCGGCGTGGCTCGCGTCCTCGAATTGATGCGCGTCGAGCTGGCGCTCGACATGGGCATGTCGGGCGTCGCCCGGATCAACGACATCGACCGCAAGCTGGTCCGCATCCGCGGCTGGAGCCCCTGAGATCATGACCACGCGCCATCGAATGCCGGTCACGCGAAGACGGATGTTTGTCGAGTCCGCCAAGGGGCTTGCTGCGGGAGGTTCGCTGATCGCCCTGGCTTGTGGAGGGTCCGAAACAAAGACGGACAGGGATGAGGATCGGCTATCGATGACGGATACCCCGGCATGCAATTTTCAGTCTTCCTACATGACGTGGGATCTGCCGCCGCGCCCCGATCCTCGTCCGCACGCGAGGCACAACACCCCGCTGGGCAACAAGGCGCGCATCCAGTTGGAAGCCCTCCTCGACGTGGTTGACGAAGCGAGCGGCGAGACCGAGCGGTTCGTATTGATTGCCGCTTGCCGCACCGAATGGGTGTACGCGGAAAGCGGGCTGTTTCAAATCCCGAGCCGCGAGTACAGAAACATCTATTCCCTGACCGAAGAGCGTTCCATGGGACGCGGGATCACGTACGGGGGTGAAGCCGCTCGCGGCAGGCCCGTGACGGACAGCTTCCGGTCGCTCGAAATCGATGTGGCGCGCTTTACCGCGTCCCGTGCTCTTGATGCGCCGGCGGCCATCAACGAGGCCACGGAAAACAACATCCCACTCGTCGGCCGGACGGAAATCAGTGGACCCGGCCGGACCTATCTGCTTGAATACCCCATCCTGACCATGAACTTCCGCCCCGAAAATTCCTCATTCCAGGTGGACACGGGTCCGCTGCTTGCGCCGGATCTCGAAAGCTCTGAGGCGAAGACCATCGATCGCCTCGAGATGGCGCACATCGCGTACAATCGTCTCGACCGGGTGGAGTTGATTCTGCGGCGGCCGACGCCGATCACTGACGATGCGGGCGGCGAGTTGGCGCGAGTCCTGCATTACTCCGAAGTAAGGGAGCACTCGGCAACCACACGGATTCTCACTGCTGAAAGTTAGGCAACGAATATGAAGGTCGACCGCCGTCAGGCGCTGCGCCGTCTGGCTCAACTCTTTGTCGCTTCACCGCTCTTGCAGAGGCAACTCCTGCAATCGCAGGGACCGCCGGCCATTGACCCGGTTCTCGAGCCCGCCAACGTCTTCGACTTCGCCAAGCTCGCCAAGGAAAAGCTCGACCCCGTCGCCTGGGACTACATGGCCGAAGGCGCCAGTGACGAGGCCGCGCTGCGCGATGCCCGCAAAGCCTTCAACCGCATCATCATTCGGCCGCGCTTCCTGACCGACGTCCACAAGATCAGCATCGAAACCAAACTGTTCGGAAAAATACTACGGCATCCGATTTTCATCGACCCCGCCGGTGGAAAAAACTGCTTCTACCCGGACGGCGAGAACGAGGTCGCCAAAGCCGCCGGCGATACCGACACGCTCATGATCACCAACGGCGGCATCGATGAAGTCGTCGCATCCGGCAAGGGGCCGAAGAACTGGTGGCAGTTCACGACCGGCGGCCAGTTCCGGACCGAGAACTCGATGCTCAACTTCGTCGAGCGCGTCGAGGATTCCGGCGCCAGCGCCATCTCCTTCACGGTCGATATCATGCATGTCTCCCATCGCGAGCGCAGCATCCACAACAAGTTCGTCCGCTCGTGGTGCAATACCGGCATCCCCCGCGACGCGCAGGGCAACCTGATCTACAAAGAAGGCGATGAGCCCTGGCGGACCGGAGGCTTCCCCTCGCGGCCCTTTCCGACCCCGACCTGGGAAACCGTCATGAAGCTTCGCGACCTTACCGACCTGCCCATCGTCATCAAGGGTATTCTCACGGCCGAAGACACGGAGATGGCCGTACGGACAGGCATGTCCGCCGTGATCGTCTCCAGTCACGGCGCCCGCCAAATGGATCACGTCGGGGGAACGATCGAGGCGCTGCCCGAGTGCGTCCAGGCGGCTGGAGGGAAAATTCCGGTGCTCATCGATGGCGGCTTCCGGCGTGGCTCCGACGTCCTGAAGGCGCTCGCCTTGGGGGCGGCGGCGGTGGGGATTGCACGACCCTATCTCTGGGGCCTCACCACCTTTGGACAACAGGGCGTCGCCCGCGTCATCGAGTTGCTGCGGACGGAGCTGGCGCTTGATATGGGCATGTCCGGCGTACCGAGTATTGCGGACATCGACAGAAAACTGGTCCGCTTTCGCAACTACACGCTCTAACCTCG
Organism: Bryobacterales bacterium; assembly: GCA_028819575.1. Lineage (GTDB taxonomy): Bacteria > Acidobacteriota > Terriglobia > Bryobacterales > UBA6623 > JAPPLB01. The sequence goes on along the minus strand of JAPPLB010000030.1, from coordinate 19,453 downwards.
GCTCGGCTAGACCGGGGCGGTCAGTTCCTTCTCGAGCGCGGTGAAGAAGCGCTTGATCATCATCTTCGAGGTCATGTTCATCAGACGCTGACCAACCGAAGCGATCGTGCCGCCGGCTTTGACATCGCCTTGGTATTCGATCTCCGTCACGGCGTCTTCCGACTCTCGAAGCCGGAAGGAGCCCCCGCCGTTGACGAACCCGATCTTGCCCCGGCCCTGCACCGTCAGCCGATAGCTTTCAGGCGGCTGCTGGTCCTCGATCCGCACCTTGCCCTCGAAAACACCCTTCAGGCTCGAGATCGCAAGAGCCATGTGCATGCGGTATTCATCGGGACCGACCGCCTCCAGCGATTTGCAGCCGGGCAGAGTGCGCGCCAGAACGCCGGGGTCCAGTAAAGCGTCCCACACCTTTTGGCGCCGCGCCGGGAGCGAGTAGGTTCCTTTCAGCGTCATGCGGAACCGGCGGCATCTTCCAGCGCCCGCCGGGTCTGCACGGCCGCCAAGCTCGCGCGGTAGGCTGCCGAGGCATGAATGTCGGACAGCACATCGACGTCCTCTGCGGCGTGAGCCGCCGCCGCGGCGAAAGCTTCCGCGTTGGCCGGGCCGCCTTCCAAGGCTTGCTCGACGGCGGATGCCCGGTAGGGTTTCGAGCCCACGCCGGTTAGCGCGACGCGGACAAACGAGACATTGCCGTTCGACACGCCGAGGCGAACGGCGGCGCCGACGATGGCGAAACCGGAGGCCGGTTGAATCAGCGTCCGATAGGCGGTGGCCACACCTGCCTGTTCCACGGGAACGTGCACCTCGGTGAGAATCTCGCCGTCCTCGAGCGAGGTTGTCAAGGCGTCCACCAGGAACTCATCCAGAGCCACAACCCGTTCACCGGAGGCGCTCACCAACTTGACCTGCGCTTCGAGAGCCAACAACGCGGCCGGGTAATCCGCGGCCGGGTCGGCGTGCGCCACGCTGCCGCCGATCGTCCCCCGATTTCGCACCTGCACGTCGCCGATATGAGCAGCCGTCTTTGCCAGCAGCGGACAGTTCTCAGCCAGCAGGTCTGATGACTCCACCTGGTGATGCGTCGTCATCGCGCCGATGCGGATCGTCCCGTTGTCCTCTGCGATGAAGTTGAGATCCGGAATCCGGTCGAGGTCGACCAGCCGCGCCGGTTGCGCCAGCCGGAGTTTCAACATGGGGATCAACGACTGGCCGCCGGCCAGCACCTTGGCCTCCTCATCACCCAGCAGTTGCAGCGCTTCCGACAAAGTCTCGGGAGCAGAGTAATCGAAACTCGCGGGAATCATGTCCGGCTCCTTTCATGGATGGCGTTCCAAATCGATTGGGATGTCATCGGGATGTCGATATGCTCGATGCCGAGCGGCGAGAGGGCGTCGACGACGGAGTTCACGAATGCGGGCAGCGAGCCGATCGTGCCCGCCTCGCCTACGCCCTTCGTACCCAGCGGGTTGACCGGAGACGGCGTCTCGGTGCGGTCTGTCTCGATCCAAGGCATATTTCGCGCCTTGGGGATGGAGTAGTCCATCAGAGTGCCGTTGAGGAGCTGACCTTCGTCGTCGTAGATCACCCCCTCTTGGAAGGCCGGACCCAAACCCTGGGCGATGCCGCCGTGAATCTGGCCCTCGACCAGCAACGGGTTGATGATCCTGCCGCAATCGTCCACTGCGACGAATCGTTGAATATCGACCTCGCCGGTCTCCTTGTCCACTTCGGTCACGCAGATATGCGCCCCGAACGGGAACGCAAAGTTCGATGGTTCGAAGAATCGGGTCGCAGCCAGGCCAGGCTCGGTCCCCGGCGGCAACTGCCGGCAGAGATGAGCCTCTAGGGCGACGTCCGCCAAGGTCAGCGTAGAATCCGTCGCTTCGGAAGAGAACACACCGCCTTCGAACGTTACGGTTTCCGCATCGACCCCCATCATGTGCGCCGCGTACTTGGTCGCCTTCGCGACGACGTCCTGAAGCGCCAGGTGCAGCGCCGAACCGCCGATCGAAATGCCGCGGCTGCCGAAGGTGCCGATGCCATAGTGCACTTTGGCCGTATCGCCGTGAACGACCACGATGTCGTCCATCGGAATGCCCAAGGCGTCAGCGGTCAACTGGGCGAAGGACGTTTCCTCGCCCTGGCCATGGGGCGAGATTCCCGTCATTACGGCGACTTTCCCCGTCGCCTCGACATTAACCGATGCGCTCTCCCAGCCGCCCGCGGGTGTCGCCGGGGAAGGCCCGAAGGCGCAAATCTCGCCGTAGGTCGAGATTCCGATGCCATACAGCCGGCCTTCGGCGCGCGCGGCTTCCTGCTCGGCTCGGCGCGCCTTGTAATCGACGATGTCGAGCGCCTTGTTGAAAGCCGTGGCGTAGTCGCCGCTGTCGTACTGCAGACCCGTGGCCGAATTGAAGGGGAAATCCGTCGAGGCGGGGAAGTTCTTGAACCGGATCTCGGCCGGGTCCATCCCGATCTCCGCCGCCAGCTTGTCGACCATCCGCTCGATGACGTAGGTTGCTTCCGGACGCCCTGCGCCGCGATACAGATCGCTCGGCGCACGGTTGGTGAACGCCCCGATCAGGTCCGCCTTGAAGCTGCGGAACTTGTACAGGCCGGGCAGCATCAGCACCGCCAGCGTAGGAATGATCGGCGTGAGCAGTTGGTGATGAGCACCGATGTCGCAAAGGATGTGGAGCTTCAGGCCCAGGAGCGTACCGTCGTTCTTCGCGGCCAGCTCCAAAGTATCCACGTGCGCCCGTCCGTGGGCGACGACCAGGATGCTTTCGCGCCGCGACTCGACCCACTTCACCGGTTGCTTGAGCTCCATGGCGACGAAAGCGGCCAATGCCTCCTCGGCCCAGACGTTGCATTTCGAGCCAAACCCGCCGCCGACTTCCGGCGCGATCACGCGCACATGGTGCTCCGGCAGGTTCAACTGCAACGCAAGCTGTGTCCGCAGCAGGTGCGGAATCTGCGTGGATGAATAAATCGTGAGCTCCTGAGCTCCTTCGTCGTACTCGGCCACGACGCCGCGGGTTTCTATCGGCAGCGGCGCCAGCCGCGGCACGAGAATCTTTTCCTTGACGATGACGTCCGCCTGGCGGAAAGCCTCCTCGACGTCTCCGCCTTCCTGGCTGAACGTAAAGGCCACGTTGTCGGGGTACTCCGGATGCACCTTGACGGCGCCTTCCTGCAGCGCCTCCTCCGGGTCGGACACCAGCTCGGTAGGCTCGTAGTCCACCTCGATCCTCTCGATCGCATCCGCAGCGATGTATTTGTCCGTCGCCACCACCGCCGCCACCGGATGACCCACGTAGTACACCCGGTCGCCGGCCAGGATCTTGTGGTTCGGAATCCGCAGATCGGGCATCGAGCCGGCGCAAGGCACCCCTCCGACCGACTCTACGTCTTTCCCCACGTAGACCGCTTTCACGCCGGGTAGAGCGAGGGCGTCTTCGATCGAGATGCTGTTGATCCTGGCCGCCGCGTAGGGGCTCCTCAGGACCGCCGCATGCAGCATGCCGGGTCGTGTGATGTCGTCCAGGTAGCACGCAGTGCCGGTAATCAGACGCGGGTCTTCGGTGCGCCGGATCCGCTCGCCAACGTGGGTCTTGAGTTTGGGTGCCGTTGTCGTTGTCGCCATGTCTTATACCCCCGCCTTGGCCTTCGCCGCCGCTTCGACGGCGTTCACGATGTGTTGATAGCCGGTGCAACGGCAAAGATTGCCCTCGATGCCGTGCCGGATCTCGTCCTTTGTCGGGCTCGGGTTGTCGTTCAACAGTTGGTCGACCGACATGATCATGCCCGGCGTGCAGAAACCGCACTGCAGTCCGTGCTCGTTCCAGAATGCTTCCTGGACGGCGTGCAGTTCGCCGTTGCTCGCCATCCCCTCGATCGTCGTGATCTCCTTGCCGTCGGCCTGTACCGCCAGCACGGTGCAGGATTTCACCGAGCGGCCTTCCAGCATTACCGTGCAAGCGCCGCAGACCGTCGTTTCGCAGCCGATATGCGTCCCCGTCAGTCCAAGGTCTTCGCGAAGAAAATGGACCAGCAGTCGCCGAGGCTCGACCGGCCTCTCGAATCGTTCACCGTTCACCGTTACCGAAATGTCCATCGCAGAGTCTCCAAAATGCGCCATTAATCATGAAACACCGGCTGCCTCATGGTCAAGCGAAATTATACGGACATCGACGCAATCCAGAGCGTTCCCCTTTCGCAGCATGGATTCATGGTGCGTTCTCCGCAGCGGAACCTGCCCGAGGAGAGACGGGAACTGCGGTGAACACTGCGCTTCGTGTTTTCTCACGCAGATCCGGGATTCCGTACATTTTTGCGGGATTTCCCATCTAACGGCGCTTGAACACTTGTTCCGGGGCACCCCCCACCCCCCGAGTCATGCCGGGAAACGGTGGGAAATGGTGGGTATGGAAGCCGTGACTTGTCGGCAGGTGCAGTGGTGCGGGCGTTGGTTTCGGGTTTTTTGTTTTGCGACCCTTGCGCACCCCGGCGAACCGAACGGACGTAAAGGCCGTGTTGCCGGCGCGGACGGCTTGCACCTCGTCCTGCCGGCCGGGGTTGCCGGCGCTACGAAGAACAAACTTCGTCGCAGAAGCGTGGGCGTGATCTCACCTCCTCGATTTTTTTGACCTTTTCTCCTCCGCTTTTTTCTTCGCAGGGCCAGGATTCCCGCATCCCTGTCCTCATGCTAAACAGGCCGGGGAGACAAAAGAAGACTGAAGGGCTTCAGTACCTGTTGGTGCTGGAAATTTTTTCCTTCGCCGTCTGCCTGGCTCATCCGGGGAACGTCTTACATTGCGCCGACAGCAGGACGATCCGGTTCGCGGTCTCCTGTTCGACATAAAGAGTCGCTATCCGGGGCGCGGCAACGGCAAGAGGTGCGATCGCGTTGAGCGGCAGTGGCTATGTCGTCGAGACATGCCGTGTCTGCACGCAGGCTTCTCCGTCAGGCGTCGGCATGGGCAGGCCGGCCTGTCGGAGGCTTGACCTTTTCGCGCCGGCGCAGGTAATCGGTCAGCGCCTCGTCCAGGGGCGGCATCCGCGCGATGCCGGCGGCTTCGATCCGGGCGTTCGAGAGACCGGCGTGGCGCGGCCTCACAGCAACCGTTTTGTACTCGCGGCGATTGGTCGGAGCGATCTCGGCTCGCAGCCCGGTCTGATCGAGGATCTTCAGCGCCCATTGATACCAGGAGATCGAGACGCTTCCGCCGAGATGGTACAGGCCGAACGGGATTTCTTTCTCGAGCGCGTCGATCACGCGAGAGGCCGAAGCCGGCGCGTAGGTCGGCGTCGCGAAGAAATCGTCCACGACCTTCATCGGACTGCCTTCATGCGCCTTGCGGATCACGAGTTCGGGGAAGTTGCCGCGACGCGTATAGCGCCCCGCCGGTCCGAACACGCCGGCGATCCGGAAGACATAGCGTTTGCTGCAATTGATCCGGGCATACCATTCCCCGGCGAGCTTCGAGAGTCCGTAGGCCGAGGGCGGGCTCGGCGGATCGGACTCGGTGTACGGTTCCGCCTTCGTCCCGTCAAAAACGTGGTCCGTCGAGAAATGAACGAACGTGGCGCCGACATCGCGGCAGCCGGTCGCCAGGGAATGCACGGCGAAGCCGTTGACGGCCATCGCGGCCTGCGGTTCTTTCTCGGCCAGATCGACCTGGTTGTAAGCCGCGGAGTTGATGACCCAACCCGGCTGCTGCCGCAACAGCGCCTGGCGGACGGCCGTCGCGTCGGTGATATCGAGTTGCCCGCGCCCCAAGGCGGTCACTTCGTGCCCGCGCCGGGCAAGCTCCAAGACCAGTTCGGCGCCCAATTGCCCGCCGGCTCCCAAGACGATCGCCTTCACGAGACTCACTGCTGCCTGCGGCGGTCCCCGATCCGCCGAAACAGAACGGGATTGTATCACCTGATCCAAAAAGCTTCGCGCCGGTGGGCGGACGCGAAGCCAATCGCTAGTTTTCTTCGCTCGCCAAGATTCGCATTCGAGTCATGCTCACGCAGCGCTCCGTTGTCCTGCTTGTCGGTCCATAGCGGAGCCCCGTTAGAATGAGGCCACCGAACGAGACTCTATGAAGACCCTATGCGCCACACCGGATGACTTTTCTTCCGCAGGAAGGGTCGTCTCGCTTGCTCTACTGCTTCTCTTGGCCTTCTGCGGTAGTTCCGGGCCAACCAAGGGACCTTACGACAGCGACCCACTCACTCCCGAGCAGGCCGTTGACGCTTTCCAAATCGAGCCGGGCTTCCGTATTGAGATTGTCGCCGCCGAACCGCAAGTCACCGACCCCGTCGACATCGCGTTCGACGAGAACGGCGATCTTTGGGTGGCCGAAATGCGCGACTATCCGTATGACCCCGCGGAGGGAGAACCACCGCGCAGCCGTATCAGCTTCCTGCAGGATCAGGATGGAGACGGCCGCTACGAAACGGCCACTGTTTTCGCGGACAACCTGTTGCAAGTCTCTACCGTTCTTCCCTGGCAAGGGGGTATTTTCGCCGCCGCCGCCCCCGACGTTCTTTATCTCAAGGACACCGATGGCGATCACAAGGCCGACATCAAGGATGTCTGGTTCACCGGCTTCCAGGAGGATGTTACGCCGGAAGCGCGGATCAACAGCCTGCGCTACGGGATTGACAACTGGATCTACGGGGCTAACGCCGGCCGGACCGGAACGATCACCTCGCCCAAGCACCCCGGCAAGGACGGAGTCGCCGTGCGGGGGCACGACTTCCGGTTCCATCCGGGGACCGGCGCTTGGGAGCCGGCCGCCGGGTCTGTGCAGTACGGCATGTCGTTCGACGAGTGGGGGCAGCGGTTCGGCTCGCGAAACACGATCTTCCTGATTCACGCCGTCCTGCCGGCGAAATATCCTCTGCGCAACCGTTTCTTCAGTCCCGGTTCACCGATGCAGTTTCTCGTCGAGCACGACGATGAGGAGAACAAGATCTATCCTCTTACCGAGCCGCAACAATGGCGCATCGAGCGAACCCAGGCTCGCCAGAAGCGCTACGACGAAACAAACCTCAATCGTGTCGAACATCTTTGGGGGCGGTTCTCGGCGGCGACCGGCGCCACGGTCTACGTCGGTGACAGCTTCCCCCCCGAGTACGTCGGAAACGTCTTTGTCGGCGAAGTGAACGGCAATCTTGTCCGCCGCAACGTTCTCACGCAGGACGGCGCGACATTCCGCGCCCACGGCGCAGTGGAGGGAGATCGGGAATTTCTGGCCGTCAAGGATTCCTGGTTCTCGCCCGCGAACTTCGTCAATGCGCCGGACGGACATCTCTACGTGGTCGACTTCTACCGCGAGTACATCGAGGAGCCTCTATCGATTCCGATGGCGCTGCAAGAGAGGCTTCAGATGGATTTCTATCGCGGCACCGATAAAGGGCGGATCTACCGCATCGTCCCGGAGAATGGTCAGACGGGCCGGAGTCTCAAGTCAGGCTTGAGTGAGGCGACGACGGCCGAGCTGGTCGCGACGCTCGAACACGCCAACGGCTGGCATCGGCGGACGGCTCACCGTCTGCTGTTCGAGAAGCAGGATCAAGCCGCCGTCCCCCTCCTGAAGACGATGGCCGCTGAGAGCGAATCACCCCAGGGGCGGCTGCACGCTCTTTGGGTGCTCGAGGGGTTGGGAGCGCTGGAGCCGGCCTTGGTGCGCCGTGCGCTCAGCGACGAGCATCCGCGCATTCGAGAAAACGCAATCAAGATGGCGGAGGCTTTTCTTCCCGAATTGGCCAACGTTCTGATGGCTCGCCAGAAAGACGAAGACCCGCGCGTCCGTTTCCAGTTCATCCTCACCCTTGGGTTGCTGCCGTCGAACCATCGCGCGCTGGCGCCGCTGATCGCCGAGCACGCTGAGGACAAATGGTTCCGCAAAGCGCTGCTCAGCTCAGTCGGCAGTGGCGGGATGAGGGTGCTGAACCGGCTGCTGACGCGGTACGCCGGTTTCTTCAACGAGCCGACGGAGGGCAAGCGCGAGTTTCTGAGAGAGCTGAGCGCGATCATCGCTGCTAACCGGAGCAGCCGTGAAATCTCTCTCTTTCTGATCACGGTCGACGGCAGCCGCCGTCTCGAAAACGCCGCCTGGCGCAGCGCGGCGCTCTCGGGGCTCGCCAAGGGGTTGGCTATCGACGGGTCGCGCGGCTTTCGCATCCCCGCCGCAGAGCAAGTGATCATGAAGTTCGTCCGTTTCGCCGATCCCGAGGTGCGGGACGCAGCGCGGGAGGCCGCGCGCTACTTGCATCTGCCGGAATTCGTCCGCCAATCGCGGCGAGAGGTCGCGGACGCGGAGCTGTCGATCGAAGAGCGGGTGCGGGCGGCGGAAGCCTTGCGGGCCGGGTCGTACGCGGCGGTGGCTCCGGTCCTGCGCGAAATGCTGACGAGCGTGGCGCCCCAGGCGTTGCAGTCCGCGGTGGTCGGGACCCTTGCGGAGTTCGACGAGGAGGACGTCGCGGAGCTGTTGCTGGCCGGCTGGAGCGGTTACGGCCCCCCGGTGCGGGAGCGGGTCGCTCAGGCCATGATGCGGCGGCGCGATCGAGCGGCGGCCTTTCTCGACGCGATCGAGGCCGATCGGGTGGCGGTCGAAACGGTCGACCCTGTTTCCCGAATCCGTCTGACGCAGTACCCGGACGACACGATCCGGCAACGCGCCGAGAAGCTCCTGGCGGCGCAGGTGAGCGACCGCGCCGAGGTCCTGGCCGCCTATGCGGATGCCGTGTCGCTGAAAGGCGACCTCGATCACGGCCGCGCCCTCTTCGAAGAGCATTGCGCGGAGTGCCACCAGCCCCAAGGCCAGCGGGCGCGCATCGGGCCGAATCTTTCCGGCGTGAACAACAAGACGCGCGAGCAACTCATCGAGAGCATCCTTGACCCGAGCCGGGATATCCGACCCAACTACGCCAACTACGTCGTCGTCGACAAGGTCGGCCGGATCTACGACGGCTTGCTGGCCGGCGAGACCGCCGAGGCGGTGAGACTGCGCGGCGAATACGAAGATCAGACCATCTTGCGCAAGAACATCGCCGAGATGCGCACCTCGACCGTCTCGCTCATGCCGGACGGTTTGGAAGAAGACCTGAGCCCGCAGGACCTGGCCGACGTGATCGAATACATGCGCGCGGGGTTGTAAGCGGCTTTGGTTTACGGAGTCCCGCAAATGACGAATCCTGTCAAGCCCGATCACCCTTGGCCGCGCGGGGCTGATTAGCCTGCATTTCTCACCACCCGACGGCCGAAGCACGCGATACGGCCGCCATGACTTCGTTGCGCTTGCTTGCCGTGCTCGATGTACTTACAAGTACACCTGCGCGCGCCAAGCGGCTCGCGCCTCGTCCTGACGGCCCTCTTACATACTTCACCTCGCCGCGTGGTGAGAAATACACGCTAGCGAGGGACCTTCCGCAGCACCAGACACCCCGCCATGATGTCGTGCAGAGTCTGGCGCTTCGGGGTGAAGGGCTGTATCAGGTAGCCGATCAGCAGCAGCATCTCCGACACGATCTTGCCAAAGTGGCGGCCGGTAGCTCTCAGGAAGGAAATACGGCGCCCCTGCAGGTCGGTGACGACGATGCCCACGGCCTTCTTGCCCAGGGTCGCCTGGTAAGAGGAACTGACCAGCAGCGCTTCATACAACCAACTCATCCCTACCCCGATTACGACTACGAGGGCAGGGATGTCGTCTTCACCGGCGCCGGCGGCAACTCCGAGCGTCAGGACAAACAGGATCGAAACGATGCTGATGAGAATCCAATCCAGGAAGACAGCCAGGAACCGCCACCCGAAGCCCGCGTACCGTATCTCTTGTCCGGTAGCCGGTGCATCGTACAGCGGAGCTGACACAGGAGTTTCGAGCGTGGCGGCAGGGGTTTTGCCGCGCCGCATCGAAGCCCCACACCGCTTGCAGAACGCATACTCCTCATCGTTCAAACGGCCGCATTGTGGACAGAACATGAATTCTTGCTGCGAACCCCGCTTCCGCGTAGTGGGGACAATTATAGGGAAACTTCAGAGTTCCCGGACGCTGTAACGAGATGCAGTTCATGATGAAACGGGCGGCCCCCGCAATGCTTGTCCTTTTCTCGGGAACAGCGACGCGGGGCGCGTAGCCCAACATCGTCATGTGGAGATCGAAGTCTCCAGCGAATCCGTCCAGGGCCGGTCACCCTTTGCCGCAGGCCGCTGACTAGCGCGGGACCTTCCGCAGCACCAAACACCCCGCCATCATGTCGTGCAGCGCCTGGCGCTTCTCGGTGAACGGCTGTATCAGATAGCCGATCATCATGAGCATCGACGACACGAACTTGCCAAAGTAGCGGCCGGTCGCTCGCAGGAACGAAATACGGCGCCCCTGCATGTCGGTGACGACGATGCCCACCGCCATCTTGCCCAGCGTCGCCTGGTAAGAGGAACTGACCATCAGCGCTTCATAAAGCCAACCCGCCGCTGTTCCCGACAGAAAGCCCAACAGATTCATGGCGCCAAAGACGGCAGCATCGTGGACGCCGGTCATGGCCCCTCCGAGACCGGCCATTAACCCGAGCATTGCGCCAAGCAGGACGCCGGCGATACCCGTCACAATCGCATCCAAAATGACGGCCAGCAGCCGCAGACCGAAGTTTGCGTACCGGGTAGCCTGTCCGGCCGCCGGCGCCGCGGGCGGCGGAGTGGACACCGTGGGGGCGGGCGGCGGAGGTGAGACGGGAGGCGCGGGCGCGGGGGCAGTGGTTTCGCCGCGCCTCAGCGAAGCGCCGCACTGCCTGCAGAAGGCATGAGCGTCATCGTTTTGGCTACCGCATTGAGGACAGAACATGAAAGGCTCCCTTGGCTTGCAACTGCTCTTCCGGGCAGTGGGAGCCATTATAGGGAAACTTTTTGCCCCCGGATGCTGTGTTAGCCTGCATTTCAAACCATCTGACGGCCGAAGCAGGCGGTAAAAAGGCCGTGATTCGTGTTTCGTGACTCGTGATCCGCACGCATTCCGTCTCGCCGCGTGGTGAGGAATACTTGTCAGTGCCTTACGCCGACATGAAGGAGATGAGATTCATGATGGAACGGGTTGCGACGGCAATGCTTTTCGTTTTAGCGGGAACGCCGGCTCTGTGGGCGCAGGAGGCGAAGCCCAACATCGTCCTGATCGTGTCGGACGACCAGGGCTATGCCGACCTCGGCTGCTGCGGCCGACCGGAGCTGAAGACGCCGAATCTGGACCGGCTCGCCGCCGAAGGCGTGCGCCTTACCAACTTCTACGTCACCTGGCCGGCCTGCACGCCGTCCCGAGGCAGCATTCTTACCGGGCGCTATCCGCAGCGGAACGGCCTCTACGACATGATCCGCAACAACGAAGTCAACTACGGCCACCGCTTCACCGAGGACGAATACGCCGTCTCGCCGGAGATGACCCTGGGGCTTGACGTGCGCGAGGTCACCATCGCGCAGGTTCTCCGCAAAGCCGGCTACGCGACAGGCGTCTTCGGCAAGTGGGATAGCGGCCGCGCCCGGCGCTTCATGCCGTTGCAGCGCGGGTTCGACGCCTTCTTCGGATTCTCCAACACGGGCATCGACTACTTCACCCACGAGCGGTACGGAGTCCCGTCCATGTATCGCGGCAACGAGCGAACCAAGGTCGAGGGCTACGCGACCGATCTGTTCCGGCGCGAGGCGATCGAGTTCCTGAACAAGAACCGCCGCCGGCCGTTCTTCCTCTACGTCCCTTTCAACGCGCCGCACGGAGCCTCGAATCTCGAACGCGTCGGCGTTCAGGCGCCCGATGAGTACTACCGAATGTACGGCGGCCTTCCTCCCACCAGGAAGCAGCGCTACAAGGCGGCCGTGACCGCCATGGACCACGCCATCGGCAGGATTCTCGATGAACTGGAGCGGCTCGGGGTCGCCGAGAACACCCTGGTCGTCTTTTTCAGCGATAACGGCGGTTCCGGCGTCGCGGACAATACGCCGTTGCGCGGACGCAAGGGTCGAATGTTCGAGGGAGGCCTGCGCGTGCCGTTCATCGCGCGTTGGCCGGGGCGCCTGCCGAAGGGGAAAGTCAACGACGCTTTCCTCACTTCACTCGAAGTCTTTCCGACCTTCACCGCCGCCGCGGGAGGCCGACTGCCCGAGGGCGTCACCTACGACGGGTTCGACATGCTGCCTGTTCTGCGGGGTGAAGCCGCCTCGCAACGGACCGAGATGTTTTGGCAGCGGCGCCGCCACAAGGCTGCGCGCTACAAGAATTGGAAGTGGGTTCAGGCGGGTTCGGACGGCGGATTGTTCGATCTGACGAACGACATCGGTGAGGAGAAGGACCTGTCGGAGGCCCGCCCGGAAATCCTCGCCGACCTCAAGACCCGCTGGCACCGCTGGCGTAGAGAAATGAACGCCGCCGAGCCCCGCGGCCCTTTCCGCGATTACTGACCGGCCTTGCTCAGCGCTGTGGAAAGGCGCCTTCTGTCTCCGGTTTTCCTCGTCCGCTTCTTGAAAAACCTCTGGACACACAAAGCTCCGGACCACCCAGTGAGTGAACCGCTCATTGAACAAGCTTTTTAGCCTGCATTTCTCACCACGTGGCGAGGCGAAGTGCGTGAGAGGGGCGTCAGGACGAGGCGCGCGCCGCTTGGCGCGCGCAGGCGTACTTGAACAGTACGTTGAGCACGGCAAGCAAGCGCAACGAAGTCATGGCGGTCGTATCGCGTGCTTCGACCGTCGGGTGGTGAGAAATGCAGGCTGGGTGGTGCTTCACAGCCCGCTAAGGCTACGATTATCGACTTGGGGGATTGGTGGAGGACTGCGCTGGGGCTTACCCTATGAGGGGCTGCTATATTTGCCCCGGGCAGATTTCTCGCGACGATGTGCCGGCCCGGGTTGGCTGGCGGGTCCTGGATTGGGTGTCGAGTTGGTGAGCCGCACGAGTTATCTCTCATGTAGCATCAGCACATCCCTTCTCGGGGAAGGCGGGTTCTTTGGCGGCTAAAAGCCCGGCGTTCACTACGTGTGCCAGCCATTCCAACATAAACGGGATTTTGACGAAACAAGCATCAGCTACAACTCCTGGGAACTGCTAGCTCGGGCGAAGGAATTGTTATCAAAGAGGAGCCCCGATGCTGACAAAACTTGCCATTCGTAATTTCAAGCTCTTCGAAGATGTAGAGCTCGAACTCGGTGACCGGGTTGTGCTGATGGGTCCGAATAATGCCGGCAAGACCACAGCGCTGCAATCGCTTGCCTTGTGGGATGTCGGGCTGAAGAGGTGGATGGAGAAGCGTGGGGCAGGCGACGTACCGGCCAAGCGGCCTGGTGTGACGATCAATCGGCGTGATCTCATCGCCGTTCCCGTACCAGCAGCTAACCTCCTTTGGCGTGACCTGCACGTGCGTCGCGGTAGACGAAAAGACGGCAAATTGCACACAGAGAATCTACTTGTACAAATTGTGGTTGATGCCATCAAGTGGTCTTGCGGTCTGGAGTTCGACTACGCCAATGAAGAGTCATTCTATTGCCGTCCCCTCCGAATTCGAGATGATCAGCGCATGGCTGTACCTGAAGCGGCTGCTGATGTCCGGATCGCCTATCTGCCGCCCATGTCGGGTCTGGCAGCCAATGAGACACGGCTGGACCGTGGCGCGATCAATGTGCGTCTAGGCGAGGGGCGCACGGCTGAGGTACTAAGGAATCTCTGTTTCCAGATCATCGAAAGCGATGATGGTGGAGCCAGTTGGGAGCAGATAGTCGAACGCATTGATTTCCTGTTCGGCAGCCGACTGAACGAACCTCAATACATCACAGAACGTGGCGAAATCATCATGACCTATCGCACGCGAGATGGCGTTCAACTCGACCTCTCCGCGAGCGGTCGCGGACAACAGCAAACCCTGCTCTTACTCGCCCACATGACCGCCAATCCAAAATCCGTGCTTCTGCTCGACGAGCCGGATGCACATCTGGAGATTCTCAGGCAGCGTCAGATCTACCAGATCTTGAGTGAGACAGCAGAGCGCACCGGTAGCCAGATCATCGCCGCCAGTCATTCAGAAGTCGTACTCAACGAGGCTGCAGCGCGCGACGTGGTCATCGCTTTCGTAGGGACACCTCATCGCATCGACGATCGTGGCAGCCAAGTCACCAAGGCACTCAAGGAGATAGGCTTCGAACACTACTTACAGGCTGAAGAGAAGGGCTGGATTCTGTATCTCGAAGGCTCGACTGATCTTGCCATCCTTTTGCAACTCGCCCGTCGTCTGAATCATCAAGCTGCCGAACTGCTGGAGAGTCCCTACGTACACTACGTCTCCAATCAGCCTTCTAAAGCGAAGTCCCATTTCTACGGCGTGCGTGAAGCCAATCCTGATCTGGTGGGCGTAGCTCTCTATGATCGCCTCGACCAAAAGCCACCGGATGATCCGAATCTTACCCAACTGATGTGGCAGAAGCGCGAACTGGAGAACTATCTGTGCTGCCCTGAAGTGTTGCTCAATTTCGCCGCTGCTGAGGGGGAACGCCATGTGGGCAGACTGTTTAGCAACGCTTGGCGCCAGCACATGGAGGAGAGCATCGAGATAATCGAGCAGGCCCTTACAACTCTTGGCGAACCGTCGCCGTGGGGCCCCGACATCAAGGCGAGCAACGCTTTCTTGGATCGGGTGTTCAAGTGCTTCTACGAGAAGCTGCAACTCCCCAACCTGATGACTAAAACCAATTACCACCGACTAGCGAGTTTTGTCCAGGCAGAGGAAATCGACAACGAAATTGTGGAAAAGCTCGACGCCATCTTCAGCGTGGCCGAACGCGCGCGCCGCATCAAGGAATGATGATCTTATCCGTACGAGAGGAACTAATCGAAGACTCCCTGCCAACCAACCCCATCAAAAGGGCTTTGGCGTGGGCGAAGGTGAATAGTCATGATTGTTAACGCCTCGTGTAGAGACGGCGCCGCCACTTGACAGCTCAGGCCTCGAACTCTCGAGCGGCTGAGTACATGGCGCAATCTTCGGTTCTACCGGGTCCCGAATGCCGGAAACCCCCTTGCTACAATGACGGCCGAGGCACCAGCATCATGTCCTCTACAACCTCCCTCCCTCGCGGTCTTCCCAAGCCGCCGGCAGCCGAACTCTACCACAGCGACGTATACACTTGGTCTGTCGAACAGGCGGACGCCCTTCGGCGGCGCGATTTCGAGGCGGTCGACTGGGACAATGTGATCGAGGAAATCGAGAGCGTGGGAAGAACGGAAGAACGCACCTGGACCTCGCTCTGCTCCCAGGCCATCAATCATCTACTCTGCATCGAACACTACCGCGAAGCCACCGATAAGGCGTTACGGAACTGGTCACGGGAAGTGCGTCAATTCCGGGGCGAAATGTCTGATGCGATCATCGAGAACCCCGGTCTGCAAGGGAAGTATCAGACGATGTTCGCCAACGCATGGCGGAGTGGCAGAAGAAAGGCGTGCGAAAGACTGGCGGAATACGACCATTCCAACAACCCCCAAACGGACGAGGTCACGGCCTTGCGGCGGCGCAAGTTCACGCTGCCCGAAGATTGTCCTTACCGGCTCGAAGACGTGACCGCTTTCCAGTCCAAGCGCGACTCAGAGCCCCGCGATGACGTATGGCCGCCAGAGGTCGCACGTATCCTGAACACCCGTCTCCACACCAACTACCCTGAGCGTTACGAACGAGCTTAGGAGCAGGAATACAACTGGGACATCCTCCCAATTGCATCGACGATAAATAAGCGTTACTCCTTATCGCCTTACCAACCTAAGCGGCAGTAGCGGGGTTGACGAGGCACCCGAGCCCCGGGACATCGATGGTCACGACGTCGCCGGGGGCCAGCGCGGCCTCCTGGGTCACGATGATACCGGTGCCGGTCAGCAGCACCGTTGCGGCGGGGATGGAATTGCCGAGGCGAAGACACTCGACCAGTTCCTCGAACCTACGCCGAAGCTGGGCGGTGGAGGCCTTGCCTTCGAAGGTCACGTCGCCGTGGCGGCGGATGCTGCAGGTCATGTCGAGCTGATAGGGGTCGTCGATTTCGTCGGGAGTCACCAGGAACGGCCCCAGCGCGCAACACCGGTCGTAAACCTTTGACTGTGGCAGATAGAGAGGGTTCTCGCGTTCGATATCCCACGCGGAAACGTCGTTGCCGAGAGTGTAGCCCACGATCTCGGCGTTGCTGTTGAGCACGAGAGCGAGTTCGGGCTCCGGCGCGGTGAAGGTCGAGTCCGGGCGGATGCCGACCGGTTCGTTCGGACCGACGCAGACGCGGGAAGTGCCTTTGAAGAACAGCTCGGGACGGTGCGCCGGGTCGGACACGTAGCCGTAGGGGCCTTCGCCCGCGCCCAACTCGCCGTCGCGGAACTCGGCGCTCGGCGCATAGGAGCAGCCGCAGGCCCAGACTTCGCTCGGGGTCACCGGCATGGCCAGCTCCAGCATGACGGGGTCGACCAGAGCCAGCTCCTCGGCCAAGTCGGCCAGGCCGCGTCCTTCCTGCTCGGAACGGCGAATGAGCGAATCCATCGTGTGGCCGATGATCAGCCGATAGCCGTTTTCGTGAACGATGGCCGCGGACAACGCGCCGGTGGCTGCAATACGAACCTGGGCCAGTTTCATGACAGAGCCCCTCTAGTAGCCGAGATAGACCGTCTTGTAGTCGGTGTAGAAGTCGAGCGCCGCCGGACCCTGCTCTTTCGGGCCGAAGCTGGACTCTTTGGTGCCGCCGAAGGGCAACTGATACTCGACGCCCGCGCTCGGCAGATTGACGGTGACGAGACCGGCCTCGATTTGCGAGGCGTATTCGAGGATGCGTGACACGTCCTGAGTCTGGATCGAGGCCGACAGCCCGAAAGCGATGTTGTTGGCGATTCGGATGGCGTCGTCGTAGTCCTTGGCGCGCATCACGGCCAGCACCGGTCCGAAGACCTCCTCCTGGGCGATCCTCATGTTCTCGGTGACGCCGGTGAAAACGGTGGGCTCGACGAAGTAGCCTTTGTCATAGCCGCCGCCGGTCAGGCGGTTGCCCCCGCATTCGAGCTGGGCGCCTTCGTTGCGGGCGACCTCGATATAGCCAAGGTCGGTTTCGAGCTGAGCCTGATCGATGGCGGGTCCGATCTGAACGCCGGCTTCGAGTCCGTTGCCGACCTTGAGTTTTCGCGTGGCCTCGATGAGAGCGGCGACGAACTCGTCATAGATGCCGTCCTCGACGATCACGCGGCTGGTGGCGGTGCATTTCTGGCCGGTCGAGAAGAATGCGGCGTTGACGGTGTTTCCGACGGCCTTGCCCAGAATCGCGTCGTTCAGGACGATGGTGGGGTTCTTGCCGCCCATTTCCAGTTGAATGCGCAGGCGGCGCTTCGAAGCTTTCTCGTGGAGCTGGTTGCCGATCTCACACGATCCGGTGAACGAGACCGCCTTGAGGGGAGCCGCATTGACGAGAGCGTCCCCCAACTCGCCGCCGGAACCGGCCACGAAATTGACGACGCCCTTGGGCACGCCGGCTTCATGGCAGGCCTCGATGATCCTCCAGGCGCTCAGAGGCGAGGCGGATGCGGGTTTCATGATGACGGTGTTGCCAGCGACCATCGCCGGAGCCAGCTTCCAGGCCGGTATGGCGCTCGGGAAGTTCCACGGGGTGATCAGACCGACGACCCCAAGGGGTTTCCGGAAGGCGTACATGAAGACTCGGTCGCGTTCGGAGGGAACCATGTGGCCGGGGATGCGCGATCCTTCGCTGCCGAAATAGCGGAAGATGTTGATCGAGCGCATCGTCTCGCCCTTGGCCTCGGGAAGGGTCTTGCCTTCCTCACGCGTCATCTCCTCGCCAAGCTGGTCGAGTCGGCTTTCGAGAATATCGGCGATTTTGAAGAGGTACTTGCCTCGGGCGGGACCGGGCAGCGCCGCCCAACCGGCGAACGCCTCTTGCGCCGCCGCCGCGGCGTTGGCGATGTCGCCGGGGCTGCCTTTGGAAAAGACCGCAACCAGGTCGTCGGTATCGGCCGGATTACGGACTTCGAAGGTCCGGCCGGCGGTGACCCACTCGCCGTTGATGTAGTTTGAGTACGTTTTCGCTTCGCTCATCGGTGTCTCCAGGAAACGTGGCGGACAAAGGCTGGCCTGCGCGCCTTGTTGACGTCCTCGGCTTCGAATGGGGGAGGGCCGAAATCCGCCGCCAGGGTACGGCTTTCGCTGCAGAGTAGAAATATCGTTTGTTCCAGGATCAGGCGCCTATGCCGGTCTTCCATCATCGCATGTCTCGCTTGTGACTGGCTCCGGCAGGTTTAGAATGGGTGTGTGTGAAATCCGTACCTCTCACACGAACAGGAGAGACGAAATCATGGGCATCCCTTATAAAGACCTCAAGAATACGCCTGACGATGAGCTGGTGAAGCTCCACGACCTTGAAGCCGAATCGTCGCAGGCCGGAACGAACTATTACCTGGAGGAGCTGCGTCATCGAGAGCTTGTTGGAGAAATGCAAGTGATCGGCATGCGCTTGAAGGCGATGGTCGGGCAGCTAACCGACATCGCCGAGAAGCTGGAGACCTCGGATTGAACGCTTTCCTCAACCATTGACGCCCATGCCCATCTTCCCGTCAGCGCATGTCTCGCTCGTGACCGGCTCCAGCACCGGGATTGGAGCGGCGGCGGCGCTGGACCTGGCGCGGGAAGGCTCCCGCGTGGCCGTCCACTACAACACCAGTGCGGATGCCGCCCATGAAGTGGCGGGAAAGATCGAGGACGCGGGCGGAACGGCCGTGGTCTATCAGGGTGATCTGTCGAACGCGGAGGGCGCCCGCAAGCTGGTAGCGGACGTACTGGCCGGCAGCGGCCGCATCGATTGTCTGGTCAACAACGCGGGTTCGCTCGTCGCACGAAAGCTGCTGCTCGACATCACGGATGAGTTGTGGCGGCAGGTGATGGACGTGAACCTGAACAGCGCCTTCTGGGTAACGAAGCCGGTGGCGGCGCACATGATCGAGCGGGGCTCCGGCACGATCATCAATATCAGCTCGATCGCGGCGCGCAACGGCGGCGGTCTCGGCGCCATGCCCTACGCGACGGCGAAGGCGGCGATGACCTGCATGACGAAGGGGTTGGCCAAGGAGCTGATCGGCCACGGCATCCGCGTGAACGCCGTACACCCGGGCGTGATCCTGACGCCGTTCCACGAACGGTTCAGCAGTGAAGAACGGATGAACGCGATGGTATCGACCATCCCGCAAGGCAGGGCCGGCGAGTCCGTGGAGGTCGCCGGGATGATCACGTTCCTCGCCAGTGAGCGGTCGAGCCACATCGTCGGCGAGACCATCGAGATCAACGGCGGCATGTTGATGGATTAGCCTGCATTTCTCACCACCCGACGGCCGAAGCACACGACAGGACCGCCAGGACTTCGTTGCGCTTGCTTGCCGTGCTCGATGTACTGTTCAAGTAC
>JAPPLB010000169.1 GCA_028819575.1 Bryobacterales bacterium | reverse complement strand
TCCTGGCGGTCGTATCGCGTGCTTCGACCGTCGGGTGGTGAGAAATGCAGGCTAATTAACGAGTTACGAAGTAATTTTTCGTGCTGGGTGTTCCCCTCGATGAAGTAATCCGGCGTTCGACGGACAACCCAGCTATCCAAGTCAAGCGCCCGGAACTCGATCAGATCGCCGTGGGCGCCGAGGCCGACCTCGCTGTTTTACGCCTCGATCGCGGGCGCTTCGGCTTTGTCGATGTCAGGCGCGGGCGGATCGAAGGCGGCGAGCGCCTCGGTTGCGAAGTGACGGTTCGGACCGGACGCTTGGTCTTCGACTACAACGGCCGAGCCGGCAGCCCGTGGCCCACGGCGAAGATCGACTACCCCACAAGCTGAGACAGGCGCCCTCGCCGAACTCGGTGATCGACGGCATGTAGGCGCCGCGCCCGGGGTCTCGCGAGAGAATGCCTTCATCGATGATTTCGAGCATGGCGACCGACTATGGTAGCGCGGTGGGGCTCCTCTCGCTGACGGGACGCTCAATAATGCGCCTTCGCGCGACCCACTATGATGGCGATGGTGAAGAGCAATCCGTTGTCACCCAAAGCATCCCGGCGATCGCCTTCGAAGAAAAATGAAGGAAAGAGGAAGGAAGAGGATTCATGTGGTTTTGTGCAATGGCAGTGGTGTTGGGGCTGGCGTCCATCGCGTCAGCCCAGTCAGACGGGTACGACATCTTGCTCAAGGGCGGCCACGTACTCGATCCAAAGAACGACGTTGACGCCGTTCGCGACATCGCCGTCCGCAATGGGCGGATCGCGGCTATCGGCGAGAACCTGCCTGTTGCGGACGCAAAGATAACCCTCGATGTCACCGGCCTCTATGTGGCGCCGGGGTTGATCGACCTCCACTTCCATGCCTTCGCCGGGACGGAGAACAGTTCCATCACGGCCGGGCTGTCGAGCATCTTTCCAGATCACGTTACGTTCGGTTCCTGCGTAACGACCGTCGTAGACGTGGGATCATCCGGATGGCGGAGATTCGAGGATTTCCGCAGAACGGTCATCGACCGCGCCCGCACGCGCATCCTGGCGATGATCAACATAGCCGGGACCGGCATGATCGACTACGACCTGGAGCAGCATCCATTGGACCTTGACCCCAGGAAGACGGGTGAAATGGCCAAGAAGCACGGCGATGTCGTTGTCGGGATCAAATCGGCGCACTGGCGAGCGCCGACTTTTCTGTCCGTCGAAAGGGCGATCGAGGCGGCTGAGATCGCCGGCGTACCCGTCATGGTCGATTTCGGCTACTTCTTGCCCGAACGACCCTATGAGCGGTTGGTGCTCGAGGTTCTACGGCCCGGCGATATCAGCACGCACTTCTATCGCTGGCCGGCGCCGCTGTTGGATGAGAACGAGAAAGTCCGCCCCTATCTCCATCAGGCCCGTGAGCGAGGGGTCAAGTTCGACGTCGGTCACGGCGGCGGGAGCTTCCATTTCCGCAACGCCGACCCGGCGGTGCGCCAAGGGTTTTGGCCGGACTCGATCTCGACCGATTGGCATCGGGGATCGAACAACGGCGCCATGATCGATATGGTCAGCGTGATGTCGAAATTCCTGGCGCTTGGTATTCCTCTCGATGAAGTGATCCGCCGTTCGACGACCAACCCCGCGATCCAGGTCAACCGCCCGGAACTCGGTCAGATCGCCGTGGGCGCCGAGGCCGACCTCGCCGTTCTGCGTCTCGATCGCGGGCGCTTCGGCTTTGTCGATGTCAGGCGCGGGCGGATCGAAGGCGGCGAGCGCCTCGGTTGCGAAGTGACGGTTCGGGGCGGACGCGTGGTCTTCGACTACAACGGCCGAGCCGGCAGCCCTTGGCGTACGGCGAAGATCGACTACCCTACACGCTGAGACGGTCTGCCCGTGCGGAGTTCCGCAACCACACGTGCTCCGTAGACTCGGGGCTCACTTTGTTGCGGACTCGGACCGTCATCGGCATCGATCGGGGGGACACGGCGCCGTTGGAGGATGTTTCCCGCCGACGGCTTGAACCTGCTTGATGAATGCTTGTCCCGCGGGGAAGTCTTACTGAGCGAACGGCGCCTGATCGCCCGTGCTTTCGATGACGATCTCCACGCGGCGATTTTTTTGTCGCCCGGCCGGGCTGTTGTTATTCTCGATCGGCTGCGTCTCGCCGAAGCCGACGGTCGCCATGATCTCGGAGGGAACCCCCGCCTCGGCGAGATAGTCCGCGACCGAGAGGGCGCGCCTCTCCGACAATCGCAGGTTCAGTTCTTCGCTGCCGGTGCTGTCGGTGTGGCCTTCGATGCTGAGCGCGATCTCCGGAGTCACGAGCAGAATCCCCGCCACGCGGCTCAACACTTCGCGAGCCCGTGGACGCAGCGTCGAACGGCCCGAGGAGAACAGAATATCCGGCAGATTGACGATCACGCCCCGGGCGGTCTCCCTCGTCTCGACGACCTTGCTGAGTGCGCCTTCGAGACGCTGCCGCGCTTCGTTCGCATAGCGATCGGCTTGCGCTTTGAGCCCTGCCAACCGCCTGGTTTCCGCCTGCGCGGTCTCCATCATTTCGCGCGCCAGTCGTTGCTGCATCTGCGCTTCGCGCGCGGCTTCTTCGGCCTGGCTCTTGGCTTCCAGGGCCTCCTGGCGCTCGCGGCGCGCCCTCTCGGCCTCCTGGCGCGCCGCCGCCTCGGCCGCTTCCGCCTCGGCCTTCGCGACCCGCAATCCGGCCAGTTCCTCGCGCTGGGCCTGTTCCTCGGCCAGCTCGCGGTTGCGAATGGCGGCCTGATACGCCTCGAAACTGAGCCGCACCGCCTTGCGCGCTTCGATCGCAAACAGCTTCTCGTCCATATCGGGACCGTAGGCCTCCAGAGCCTTGATGACGGCCTCGCGGGCTCTCGCCAACTCCTCGGGCGCCCAGCGTCCCGCTCCCCGGCGCTCGGCGAGATTCAGAGCGGTCGTCGCCTGCTGCCGCTCGGTCCGGAAGTCGCCCTCGAGGACTTCTTCATCCGCCAGCGTGTCCCGGTCCGCGTTGTAGCGCCCCTCGAACCCGCGATATTTCACGACGGACGACTGCATGATGCTGCCCCGCGTCAGGCTTGATTCGGAGTTTTGCAGCACGACGTAAGAGCTCGGCTCATCGACCAGGAAGTGCGGCTCGGCGGTGACAAACATGCCGAAAGTGCTCAACGGGGTCGTCGCGTCAACCCGGCTGCGGTGGCCGCGCTGCAAGAACTCGCCCGCGTTCACTGCAACGCCTTCGGGAGAAACGGTCCAGAGCACATAGGTGTTGAAGTCGCCGCCGAACAGGATCGCCGGCTTGAGCTGCTCCAGCTTCACCTCGATCTCCGTCGTCCCACGCCGCCGCCGCACCGTCGCTTCTCCCTTCGCGGACGGCAGCCGTTCGGTCCCCGTCAGGCGAACTTTCCCCTCGGTCCGTTCCGGAACCGTCACCGCCAGGCTCTCGCGCTCCGCGGCAGGCGCCGCCGGCTGCGCGGGAGCGAGACCCATGGCAACAAAAAGGACCACCAGAGCCCTGATCACACCGCGGAGTTTCTCCATGCCGTCCATCTGTCTATCAGGATACGACGCGCCGCGACCCCTTGGGGAATCGGCCCGGATCGTCCGACGATTTTGCCGGCTCTCGGGCAGAAGCTGGATAATCACCTTCCCGGGGGTTTGCTTTCTGAAAAACGATGTGGCCATTGCCGGCCTATTACGGCCATTTGCGGCCAAGGGCCGGTCCGGCGGCCACAGCAAGCTCTTCGAGGCGCCATAGCGGATCACAACAAAGAACTCTCCCGGTGCGGATCACAGCTTGCGCTTGTTTCTCTTGCGATGCCCGCGCTCATGCCGAGGCCACATCCGTAGAGGCAGAATGCCGGCATCTTGAATCGATGCCCTATCTTGTTCTCGATCCGCGATGCTCAGTAATCGTCGAGTGAGGGAACCTCACTGGAACGGGTCGATCACTCGCAGTCCGTCATAGTCCTGCTCAGTGCTGAGGTCTTCCGAGTAGACCACGTCACACCCCGCTGCCCGCGCTACCGACAGCAGCCCGTGGTAAAAGTCCCGTGGAAGGCGCGGCGGGCTCCTGCGGTCGCTCGGCGCGG
>JAPPLB010000071.1 GCA_028819575.1 Bryobacterales bacterium | reverse complement strand
TGACAGTACGTCGAGCACGGCAAGCAAGCGCAACGAAGTCATGGCGGTCGTATCGCGTGCTTCGACCGTCGGGTGGAGAGACATGCAGGCTTAGACCTTCGTACGATACTTGGTTTGCAGAAGGGCGAGCTTTTCGTCCAGAGAGAGCTTCTTCATATCCCGTTCTTCGCGAAGCTTTTCTTTTCCGGAGGGTCCGAAGGAACGCCGGATCATCTTGGCTTCTCGACGCGCTTCTTTTGGCCTGCGCCTTCGCGGCGCATCCGAAGCTTTACGAGCGTCGACACGCGTGCGGCCGGGTCTTTGCGTGGCCGCTGCCGCCGGATCCCTCATCGAAAGGGAAATACGCTTCCCCCCGTCCTCCAGGGCCAGCACGTAGACCTCAACCCGGTCACCGACTTTGACAGCCGCGTTGGGATCTTTGACAAACTTGTCTGACATCCGGGAGATGTGTACGAGCCCGTCCTGGTCCGCACCGATGTCCACGAACGCGCCAAAGGCGGCGATATTCGTAACCACGCCCTCGACTTTCTTTCCAGTCGCCAACTCCTCGTCCGTGCGAAGCTCCACTTCCCGGCTGGGCCGGACAAAGTCGCCGCGTGGATTGCGGACGGATGGCCTCAGTTGCTGAACAATCCCTTGCAGCACAGCGAGCGGAAACTCAGGGCTTTGGTATTCCTCCAGAGCGACACTGTCGAGGACTTCCGGTTTCTCCAATGCTTCGCTCGCGGAAACGCCGGCGGCTGCCAGGATTCTTTCGGTGATCGGGTATTGATCGGGGTGAATTCCGGTGGCGTCTAGAGGGATTTCGCCTTTGAATACGCGTGTGAAACCAACGACTTGTTTGTAGATCCGTTTACTCAACCCGCTTACCGCATTCAACTGTTCCCGCTTCGTGAACCTGCCCTTTTTCAGGCGGTGCTCGACCACGCGTTTGGCCAAACGATCAGTCATGCCCGGAGTAAGCGCGATCAGGTCGACGGGGGCCGTGTTGAGGTCGATACCGACAACATGGACTGTTGATTCCAAGGTCGTGCGAAGACCTTCT
Source organism: Bryobacterales bacterium (assembly GCA_028819575.1). Lineage (GTDB taxonomy): Bacteria > Acidobacteriota > Terriglobia > Bryobacterales > UBA6623 > JAPPLB01. The sequence continues at coordinate 41,089 of JAPPLB010000071.1, read as the reverse complement.
CGGAGTTTATGGGCGTCGATGCTCTGGTGGAACTGCCCGAGGCCAAGAGTTCGTGGGTCTACGTGAGCAAAAGCGGCCAGAGGGTCCTGAAGTCGTTTCGCTAAACACGCCGCGCCTCTCTGGGCCACGGATGCATTCGGCATGTCGCGCCGCGCGGCCTTTGAGGTCGCGTAGATCCAACTGCCCGCTTCATTCACGGTAGTCCAGAAGATGTCCTTGCATCCTGCTTCTCTGATCGAGCTTCTGACGAGCCTTTCGACCTGTCGCACGCCTGGACCAGTGGACATGACGATCGCGTTCACCTCGTTGCGTCGGAGAAGTTCCACCAGGGGAGCAACCGACTCCCGGGAACCATCTCCATTGGAGCTTGCCAACGGTTTTCCGGGAAGGCTCTCGGGCACAGGCTCTTCCGCCGATCTGTCGGTTGTGGAATCTGCGGTCGACGCCGGCTGACCATCCACCGGCTCGATGCTTTTGGACCCAGCCTCGAGGCTCTCGGGTGCGGCGGCTGAGACTGAGCCGTTCGTAGCGGCCGGCTGATCGGGCTGGTCTCCCGGCTGGATCTCTTGTTTGGCTGCCGCATTGCCGTTTTGACTCTGTGTAGTGGATGAAGATTTTTCGGGGGTCGTGGAACGTGTTTTCTCCTCTGTCGGGCCTCCGCTGGCCGTCCCGGCATCTCCCTTTTCGGATTCCGTCAAGACGGGCGGATCTTCGACTGAGACTCCCTGCAAGCCGCCGTCCCGATGGATGACCGCTCCCTCGACAAATTCACCGTCAGGGTTGATCACGGCGGCGCGCCAGCCTCCGGGACGTCCGGTTTCGAGACCAACGACTCCAATCCGTCCAGCGGGAGGAGTCATCAGGATCTTGCGGAGGTTTTTCTGAAAGGCTTCGACCGCTTCTCGATCGCAGCGCTCGTTGAGAACCTGGAGTTCCTCCTTGGCAAACGAAGGTGCGATATACCCTTCGAACGCCCGTGCCGCTACCGCGCCGAGCTGGAGTTGCACCTGCGGTGAACCACTGGCGCCTTTCGTTTCCAAGAGAAAGGAGACGACCTTGTTTGCAGGCAGTTTGATTTCGAAGCGCAGGCCAATTTCATGGACGGCTCGTCGGAGCGCCATCATCTGCCGCCAAGCGACCTTGCTGCATCGAGCCTGATAACCAAGCAGATTCTTGTATTTGCCTTTGGCTGCCCCCCTTACGGACTGACCGTCGTGAACAACGAGACGCGCGCGTTGGCGCAGGAGCCGTCGTAATCCCCGACGCACAGTAACGTCTTCGCTCCACGATTGCGCGATAATCTCACGTGCTCCTCGTAGCGCGTCCGCAGTGGTTTTGATACCGGCCTTTTCATTGAGATACTCGGCAGCCAGGGCTTTGACATCTTGATCCTCAGGCTTCTGAGCCTCCAATCGACTTGCAAGCCCTTCCAGACCCTGTTTTCTGGCCGTGTCAGCGGGGGATTCCTGTTTCTGCTTGAAAGGAAGATACAGGTCTTCCAGCTCCCAACGGTCCGTCGCCGACTCGCATTGTTCACGCAACTCGGGAGTAAGACGACCTTGCCGACTCGCGGAGCTAAGAACGGCAATACGAAGGTCCTCAAGCCTGAGAAACTGTTTGAGGCGATTCTCGACGAGGCGAATCCGCTGCTCATCCAGACCGCCGGATACGTCCTGACGGTAGTGTGAGATATATGCAGGTGTGGAGCCCGCCTCGAGTTCCTGTACAAGTCGTTCGAGGACTACCAGGGGAATCTTCGCTTCCTCAGTGATCTTCAGGTAGGCCGAAGGAGGAAGGCCGGTTAGCGATTTCATTACCTCAACGAACGAAAGAGCCCTTAGTCGTTACTGTATCATAATCGGCATGTTTCCGAGCCCGCGAATCAAGGCGTTGCGGGACATCATGTTCGTTCTTCTCTGGGCGCTCCCAGGCACATGTTCAGCGGTCTTCGGACAGGTAATCGAGTTCACCTCGAATGGGCTGAATTACATGACGTTGAGCCGCGAGGGGCTCACGCTCATGTACGCGCCATTGCCGATGACGATCCGCGATTTCGCAGTCATCCAGGTCTCCTACAGTAACGGAAGCGGCGAGAATCAACCTGTCAGCCCGAACGATTTCGTTTATACATCGAACAGCGGACAGCGGATTCGCGCCGCATCGGAGGAGGTCGTTGTTCGCGAGTTGTATCAGAAAGCACGCCAGGCAGACGTCGTGAAGCTGCAGGCAGCCTACGAAAAGGCTCTGTACGGCAGCCAGCCAATTCGCTCAAGCAACGGGTACGAGTCAAGACGCCGCGCCGCGATCGCGCGGGGCCCGGAAGGCTTACGGGCGGCTGCAGCCGCCTCGGCGCTCTCGCTCGTCACGATGCAACTGAAGCCGGGTGAGTCAACGGATGGCGTGGTGTTCTTTCCACATACCGGCGAGCCTTTAGACTCCGGAACGCTGGATGCCCGACTGGAGAATGGAAAGCGTTTTCAGTTTCCGGTTCGCTAGTTTTTTTCTTCGCTGCCAAGGTTCACATCCGAGTCAAGTTGAGGCGGCGATCCGTTGTCCTGCTTGTCGGTCTGAGGACTTCCTCGCTAGAAGAGAAGCTTTGTCCGAAAGTCCATGGAAAAAGTACATTTGCCGGACAATCGATGTATGGTCACGTGGTGACGCAAGCGGAGAGGGTGGCAGAAGGACCTTCGGCTGATTCCATATCACTTCAAAGTATCGTCTTGTTCAGTGACGTCAACCGTTTGTGCACCGGCAGGTGTAGAATGGGGAAACTGGCAGCGAGGTGATGGCATGGGAGTGACACGGCGGGCATTTGTACAGGGCAGTTTGATGGCCGGTGCGGCGGCTGTGGTCGGCGCGGTCCCGGAAGTGAAGGGGCGGGGCGCAGCCGGCCTTGGTTCGCGGCCTTATTTCAACGTTCACCCGTTTATTGAGGCGAATCCAAAAGCGGTGTTCATTCGCCGGACGAATGTCGCGCACAAATTTGACAACGAGCAGAAGCTAGAAGAAGGTCTGTCGCTCGCGCGGGAGATCTTTGTGCCGTCCCACGAGTCGGGGATTCCGGTTTCCCACAAGGTGGTCCTCAAGCCGAACGTTTGCAGCGTGACATCGAAAGACCGTCCGACCGAAGACATGTGGGGGACGGGGACGGACCCGCAGTTTTACGAAGGCATGGTGATGGGCCTCAAGGAAGTAGGGCTGAAAGACTTCACGTTTGTCGAGGCAAACAATTACCACAATTGGAATGTGCGCGGGTTCGTCGATATCAACGAGCGGCACGGCGTGAAGATGAACGAGTGCGAACGGCGCGTGCGGAACTTCGAAGAAGGGTACCAGATGAACTGGACGAAGGTGCCCGAGCCGGTGGTCTACTCGCATATTCCGCACTACACCCCGGTGAACGACAAAGACTCGTGGATGCTCAACATCGCAAAGTGGAAGGCGCACGGAATGTGTCTGACACAGTCGGTAAAAAACGAGCAGGGGCTGGTGGTGAAGCCGTATGTGCGGTTCTGTCCGGGGTGGAGGATGGTGACGGGCGCGCCGGACTTCATGCAGCCGAATGTCCATCCGAAGGTAGTCGAGCGCGTCAACAAGTATTTCGAGAACCACAGGCGGCTGGGCTATGCACGGTATGATTCGCCGGCGCCGCTGAGTCCGATGCATCAGGAGATCTGGGCGCACAAGACATGCGACAACATGCAGACTCTGAACACCGGGCTGTCGATGATCGAGGGAATCTACGGGCGCGACGGCAACGGCTTCCAGATCGGCAACGATTACATGGCGAACCTGGTGATGTTCAGCAAAGACAAGTTTCGGCTAGACATGATCGGTCTCTGGCTGGCCGGGCATGAGCCGGGGAATGTTAACCTGTACCGGATCGCCAAGGAACGCGGATTGAGCGATACGTTCAATCCTTGGGAAGTGCCGGTCTACGAGTGGGTGAACGGCGATGCTCAGCCGCGCAAGTTGACGGATTTCAAGAGGACACCGCTGATTACCTACTACCTGCAGACAGATGGCGAGCCGGAATATCACCTTGTGGATGAGCCGTTTGATTACGACAAGGTGAAGGTCTGACCGGCTTTTCTCGCCACGAGGTATTACAAGCAGTCTTACGTCCTCGTAACTCGTGTTTCGTAAGAACCGAAACCGGGATTGGTTCGATTCTACGGTGGACGCCTCAATTGTGGCAAAGCTTGCACATGATCTCTCTGGGATAGATCAGGTGCTTTGCCGCCGTTGAGCCATGCGCGTTGTGGCATGTGCCGCATTCCACGAACGTATGCTCCATGTGGGCGTGGATTTCCGCGAACGTCTCCTTCTCCTTCTGATGACAGTCGAAGCAGCCGCCCTTGAAGCGAAACCTCCCTCGCCGGCTTAGACCGTGACACTGAGTGCACTGGACGCCGGGTACGGGGGGATGGCGCTGAAAAGCCTTGAACTCTTCGGGTGGATTTTTGCCTACAAAGAACCGGATTTCCTGCTTGCCGTTTTCCCATAGGATCGCGATCGTGTGTTCGCCGGGACCTGCTGTGACGGAAGTGTGGAAGACATCCGGGAAGGGTTCTTCCGCTTCGATGGGCTTGCCGTCAAGCTCGAGTATGCCCGCCGGTGCTTTGGCGATGATATCGATGTCACCCGTGGCGTGAGCCGATAAATCCGCCGGACGCATGATGCGTCCTTCATCCTGAGCGAACGAGGCCGAACAAAACAAAAGAATGCACGGAAGGACAATCCCGTGGCGAAATGGGCGCATCATCATCCGAGATGAACGCGGCAGATGTAGCCTGCATGTTTCCCGGCGTGATCACCGCCGCCGCGCACGAACCCGGAGTCGCTGTAGTAGAGAACGCCATTGTGCATCGTCATGCCGTGCGGGTCGGGGTCGATGCCCTTTTTGAGCTGGACGACCTCACGCACGTCGCCATTCTGGGGATCGAGCCTTTGAATCAGATAGTCGTTGGAGAACATGCACCAGATCGACTCGCCGTCCCATGCAAGGCCATGAGCGCGGTCGAGCGTGATCGGGATGTGCGAGATTTCTTTGAAGCGGATGTCGACGCGCGTGAGCCTTCCCAGCTTGAGTGTCGTCACCCAAAGCGAATCCCCCGCCCAGACCAGGCCATGCACGCCGCCGCCGCCCGGCACCTGGTAGCGCGCCACGGTATCGCCTGTTGTGGCGCTCACCTTATGGACCTGGCCGGTAGCGCTATCGGTCGGCCGAGCCGGACGCCGGCTCGCCGCGCCGTTCGAGCCCAGCCATAGAAAGCCAGCGCCAAACGCGATACCGCTCGTATTCGAAGATTCCGTCTGAACTCTGCGGATTACCTTCCCGCTCTTCCAGTCGAGCAAGTAAGCCATGTCGGTGACTTGCTCGCCAACCCAGAGTCCTTCGTTCGTTGCTTCGAGCGCGTTCGGATGCCCGTCGGGCGACTTCCAAAGCAGCTCGACACGAGCCGATCGAGACGGGTAGTCTCCCGCGAGCAGGAGGTTGGCTCCGGCAGCCCCGAGAAAAACACGCCGTGTCAACATGCCGACAGTGTAACGGGTTGGAAATCTGTGGACATCCGACGAGAGCCGAAAGGCTCTAGGCCTCACGGATTCTTCGGTTGCTCCAATGTTTCACAGCCACAAGCAGCACGGCGATTGCCAACAGAATCAGCACGCCGATCCAGACGTTCTCCGTCAGCATCGTCATCGTTTTTTCGCCGTATTGAAGTGCCAAGTAGGCAATTCCGAAGTAGCGCACGATACGCGCGAAGACCAGTACGGCACAGAAGCGGGCGACGCTCATCTGGAAAACGCCCGCTGCAATGACGAACAGCTTCATCGGAAGAGGCAGTGGAATCATTGTGGGGAACAGCAAAACCAACGCATCCCATTTCTCGATCTGGTTGTGCATGTGCTCGAATCCCTTTTTCGAGATTTTTTTCTCAAGCATCATGCGGCCGGCCCGCCGGGCCAGCTCATAGAGAATCAATGAACCCAGCAGTGATCCGAGGACTGCGAGTGTGGCCGCGAAATAAGTGACATCCGGTGCGGCGATCGCCTGGGCAACCAGCAAAGCGTCGACGCCCTGTGGCATTGGAATGAACGCCGAATCGGACAACGAAACGAAGAAAATGCCCCAAGGGCCGAAAGCCGCTGCGTATTGCGACAACCACTCGCCCGATTTTCGGAGCCATCCCATGTCGCGTTGTTCGCTGCTTTCCTTATCTCGGGTTCAGGAGAGGGGCCGGGACTCGGCGGAGTGACCGGCTATGCTTGACGATTTTCAAACTGCTTTGTCTTTGGCATAACAAAGGTCTTCAAGGCTGCATTGCAAGCAGCGCGGCTTGCGGGCAACGCAGACCTGCCTGCCGTGATGAATGATCTGATGGGAGTACAGGATCCAACGCTTCCTGGGAAGCAGCGTCATCAAGTCCTGCTCGATCTTCTTGGGATCTTTCTGCTGGGTGAAATCGAGCCGCCTCGAAATCCTCTGAACATGCGTGTCGACCACGACACCAGTCGCTTTTCCGAACCAGGTTCCCAAAACCACATTCGCCGTCTTGCGCGCGACACCAGGGAGTTGCAAGAGGTCATCCATGTTGTCGGGAACCCGACCCCCATGCCGCACCATGATGATACGAGCGGCGCCGATCAGCGATTTCGCCTTGTTGCGATAAAAGCCGGTGGACCTGATTTCCTGTTCCAGCACGTCCTGGGGAACGTTGGCCATGTCTTCGATCATCGGCAGTTTGGCAAACAGCCCCGGGGTGACCATGTTCACCCGTACATCAGTGCACTGCGCGGACAGAATCGTGGCCACCAACAATTCCCATGCCGATGTGTGATGCAATGCACACTCCACGTTCGGATAATCTTTGTTGAGACGCCGCAACAGGGTAGACACTCGCCGCTTGCGAGCCTCAGCCGTTCGTGGTTTCAGCACTTTTTCCATACGTAGACAACTCTTGAAGGACTTGACTCTCGAAGTATGCCGCTCTGGGTGGGGCCAGGTCAATCGGGACAGTGTCTCGATGCTGCGCTGCCGGATCAAGAGGCCTCGCAGGCGTTTGACAGAACTTGGGCCTGGGCTTGAAGCTGCCGAAGCAGAAATGGCAAACTGTTCTAGAGAAACTCCCGAACGCCGTTAAGCTCGGCTCAAGAAGAGTTCAACACTCCGGCTCTTGCCATCAAGGAGGAACCCGATGAAGAGCTATTCGCGGACAACGCTTCTGTCTGTACTGCTCGTCCTTTCTCTTTCGCTGCCCGGATTCGCATCCGATGAGCTGTTCCCGGACCCGAATCTCGAGGCCGCCGTTCGCAAGAACGTTTTTGAGAAACGGAACAATGATGATCCGCTCACAATAGAAGATGTCAAGGATCTCTCGCAAGTCGTCGCGAAAGGCCGCGGCATCAATGACCTGACAGGCCTGGAGCACTGCAAGCGCCTCGCACTGCTCGATCTGGAAGACAACGAGATCAGCGATCTGAGCCCGATTGCTGACTTGAAATATCTTCAGAGTCTGACCCTTGCCAAGAATCTCATTCGTGACATCAGCCCGCTGGCGAACTTGACCCGATTGCAGTACATCGAGCTCTCCGACAATGAAGTCTCCGACATCTCATCTCTTGCCGCCTTGGAGAACATGCGCTCGCTCTACCTCTCCAACAACAAGATCGAAAATATCGGCGTGGTCGGTAACTTCAAGAAACTGGCCAGTCTGTATCTGGCCCACAATCAAGTGCAGGACATCTTGCCCGTGTCGAGTATCGTTCGTCTGTCCTCGCTGGATGTTTCGCACAATCAAATTTCCGACATCTCTCCGTTGAAGCCGCTCAATTCACTCTATCGGCTCAACCTCGCCGGAAACCGGTTGACCGACATCTCGATTCTGGCTGAGATGGCTTCCGAGGACGCGGAAGGGCAGCAGCGATTCTCACCCTTCTGGAGCATTGACCTGCGAGGAAACCCGCTTGCTGAGATGTCAAGTAAAGAGCATGTCGCAACTCTCAAGAAGCACTCCACCCGGATCACAGCCGATCAGTAATGGAAGTAAATGGGAAACGACCTTCGGTATGTGCGAGCCAGGATGAAGGGAACAGAAAATATGACGGAATCACGAGGGATTGCCTTTTCGCAGGGGAGCTACGTACCGGTCGATGAGGCGACGATTCCCATGCTCGATCCGGCTTTTACGAAGAGCGACGTGGTCTTCGACGCTGTGTCGGTATGGGACGGTAGTTTCTTTCGGCTGGAAGATCACTTCGCAAGGTTCCGTGCCTCCTGTGACTATGTCCGCATGAAACCGCCTTACACCGAAGAGGAGATCAAGGAGATCTTGGCGCGCTGTGTGGACACAGCGGGCTTATCTCGTTCGATCGTGTACTTCATGTGTGCCCGAGGGCGCTATGGCGGCGGTGCGGCATTCGGTGATCCGCGTACGAGTCGCAACGAGTTACATGCTTATGCCGTGCCGTACTACTGGGTGGTGCCAAAGGAGCGTGTCGAGACCGGCGCTCATCTTTGGATCGTCGAGACTCGGCGCGCACCGAACGTATCGATCAATCAGCGTGTCAAGAGCTTCAATCGGATGGACCTGACTTGCGGGCAGTTCGAGGCTCTCGACAATGGAGCGGATCAACCCCTGCTGCTTTCGACCGAAGGTTATCTCACTGAAGGTCCGGGCTTCAATGTGTGGATCGTCAAGGGTGATCGGGCCCGGACGCCGGGTGACAATGTGCTCGAAGGCATCACGCGTCTGACGGTTTTCGACCTGTGCCGGGAGATCGGAATCAGTACCGAGGACGCCGATCTGAAGCCTGACGACCTCGACGACGCGGACGAAGCTTTTCTCTCAACCTCGGGCGGTGGGATCATCCCCTTTACGATGGTGAACAATCGTTCCATCGGCGGGGGTGAACCGGGGCCGGTATCATGCCGGCTGCGTGATCTCTATTGGACGAAGCGCGCACAAGGTTGGCATGCGACGCCGGTAGAGAAATTACTGGCAACTCCAGCTCCAGCAATGGTGTCGGCAACATAGAATCTGAGACTTCTGGCCGTCCGTTTCAGAGGAACAACCCTGCTTTGGGGTTCTCTTTCATCCAGGAAATCGTCGTAGGGGAAGAAACTTGTGTTTACCTCGTTAGTTTCTTCCGTCGAACGGATTTTCGATGCCTGAATAGCCGTTTGCCATCTGACGACAATGAGAGCGTCTCGTAACGGCCAGGATGTTTGATTCCGCGGTTACTCGACCGCAATCAGCGATCGGGCTGTCCGGAAAAAGAGGACGCCTTGCGAGATGGCGGGGGTCGCCAGAAGAGGTTCGTTGAGCGGGTTGGTTGCCAGGAGTCGGTATGTTTCGCCAGCGGCAATGACGTGTACTTCACCTTCTTCGCTCCCAATGTAGATCTTGCCGTCGCCGCCGACCGGGGATGCCGTAAACGCACCGGGAGACAGGCGTTGGCGATAAACGATTTCACCGGTGCGGGGGCGAAGGCAGGCCATGGTTCCGTTCCAGCGCGGGAGATAGAGCAGGCCTCCGTAGAGCAGCGGAGTTTGCATATAGCTGCCGAGGCGACGGGCGATCCAGGCGAGACCTGCAGAGCGTTCTCTTGTGAGCTTCACGACACCTCGATGCTTATGGCTTATCGCGTAGAGCGGAGCGAGTCCACCGTGAGAGTTCGTGATGTAGAAGAGGCCGTGACCGGAAACAGGCGTCGGGACCGGTATATCGCCTCCTCCTTCCACTCGCCAAAGCTCTTCGCCGGTTTCGAAGTCGTATCCGCCGGCATGCTTGAAACCGTTGACGACGACCTGCGTACTATCGGCGGTCGAGACAACGAGCGGCGTGCCCCAGGTCGGTACATCGCTTCGTCTGACGCGCCAGACTTGCTTGCCGTCCGCGAGCCGGTAGGAAGCAAGAAAGCTGTTCTCCTGCACGTCGGCGAGGACGATCGCATGCCCGGAGTGCACTACCGGAGAGTTGCCGAACTCCCACTGCGCCTCAGGGATTTTGAAATAGCCCGCGTCAAGGGCGCCGAAATTTTTTGTCCAAAGCACTTCGCCCGTGAGGTCGAGGCAGTAGAGCCCTTCCGAACCGAAGAAAGCGACGAGTCTCTCGCCGTCCGTTGCGAGCGTCGAGTTGGCGTGAGAAGACTTGGTGTGACGCTTCACCTTCGGGACGCCGCGATGGACTTCACGCTCCCAAAGCAGTTCTCCGCTGCTCCTGCGATAGCAGAGCACCTTCCACACGTGCTCGGACTCGTCATCGACCGGAGCGACGTCCCCGTAAAGGCCCAGGCGTAGATCTCCCTTGTCGGCTTCGCTGACTGCCGTAGTCAGAAATAGCCTGTCCCCCCAAACGATCGGGCTGGAGAGGCCCAAACCAGGGACTGCCACCCGCCATTTGATGTTCTCGCCAGTCTTGACGTCCCAGCGAACCGGGAGTTCTTGACCCTCGGCGATACCGTTTGCCTGGCGGCCTCGGAATTGCGGCCAGTTCTTGTCAGCGGGTTGAGCGATGGCTGACAGGACAGCGGTGAAAAGGCAGATGATCCATCTCGCCATGGTGACAGCTTAACGGTTCCTGGTGTGAGTCGCTTGCAGGCGGTTGCCCCTATAATCGTTCGCGATATGCGAATACGAGTGGTTGCGACATTGCTGTTTTTTGGAGGCGCCTCGACCGCTGCTGAGATTACACACGGTCCGATTCTTGGGCGTCTGAGTTCGTCGGGGATTGGAGTATGGGCGCGGACGAAGCAGCCGGGTGAGTTCCATGTCCGTTATGGAACGACGCCGGCGAGCCTGGATCAGACGTCCGGAGTGGCGCATACGAACCTGGACCGTGACAACACAGGATGGGTCCATATCACGGGACTCGAACCGTACACCACCTACTTTTACGAAGTCATGGGCGAGTCGGGGTCGCGCTCACCCGGGGAACTAAGGGGTGACTTCCGGACTCTCCCCGACGCAGACACGCACCGTCACGTTCAGTTCAATCCCGACGGTCTGTTCAACTTCCGCTTTGAATACGCCTGTGGCAATCAACAGCGAGTGGACCCGAGTCTGCCGACCTTTCGCACGATGCTCGAACGCATCGAAGACTCGATCGACTTTGCCATTCTCGACGGTGACTGGATGTATGAGGAACTGCGTGAGTACACAGCAGATCAGTGGCACAAGCAAACCGCGGCGCGGACGACACCACGGATTGTGGATCTTGCTCCGACGATCGTGGGTGTCTGGGAAAACTACAAGCTGTATCTGAAGCGCGGCAAAAACCTCGCGGTTTGGCATCGCGAAGTTCCGTCGTTCTTTATGTTCGATGACCACGAGATCCTCAATGACGTGAACGGGACCGGTACGCCAGGACTCCGCAATCGTCGAGCCGTCTTCCGCGATATCGGGATCGAGGCTTGGTATCACTATCTCGGTTGGTCGAACCCGGTTGATTGGAGACAAGACATTCACTTCGGGAGGGCCGAGTTGAAAGCTGGGCAAGACATCCTTGTCGACTATTCCGCTGACTTTCGAGAGCTGAAGACGAGCGAATCTGGAACACTGACCATACATTGGGGAACGCCCGACGCCGGTGTCAACAACACGCAGCTCGATCGCATGGGCGGCGACCCCAATGCGGGCGTCTACGAGATCACCGAGATCGTGGATCGTAACCGCTTGCGTGTTTCGCCCGCGCCCAAGCAGGATGGCGAAGCGTCGTATTCGGTCGGAAGATTCAACCACTTCCGCCAGAAAATCACGAACACGGAGTTCTTTTATGTCGACACGCGAAGCCATCGCCAGATGCACGATTTGAGCAATCCATTCAAAGAGGGGGTTTCGATACTGGGTGAATCTCAGAAGCGGTGGCTCAAGAATGCGATGCGCTCGAGCACGGCCGACTTTCTGTTCATCATCAGTTCAGTGAACTTGATGGTACCTCACGTTCTCGGCCGTCAGACGCCCAATAACAAGGACGAAGCCTGGACAGCAGTAGCGGTAGAGCGCGAAGAACTGATCGACTTTTGGGACTCGCTGGGCAAGCCGGTATTCGTCCTGACCGGTGACCTCCACAACAGCTTCGCAATCAAGATCACGGATCGGGTTTGGGAATTCGCTTCGGGGCCGCACAACTCGGCGAACCATCGGTTGATTGAGGAGGCGAATCGCCCGACGAGCGGCAAGTATGAGTCTCGCGGCCGGGAATGCGAGATCCGCTGGTCGACGTTTGTTCCCAATGAAGTCCAGGGAAGGAAACGGCGGCCCGTCTACACCGTGGTTCAAGTGAACAATACTTTCCGGGTGCCGGGCGGGCTGGAGGAAGGGCAGGGACCTTCCAGCGCTGACATCTGGGCGGCCTACGAAGTTCCACAGGTGACTTTTCAATACTACGATGGGCTCACGGGGGACTTGCTTTACGCGGAGTCGATTCCTGCTTCGCCTAAGAACTAGCGAGGAAGTCCTCAGACCGACAAGCAGGACAACGGATCGCCGCGTCAACTTGACTCGAATCTGAACCTTGGCAGCGAAGAAAAATACTGGAGGGCGTTTCCGCGCCCTGCCGGCGCATGCGCGCGGGTTCAAACCCACAGCTCAGTTCGATGGATCTGAGGTGCCGATCTCAAGCTGACCGGCCATCGGATAACTCGAAACAGGAAGGAATCTCCTCCTTCAACAGACATTGAATCCGGTTCGCCTCAGTGATACGGTACAGGCGGGCTAGCCGGCAAGAACGTTCTTATCTATTGCTCGGGCATATTTACTTGGAACTTTATTCCGAAAGGATCAAATCATATTTGATTCTGCCGAGAAAAAGAGGCCGGGATACCTTGGATATCATCGGCGGTGGCGTAGACCTCGTAGCACTGCTGATTGTTGGTTACCTGATGATGCACTGGCAGCCGGCACCTGCACCTGGGGCGGCGCCGAAATAGCGTTCGAAGAACAGTCGCAGGCGTATATGCCCACAGGGGGAAGGAAAATTTCGATGTGCGGCGTCAGGTAGTTCGCAGCGTGCGAATATAGACGTTGCGAAAAGCCACAGGTCCATGATCGCCCTGTAGCAGCAACGGAGCTTGCGGTTTTTCTTCCCACGGCGACCACCCTCGGGTCGAGCCGGTGAGTTCAAACTCGTCGTGGATTCGACGGCCGTTATGAACCACTCGAAGGAACGAGGCATTCTGAGTCTTCTTGCCGTTCCTGTCGTAGCGTGGTGCTCGGAACCAGACATGAAAACTCTCCCACTCACCGGGAGGTCGGCTGGCATTGAAGCGCGGAGGCTCGCCGCCAACACGCTTGTCGCCGATCATGCGGGCGTAGATACCGCCGTTGTCGCCGTAGTTCAGTTCGGTACGGCCAAAGCTGTCGCGAATCTGAATCTCGTAAAGGCCCATCATGCAGATACCGGAGTTTGAACCTTGGGCGACCATGGATTCGAGGTATAGCTCGATGTCCGCGTAGTTTTTCTTGGTGATCGGGCTGTCGGATTTACCTCGCTGATTGTTGACGAACGCCCGTGAGTTCCCTGAATAGGGCTCCCGTTTACGTACAAGTTTCTTTGGATCATCGGGATCGAGCCAGACATCGGTAGCTATCTCCCAGTCGAACGGCTTGGGTGCGCGGCCTGGGTCCTGCAACGGGTTCCACAGATCAAGGTCCCTACCGTTGAAGAGCGATTCCCAACCTTGCGATGGGTCTTCGAGCGACGGCCGTAGCGCCTCGAACTCCGGAGTCGGGCTCTGATCGGCGCCTCGCGCCAGAGGGGCTGCTCCGGAGACGAAGGTAGCGGCCGTGAGTAGAAACCGCCGACGTTTCATGGACCCCATTGTAGGTAAGCCCAGGCCCTACTAGGAGTCCAGGCCATCTGCACCGTCGGTGAGCCAATCCAGCGTAAATCGCGCCAACGTCAGAGTGTCGTAGGCGGTATCGTCGCCACGCTCGTAAAGACACGCGATCGTGTGGTCCGACAGAACCGCGAGTGAAGAATAAGCAGACGGGCCTGCGTGGAGGGTCTTCGCGACGGGCCAGGACTCCGCTTCGTCATAGCTCAAGCGCACGGTCATGTTCACGCGTTCGGTCGTGCTGGCCGGGTTTGAGAACAAGAGACGGTTCCTGCCGTTGTCTGCGGCGAGCGTGTAGCGCAGAAAACTGCCCTGACAGACGGGCTCGATCAGTGTTTCGTCGAAAGCCAATTCGCTCCAGGTCACACCGCCGTCCTCGCTCCAGGCAAGTGCGCGCTTGCCGAGGCGGTCGGCACGCTTCGCAACCTTGCCCCAGTAGCTGCGCATGTTGAGCAACAGCCTCCCGTCGGCCAATTCCACGACCTGTGACTCGTCGGTATGGTCGGGCAACAGGCCGCCCCGTTGCCAGTTCTCACCACGGTCGTCGCTGAAGAAAACGTGAGAATGCATGATGCGATGCTCACCGACCATCACACCGTGGTCGCATGGGATCACAAGCCGCCCTTTGTGAGGACCCTTTCGCATCTGAATGCTGACGCCGGGCCCGGTGGCCACCCACACCCAATGCTTTTGGATAACACCTTCGGAGATGTTGTCCGGCGCTGACCACGTCAAGCCATCGTCGTCACTCATGGTGATCAGGATTTGCTTGTTGTCCCGGCAGAACGGCATCCAGATCGCCCCGGTGTCTTGATCCACGACAGGGCATGGGTTCCCGATGGTAATCTCCGCGCTGCCGCCTTCTTCGTAGACGATTTCATGGGGAGACCAGGTCTCTCCACCGTCGGTGCTGCGCTTGACGATTAAATCAATGTCACCGTGGTCGCGACGGTTGTTCTTCCTCCCCTCGCAGAATGCGAGCAGAGTTCCGGCCTGCGTCGTTAGAAGTGAGGGAATACGATAGCTGTGGTAGCCGTCCTGTCCGGCAGTCCAGAGGGGCCTTTGGTTCAGGCTTGCCTGCTGATCTGCCGAATCGTAGGACCCGCAGCGGACCGCGGATGCCGCGAGGGCCATCGAGGACTGCGTGAGGATGAATCGTCTGGTAAGCGCAGGCATGTCGGTAGCCATGTATAGCGCGTCGCGTTCGCGGCGTCAAGGACTATCGACTGGAAAAGAAGGAGCTATGCCTTCGAGTCCTTTCTTCTAGCAAAGCGGCTTCACCGAGAGCCGATCTTACTCTTGATTTTGCTTCGCTCTCTTGACACCGCTGCGAATGTCTTGTTGGGCGAGCAAGCGGATTAAGGGACGCTCCAGAAATTTCCTGCTTTCTCGGAGTGATCCTTGTCCCATCACTATTAGCCTTCGTCATGGGCTGTCCCGTGCCTATAATGGTGCCCATCCGAGTAGGGAGGTCCGCACGTGTTCGACTTTGCCTGTCATCGTTTCCATGTCCTCGTCATTGGCTTGTTGATCTCTGTGCCCCTCACGGCCGATAAGCCGAACGACCGCCCTTTCTGGCGCCCCGTCCTGATGGGCACCAACGGCATGGTTGCGGCCGAGCACCCGCTGGAGTGCCGAGCGGCCATCAAGGCTCTCGAGGCAGGTGGCAATGCCATCGACGCTGCCGTGGCCTCGTTCTATATGACGACGGTCGTCGAGCAGCATCAGGCTGGAATTGGCGGCGACGGCTTCATCCTGGCGTATATCGCTAAAGAAGATCGGGTTATCTTCATTAATGGCACAGGACCTGCGCCAAAGCTCGCGACGGCGGAGTTCTACCGTAAGCTTGGCAAGATCCCCAATGCCGGACCTTATTCGACCGACGTTCCCGGCATGGCCGGTGGTTTTGACTTGGCGCTGAAAAAGTACGGCACGATGTCGTACAAGAAACTCCTGGAGCCCGTGATCGAAGCGGCGGGCAAGGGGCATCCCTTATCGTTCTGGGCGTCGAGCTACCATCGCAAGACGATTCCAAAGCTCTCACCGTTCCCGAGCTCCGTTAAGACGCTGCTCAAGAACGGTGGGCCTTTCGAACCCGGCGATCTGTTTGTGCAGAAGGATCTCGCGAATACCTTGGAGACGATCGCGAATGAGGGAGCCGAGGCCTTCTATCGCGGACGCCTGGCGCGGCTGTCCGCCGATTTCTACAAGAAACAGAAGGGGCTATTGCGGTACGAAGACTTGGCATCTTATGAACCGGAGGAGGCTGAACCGATCAAGACCACCTATGCCGATCTCGAGGTTTATCAGAGCGCGCCCAATTCGCAGGGCATCGTGATGCTGATGGCGCTCAACATCCTTGAAGGCTTTGCGCTCGACAAGATGGGTCACAATTCACCCGAGTACATCCATGTCGTGACCGAAGCGCTGAAGCTGGCCTTCGCGGACCGCAACAAGTACATCGCGGACCCACGGTTCGCCAAGGACATGCCTGTGGAGAGTTTGCTTTCGAAGGCCTACGCCAAGCAGCGCCGATCGCTCATTCGAATGGACAAGACGCTGGCCCCTCCACCACCTCCCGGCGACCCACGCAACCACAAAGCCGTCCTGGGTGACAGCGACGTCAATTACGCCAATAGCCAACAAGCCGCCCTTGAGAAGTCGTACGAGAACACTGATGGGGAAACGTCATCATTCTCGATCGCTGACCGTTTCGGGAATCTGGTCTCGGTGACACACAGCGTCAACGGTACCTTCGGCAGCGGCATGATTGTCGAGGGTGGCGGTTATGTTCTGAACAACCGCATGCCGTACTTCAGCCTTGCCGAGGACGACGTGAACTTCCTTGTCCCCGGCAAGCGCACACGGCACACCGTGAACCCGGCGCTGGCCCTCAAGAACGGCAGGCCGTACCTGGCGTGGAACACGCCAGGCGGTGACAATCAGCCGCAAGCGATGCTACAGGCATTCTTGAATGTCGTCGTCTTCGATATGAACATACAACAGGCCGTCGAAGCCCCGACCGTTACGAGCTTTGGCTTCAAAGCATCGATGTATCCGCAACCAGTGAAGGGTACGCTCGCGATGCCCAGAGTCCTTGCGAACGAAGTGGGTGAAAGAGTTTCGAAGCTAGGACACCGCACCGAAGTGATCGAGATGCAGCAGCCCTATCAGCAGCAGCCATCTGGCGCTGGTGCGGTCAAGATGGTCATGATCGATTCCGAACGCGGCGTGCTGATGGGTGGCGTCAGTCCGGCCAAGGACGACTATGTGATGGGCTGGTAACTTAGCCGCTTGCCGCGGGCGGCTTATCCATTGGGGTGGACCATGTACGACCTGATCATACGTAACGGAACTCTCATTGATCCCGCCCAGGGTATCAATACGCAAAAGGACATTGCGCTCACCGGCGGGCGGGTCGCAGCCGTCATCGATCCGGGGTCCGGAGTTGCGGCAAAGCATACACTCGATGTTCGGGGCCTCTATGTCTTGCCGGGGCTGATCGACCTCCATGTCCACGTGTTTTCCGGCGTCAGCCACTACGGCATTGACGTTGACCCCACCTGCCTGGCCCGAGGCGTGACCACCGTTCTCGACGCCGGCTCATCCGGAGCACTGACTTTTCCGGGATTCCGCAAGTTCATCATCGACGTTTCACAGACACGGCTCTATGCGCTGCTGAACATTTCTGCAATGGGGATGGTCAGCGGATCGGAGACCATTCCGCCGCTCGGTGAGTTGGAAGATCTGCGCTACTCCAACGTCGAAACTGCGGTGCGGATGATCGAGGCGAACCGTGACCGCATTCTCGGTGTCAAGGTGCGCTTGTCAAATTTCCTGGCCGCGGACGGAAAGAACGAACTGCAGGCGCTGCTGCGTGCTCGCGAAGCGGCGGAGGCTGTGCGTCTGCCTCTGATGGTCCATTCGCCGCTTTCGAGCATCCCGACGGAACGGATTCTTGACGAACTGCGACCCGGCGACATCCTCACACACTGTGTTCACGGCCACGGTGCGGGGGGCATCATGAGCGACGATTTGAAAGTGCTGCCTGCGGTGCGTAAGAAAGTCGAGCAGGGCCTGCGGCTCGATGTCGGTCACGGGCGCGGAAGCTTTACGTTCCGGGTGGCCCGCGCCGTCTTGGAGCAAGGCGTCTTCCCCGGAACCATTAGCAGCGATCTGCATACGTACAATCTGCACGGGCCGGTGTTCGACTTGGTCACAACAATGGACAA
The DNA here is from genome assembly GCA_028819575.1 of Bryobacterales bacterium. Taxonomy (GTDB): domain Bacteria; phylum Acidobacteriota; class Terriglobia; order Bryobacterales; family UBA6623; genus JAPPLB01. The sequence continues at coordinate 23,018 of JAPPLB010000071.1, read as the reverse complement.
GTTCTTACACATCGGGATGGAACTCTATGAAGTGGTTCGTCGTGTGACGAGCACGCCGGCGGAAGTCCTGGGCATGCCGGAGGAGATCGGCACTCTAAAACCCGGTGCCTACGCTGATATCGTCGTGCTCGAGATGCAAGAGGGGGAGTTTGATCTGACGGATACCTTCGGTGTTACCGAGACTGGGCAATACCACTTGGAGCCTCGCTATATCTTCCGAGGCGGTCGGCAGGTGGGAGTTCTGCCGCGCCCCGAATCCTCCGGTGACTACTTCCAACCTCCGGAGATCCCGGAATCGATCAAGCCTTGAAGCCAGCAGTCAATGTGGCTACATCTTCATGGCGAGATCGACAAGAGACCGCACTCCGAAGCCGCTCGGACCCTTTGGCAGGTCGGGAGCGTCTTTGTCCTGCCAGGCAGTGCCGGCGATATCAAGATGAACCCAGGGAAGCGGATCGGCAAACTGTTTCAGGAACATCGCCGCTGTGATCGATCCGCCCCAGCGAGAGCCGATATTTGCAAAATCGGCGATGGGACTCTTCAACTCGTCGATGTATTCGTCGTCCAACGGCATCGGCCACATCTTTTCACCGACGGCATCGGCCGAAGCCAGGAGTCTTGACTGCCATTCTTCATTGTTCGTGAACGCACCCACACGCAAGGTTCCCAGTGCGACGACAATCGAACCCGTTAATGTGGCTGCATCAATCAAGTGGGTGCAGCCGAGTTCTTGAGCGTAGGTCAGTGCGTCTGCCAGGATCAGGCGGCCTTCTGCGTCGGTGTTCAGGACCTCGACCGTTTGGCCGGACATCGACGTCACGATGTCGCCAGGTCGCTGTGCTCTGGCGCTAGGCATGTTTTCAACCGACGGCACCACCGCCGTAACAGCCACGTCGGGCCTCATCGTTGAGAATGCGCGCATCGCCCCCAGCATCGCAGCCCCACCGGCCATGTCGTACTTCATCTCGTGCATGTCTTTTGAGGGCTTAAGTGAAATGCCTCCGGTATCGAACGTCACCGCCTTGCCGATAAGTCCCAAGTGGTGCTCCGAGGTGGTGTGCTGCGGCCGGTAGCGCACCACCATCAACGCCGGCGGCTGGTCGCTGCCTTGAGCTACGCCGAGCAGCGTGTTCATCTTCAACGCTTCGAGTTGCTCCTGTCGCAGCACCTCGATGTCAAGCCCGGATTCTCCTGCCATGGAGGTTGCGCGAGCGGCCAGTTCTGTCGGTGTAAGGATGTTCCCTGGTTCGTTCACAAGACCCCGAGTGAAGTTCTGGGCTCCGGCGATGGCCGCGCCTCGGAGGATCCCCGCCTCGACACTTTCCTGAGTACAGAGAAGGATGCCGGCAACCCCCTTATCATCGGAATCTATGGTCTTATATGTGTCAATTTTATAATTTGCCAGCTCCATTCCTTCGACAATAACTTGAATTTCTGACTCGGATGATTTGTGACCGGGGACATCGAAGGCAACCGTCGGCTTGGCGGTGGCTCGCAAGGCGCGGACCGCCACTCCCGATACCCGCCGCAGGCAAGGCAAGTCGAACTCTGAAGTCTTGCCGCCACCGATGAGAAGCAGTCGTTCAGCCCGGAAGCCAGCAGGCCGATGAATCAGGGCCTTGCTCAGAAACTTGCCGGCAAACTCTTTTCGTGCATAGAGTTCGGGGATCAATCCGCCTGTCAGTTCGGCGAACCGCCCACCAGGTCGGTCACCGTCGTCATCTTCAAAAAGAATCAGAACCGCTGCATCGGCTTCTACGGACTCGATGACGGCTCTGGTCGGTTCATATGTCATCGAGACCATTATGCCGTGTTTGCAACGGCGCAGATCACTGAACGGCGGTGGTGCGCGATAATCTATCCATGCAACGTCGCTCGTTTCTGCTCTCCGGTGTCGGTCTCGGCGTTGCGGGTCGTTACGCAGTAGAGTCCTTGGCTCTGGCCGCCACACCCGCTTCCCCGCCCCAAAAAATCGCCGCTGTCGTTACCGAATACCGAAACAATTCGCACGCGGACGTGATTGTCGGCAAGTATCTCGACGGCTTTCGACAAGACGGCCGATCCGCAAAGCCACGATCCCGGATTGTTTCCATGTACACCGCGCAAGTGCCCGACAACGACATGAGCCGGGCGAAAGCGGAAGAGCACAACGTACCGATCTACCGCACGATTTGGGAGGCCTTGACGCTCGGAACGGATGAGATTGCCGTGGATGGAGTCCTGCTCATCGGAGAACATGGCGACTACCCTCTGAACGACAAAGGGCAAAGGCTCTACCCGCGCTTCGAGCTTTTCCTGGAAATCACCGACGCATTCCGCCGGACGGGTCAAGCAGTGCCCCTGTTCAACGACAAGCACCTCTCATACAGTTGGATCAAGGCGAAGCGGATGGTGGAGATCTCCAGAGAGCTGGAGTTCCCCTTCATGGCGGGCTCGTCGGTACCCGTTACGCACCGTGCCCCGGACTGGGACCTGGAGTGGGGCACGCCTTTGGACAAGGCCGGAGCTGTGGCCTATGGCGGCAAGGAATCGTACGGTTACCACATGATCGAAGCGATGCAATCGGTCGTCGAACGGAGGCGCGGTGGCGAGACGGGTGTTGCCTGGACCGAATGTCTGGAAAACGAGGCCGTCTGGAACTTCCTTGACCGGACGCCTTGGGCAAAGAAGATTTTTGACGCCTGCCTGTCCGTCAGCAAGAAGCGCGTGCCGGGAGACCCGAAGGCGCTCGTGAAGGAACCGACGGCATACTTGTTTGGCTATAACGACGGTCTGGCGGCGGCGACGTTTATGATGAACGGTCTCGTCCGTGACTTCAACGTGGGTGTGCTGCCGAAGGGAGCGAGTGAACCGAATCCCGTGCTGATGTGGCTGGAGGGCGGCAAACCCTACGGACACTTCGCCTGTCTCGTTCAGATGATCGAGAAGATGTTCGAGAGCGGCAGGCCAACCTATCCGGTGGAGCGAACGCTGCTTGTGAGCGGCATGCTCGATTTCGCGTTGGAATCTCGCTTCCAGGGTCACAAACGGCTTGAGACGCCGCAGTTGGATGTAGAGTATGAAGCACCGCAGGAGTCAAAATACTGCAAGGGAGCTCCAGTCTGGGCCTAACCTGCATTTCTCAGCACCCGACGGTCGAAGCACACGATACGACCGCCAGGACTTCGTTGCGCTTGCTTGCCGTGCTCAACGTACGGTTCAAGTACGCCTGCACGCGCCAAGCGGCTCGCGCCTCGTCCTGGCGGCCCTCTCACGCACTTCGCCTCGCCGCGTGGTGAGAAATACAGGCTAACCGACTTCCTTATTAAGCTCCACATACCATCGGGATTCTCGAAGGGAAAGGCACGAACGGTGAAGCGTAGAACTTTTATCTCTTCCGGCTTGGCTATGGGCGCTGCCGCGATGAGTTCCAGGTTGATGCCGGCGCAAGCCTCCGGAGTACCGAAGAAGGTTGCCGCGATCATGACGGTTTATAGACCGAACTCGCACTCGGACGTCATTGTCGGCAAGTACCTCGAAGGTTGGTTGCAAGACGGCAAGTCACCTGGGCCGCGCTCAAAGCTGGTGTCGATGTATACCGCGCAGGTGCCCGACAACGACATGAGTCGTGCCATGGCGGCAAAACACAAGGTGCCGATCTACCGCACGATCTACGAGGCGCTTACGCTCGGCACGGGTGAGCTGGCCGTTGACGGCGTGCTGCTGATCGGAGAGCATGGCGACTATCCCATGAACGACAAGGCGCAGAAGCTTTACCCGCGCTTCGAGCTATTCCTCGAGATCACCGATGTCTTTCGGCAGACGGGCCAAACGGCGCCCGTTTTCAACGACAAACATCTTTCCTATAGCTGGATAAAAGCGAAGCGCATGGTCGAAATCTCACGCGAGATGGGTTTTCCGATGATGGCCGGTTCGTCGGTGCCGGTGAGCCATCGTAAGCCGGCGATCGATTTCCCTTGGGGCGAGAAGGCGACGAAGGCCGTTGCAATCAGCTTCAGCGGGCTCGACATCTACGGTTTCCACCTGCTGGAGTCGTTGCAATGCATGGTCGAGCGGCGGCGAGGCGGTGAAACCGGTGTCAAGGCAGTTCAGTGTCTTCAGAATCAGTCTGTGTGGGACTTTCTCGACAGCACCCCTTGGGCGCGGCGGCTCTTTGAGCGTGCCATCTCGCATAGCGAGACACGCACCACTGGCGATCTGCGGCAAAACGTCAGGGAGCCGGCAGTGTTTCTCGTCGACTACCGGGACGGCTTACAAGCCGCGGCTTTCCTGCTGACAGGCGGAGTCCGTGACTTCACTGTTGCGATCGATGTAGAAGGATGGAGCCAGCCGGTCTCGACGCTGATGTGGCTCCAAAGCGGCAAGCCGCATCGCCACTTTGCCTGTCTCACAATGAACATCGAGAAGATGTTTGAGTCCGGCGTCGCCACGTATCCCGTGGAGCGGACTTTGCTGACAAGCGCCACTCTCGACTTTGCACTCGAATCCCGCTTTCAGGGTTACAAGAGGTTGGAGACTCCCGAGTTGAACATCCGCTACTGGGTGCCAAAGCACTCGTCGTTCTGCGCGGGCGCGCCGAACACCGATCCACCGGTGAGTGCTTAGGTCATTTCTCGTTCCGGACTTTGACCGAACCAAGAAACTTGCCGCGACCAGCACCGTCCTATCCGTGCTATGCATCCCACGAGACGAAGACCACGAGCCACTATTTTGTCTGGTCCAACCTGTACGGATACTCGAAATGGACTTGGGCAAACGCCCCTTCGATCTTCACTCATCAAATGGGCGCAGAGTGCGCTCACCATCTCAATATTGTCAGAGTGCTCCGTGCCAAGCTCGTGACGGAGGCTCTTGTTCCTGACATGCCGCTTCATTGCACACGAGGAGAACCGCGCCAGGTTGGCTAGTATAAAGTGCGTCAGTTACTCATGAGGGCCGTTATGAAATTCCTCGCTTTTTTTGTCTTGAGCGCTACAGTGCTGGCAGCACAGACTGACAAGCCGCTCGTCGCCATCGCAGGAATCAGCCACGAATCAAATTCCTTCAACGTACTCAAGACCAGGCTCGAGGACTTCAACTACAAGCCCCGGAGATCGCGAGAGCAATTCATCGACTACTACGCCAAGGCCAATACAACGATCAGCGGTTACATCGAGGGCGCCAAGCGATTCGGTCTTGACCTTTACCCGACAACGGCTGTCAGGGCGCAACCGAAGGGACCAGTAACCGACAAGGCGTTCCACTATCTCACAGCGAAGATCATCGAGCAGTTGAAAGCGGCTCCCGAACTCGACGGTGTTTTTTTGGCCCTGCATGGAGCGATGGTTGTTGAGAGTTATCCAAGCGGTGATCTGGAGTTGACGCGCCGCGTCCGTGATGCCATGGGTCCTGACATCCCGATCATCGTTACGCATGACTTTCACGCCAATGTCGACCCCGACATGACCAGGTACTGCAATGCACTGATCACTTACAAAGAGAACCCTCATCTCGACACCAAAGAGCGCGGCGTTCAGGCGGCGCGCATTATGTCGGGCATAGTTCGAGGTGAAATGAAACCGACAATGGCAATCGTCAAGCCGCCGATGATGTACAACATCGTCTATCAATACACCTCGATTGAGCCGCTGGCGCCGATTGTCCGCGAAAGCCGCAACCTGGAAGAAAACGAAAAGATCCTGGCAGTCAGCGTTTCGGGCGGCTATCAGTACGCCGATGTTCCCTGGATGGGACCAAGCGTGTCCGTAGTGACGAACAACGATCCTGAACTGGCAAAGCAGGAAGCGCAGCGTCTGAGCGACATGCTGTGGGACACGCGGGACAGATTGGAGTTGAACGTCCCCACACCTGCTGAAGCCGTCAAGGCAGCGATGGAAGGCGGCAAGTACCCGGCAGTACTCATCGATATGGGGGACAACATCGGCGGCGGCACGCCTGGAGACAGCACATTTATTCTCGACGAGTTGATCAAACAGAAAGCAGAGGGTTGGGTAGTCGTGATGGCCGATCCGGAGGCAACCAAGAGGGCGTTTGAGATCGGTGTTGGCGGCACATTCGACATGCCGATCGGAGGCAAAACGGACCATATGCACGGCAAGCCGGTGCGTGTGAGAGGCCGAGTCCGGTCGTTGCACGAGGGTCGGTATATCGAACCGGAAGTGCGTCATGGCGGTGGACGTTACTGGTCAATGGGTCTCACGGCGGTGATTCTCGTAGAAGGTTCAGAGCTGGACATGCCGAATCTGGTGCTTCTGACAGAGAGGAGGTCGAGTCCGAACAGCCTGCATCAACTCATCAGCAATGGCCTCTATCCAAAGCGGCAGAGGATCCTCGTCGCCAAGGGCTGCATTGCCCCAAGGGCAGCTTACGAGCCGATCGCCGGAGTCATGATTGAAGTCGACAGCCCTGGCGCTACGGCTGTGAATCCGGCTCAGTTTGAATACAAGCGAGTTCGCCGTCCGCTCTTTGGTCTCGAATAGCGTCGCGATGTCCGCCCCGGCTTCTGTCAGGACGATCCAATGTGGCCGGCGCACTCTGTTGCTACATCGCACTCTGATCATGGGCGTCGTCAACGTGACGCCCGATTCTTTTTCTGACGGCGGATTGTTTCTTGCTACAGAGTGTGCCGTCGAGCATGCGAAACGCCTTGTCGAAGAGGGTGCCGACATTGTCGACGTGGGCGGAGAAAGCTCGCGGCCGGGCTCGGATCCAGTGACCGAGGAAGAGGAATTGAATAGGGTTGGGCCTGTGGTCTCTGCCCTGGTGAAGAATCTGCATGTCCCAATTTCAATCGATACCTACAAGCCCCGCACCGCGGACCGTTGCCTCGATCTCGGCGCAACCATGGTCAACGACATCACTGGATTGCGCTATGCCGACATGCGACAGGTAGTGGCCCGCCATGATGTTCCCGCGGTCATCATGCACATGAAAGGTGAGCCGAAAACCATGCAGGAAAACCCTTCGTATGGCGATGTCGTTTCGGACGTGAAAGACTTTCTGTCGAGGAGGGCTCTTGCAGCGGAGCAGTCCGGGGTACGTCAGGTGGTCATCGATCCGGGAATCGGATTCGGCAAGACGGTTGCACACAACATGACTCTGTTGCGCCGGCTCTCCGAGTTCAAGGAATTGCCGTATCCGGTGCTGATCGGCGTGTCCAGGAAGTCGTCGATCGGACAGATCACAGGCGCGCCGGTCGATGAGCGGCTACCCGGAACGCTGGCCGCTACGGCAATCGCCGTGCTGAACGGAGCAGATGTCGTCCGTGTTCACGACGTGAAGGAATGCAGGCAGGCGGTGCAGGTCGCAGAAGCGATCCGGAGTGCATGATGGATCGAATCCTTATCAGCAGGGCACGTCTGCCGGCATACATCGGCGTCTCCGAAGAAGAAAGAGCACAGTCCCAGGAACTAGTGTTCGACATCACGCTGACCTGCGACCTGCGGGAGGCGGGTCAAGACGATGACCTCTCCAAGACGATTTGCTATGCCGCGGTGGTTCAGCAGATCAAAACGATCCTGACGCAGCCATTTCATCTGATCGAAGCCGTGGCGGAGACAGTTGCCGCGGAAGTGCTTGCTGGCTTCCCTGTAGATTCGATAACCGTGCGTGTTGCCAAGCCAGGAGCCTTTTCGGACAAGTTCATCGAATACGCCGCCGTCGAAATCACCAGAAAGCGCGATGGCTGAGACCTACATCGGGCTCGGCTCCAATCTCGGTGACCGCCTTGAGCATCTGTGCCGGGCGCTTGACAGACTCGATACATCCTGTGCGGTAAAGAAGGTCTCCTCTCTCTACGAGACAGAGCCAGTAGATGATGCCGGGCCCTACGAGTTTTTGAACGCCGTGGTCCTCATCGAAACCTCACTCCCGCCACGAGAGGTGCTGTGCCTCCTCCACGATATCGAAGATGAACGGGAGCGGGTCCGCCGGTCCAGGAACGAGCCTCGCACCCTCGATCTCGACATTCTTCTCTACGATCAGTGGATCGTCAGAGAGCAAGACCTCGTGATCCCCCACCCGCGATTGCACCAGCGAAGATTTGTGCTTGCACCCTTAGCAGAGCTTTCGCCAAGTCTCCAACATCCGGTCTTCGGGGTCGCCGTCGGCAAACTTGAGGAGCTACTGCGGGTCGGAGGGACCGTCAAGCTAGTTGCTGAGCAGTGGTGGAAGCGATAGCAGCCCGTTCTGGGATCAGAACACGTTGCCACGATCTCGCCGGGGGCAATGCCCGGCAGTTGGTTGTTCAGAATGATACCAATCTTCGGTCAGGCTCCTTGGTTTCATTCCGTCTGACGGTATTGATCTATTGGGGTATTGAACCGGCTTGAACCAGTCTGATCTGGGGCTGACCTAGCTCACTCAGTGCGTAAGGTAGCGGCGCCTTCTCCCAGAGAGCCCATAGCCCGCCAAGAACGACTGCTTCGATTTGCAGCAACCAAGGTGGTTCAGAAAGATAACGACATGGTCGGAAGCACTCTGGTGACAAACTGCCAAAGCGGACGGAGCAGCGACCACCTGGGCTGCTCGGCAGGGAAACGTCGAGCCCCGATGGAACGGATTCGGACAAGCCAATCCTTGCGCCCCGCGAATGCGAAGGATGAACTCCAGCAACGGTTCTCCACGTCATACGAAGAAATATAGCGTTACGGCCGTCGCTTGTCAGGCAGTGTTCGAACCTGTGCTCTTCGTCAGTTGGACACCATCGACGCCCATCTGCTCAATTTCAGAAAAGTAGACCTTTCGCTCTTCGTCCATGCAGTGGTTGGCGAGAATCACGGCAACCGAGTCCTGCAACCCCACTTCGACATCGGCCTTGGGCTTGCCGCCGTCGCGGACAGCGAGGAGGAAGCTCTCGAGCTCCTTGTACTCAGGGTCTCGATCTTCCTTCGGAGCCATGATTCCCTTGTTGTAGAGCCACCGTTTGGCAAACTCGACTTCCTTTTCGATGAAACCAACGTCGCCCGAATTGAGATCCTGCGCGCCCGGGATAATCGGCAGGCCTTCGCCCTGTTCGACCATGTCAGCTACCGTGGCTCCGGCAATCCAGGCTTCTTCGACTTCTTTCTGTTCGCCCATTTTCTCGCGCATGGGGTCGCGGAACCACATGCCTTCTCCGCCCGGGATGAGAGTAATCTCGATCGCACCGTCTGTACCCATGATGATCTCGCGGCAGCCGTCGCCGGGAGTGCGGCGGCCCTCGATGTGCCGGTTGGTCATGATCGAGCTGTACTGAAGTTTTTCGCCCTCGGGGTATGTAAAGATGAGGGAAATGTTGTCGTATATATCGCGACCATCTTTCCAATAGTCAATTCCGCCGACTCCCATCACTGACTTTGGCTTTGAGCCGATCATCCAGTCTGCGACATCGACTTGGTGTGACATCAGTTCAGCGCAGAGTCCACCGGAATACTTGCGGTACATACGCCAGTTGATCTGTTCTTCGCGGCTCGGATCTTTTACACCGCGCCGCCAGCTCTTGTTGCGGTGCCACTGAGCCTGGACATGCGTGATCTTACCGATTACGCCCTTGTCGATCATCTCCTTGGCAGTGCGGTAGAAGGAGCTGTAGCGCCGTTGCAGCCCGACCTGGATCACCTGATTCGGATGCTTTTCATGAAGCTCTCGAACAGCGTGCACTTCTTCCGGTTTGAAGACAAGAGATTTCTCGCAGAAGACGTGCTTGCCTGCTTCGAGCGCATCCCTCATGACGGGGAAATGCATGAAGAGCGGGGTCGTGATGAAGACGGCTTCGATGTCCTTCTGTTCAAGGAGCTTGCGGTAGTCGGTGTAGGAATTGGGTTTGCCATTGAAGAGATCGACGGCCTTCTGCAGATTGGGCTGGTAGATGTCACAGATGCCGACGCAATTGCCGATCTCGATGTGCTGCAGGTGCCGCTTCAATAGGCGGAACCCGCGGCTGCCGGGACCGATGAAGCCATAGTTGACCTGCATTCCGGCGGCTTTCGCAGTACGTACCAGTGGAGCACCCTTCGCCTTGGGAAGGATTGCTGCTGCGCTCGCCGCTCCGGCCGTGTGCACAAAGTGGCGGCGGTTTACACCATTGTTGTTTCCGCTGTGATCCGGGGAGTGCTGCTTTTCGAAATCGGCCATGGAAGCCCTCTAAATCGGGAGAATGCGGGCAATTAAGCCCTGGGGTCATTCTAACGTACTTTGCCTAACCACCTGTCTCGGTTGTCATGGGTTCATGGAGTGACAGCATCGGGCCAGACGGCGCTAGCCTGCATTTCTCACCACCCGACGGTCGAAGCACGTGATACGACCGCCATGACTTCGTTGCGCTTGCTTGCCGTGCTCAACGTACTGTCAAGTATGCCTGCGCGCGCCAAGCGGCGCGCTCCTCGTCCTGACGGCCTTCTCACGCACTTCACATCTCCGCGTGGTGAGACATGCAGGCTGACCCGTTCGACGGAACGGAAGTCCTCTTCCTCTATTCTTCGGTAATGATGCGCGTGATGAGTTGGGGCGGCGTGAGATCGAAGATTTGTGCGGAGAGCGGTTTGTCGGACTCAGGAACTGCGCCTAGCGGTCCGTCAACGCACTTCAGGCTGTGACCTGCCGCATAGAGAGGCTTGTCGAACTGACGACAGCACAGCGCGAGAGGCAACGTTCCTACCTTGTGATAGATGGCCCCCGAGAGGTCGAAAGTGTCGATGCCGACAAGAGCGCAATCCACTTGCGGAACGACGTTGCCGATCACGGAGTCGGGGATCAATTGAACGCGCCCACCAACAACTTTGAGCTTTTTCTCAACGGATTGGACCATAGACCGTCCTTCCATCCCTGGGAGCGATTCCATGACGAAGACGTTTGCCGCCCGGAGGGAAATGAGTGCATGCCGTACGGTGGAGCTGTTGCTGAGCGTAATGATCGTCGCGGCAGGTGCGATGAGTGCCTTCAGATGTGCCGCGATGCGTTGATTTCCCTCTCGTAACGATCGCGCCAAGTCTTCGAGTCGTCTCCAGGCAGTCGGCGGATCCTCAAGCAAGAGACGGCCAACATTGCGAACGGCAGCTATCGCGGGATGCATCCTTTCAAGCTGCGCAGCGAGGACGTGCAGGTCCATGCCGGCCTCCTTCCAGGCTCCCGCCAGGTCGATGGCTTCGAGCGCCAAGTTCAGTGCGCCGGAAGTGTGATTGCAGCGGAGGTGCTCGACCCGTGTATTGAGCACGCTGCGGGACGGATGCATCCGATCTGACCCGGCCGGAGCTACTGTGTCTCGACGGATTCGACTCGGATCATGCCACCCTTCATCTCACCAGTGACTTTGACGAGCAATTCGTCCTGCTTACCCGTTCGCTCGAGTTCATTCAGTGCCTTGATGTTGCCTTGCTCGTCGAACTTGATGTACTTGCCTTCTTGGGTGACAAGCCCGAATCCGCTTTGCTTGCAACGCTTCATGCACTCGGTAGTGTGCGATGAAGCTTTGTCGAGACGGCTGGCAGCGCACATAGTGTCCATAAGATAGCCGGTCCATTCGCCGGCGAAGAGCGGAGTCGCCAAAAATAGCACTGGGAGTAGCAGTGATGACATTCTCATCGCAGGATGCTCCTTACGTGGAAAGTATCTCTAGCATAGACCAAGGAAATCAACGGTTCCACTGACAGTCTTGCCGGCACCGGCAGGAAATCGCCGGGGAAGGTTTTGGAAAAACAAGCGGCTGGTGAACAAACCGGAGTCGAGGTAAAACCACTGAAGACCGTCCTGGTCCCGAGACCAAGCACATGCTTACCGTAAACCGCCAAGAAGAAAATCAGCCAGCAAAGACCTCACTGGTTTCACTGGCTGGCCCTACTCCGGGAGTTCGATGGTCTGCGCGTACCGGACGGCTTCGAGTCTGAGCAGCTTCTGCAGCACTGTATTGGGCAGCAGTTCGTCGATGCGGACGACAGCCACGGCAATGGCCCGCTGGTCGGCAGATCGATGATTCTCCTCTCGGCCCAGGGAGAAGTCGGCGATGTTGATCTCGTTCTCGCCGAGCAGAGTACCCATCCGGCCGATGACACCTGGCACGTCGATGTTCTTCGTGAAGATCATGTGTCCAGTCAGGCGCGTCTCAACATAGATACCGTCGACTCTGATCAACCGCGGCGAGCCATCGGCGAAAACAGTACCTTCGGCGGTATGCCGCCCCTCGTCGGTTTGCACGACAATCGTCAGCGAGTCGCTACCGTAGCTGCGTCCGTGGCGGCTTTCGCTGATGGAGAGGCCGCGTTTCTCGGCGATGCGGTTGGCATTAATGAGATTGGGGGGCTGCGACAAATGGTGCTTCAGGATGCCCGCAAGAGCTGCGTTGCGAACCAGTCCGGAACTGGTTTTTCCGAGATTGCCCGAATAGATGAGCGTGATGTGGCCGGGACGCCCTGACGCGATCTGCGCCGCGAACGAGCCCAGGCGTTCGGCAAGATCCAGGTCGGGACGGATACGCTCATACTGCTCGGCGTTGATCGACGGCATGTTGACCGCGTTGAGGACGACGCCGCTCCTGAGGTAGTCGCGAACCTGCTCGGCGATGCGAATGCCGACGGTTTCCTGCGCTTCCTCCGTTGAGCCGCCGATGTGAGGCGTCGCGATCACGTTCGCTTCGGAGAGTAACGGCGAGTCAGGGGGAGGAGGCTCCTGCGGGAATACGTCGAGGGCCGCCGCGGCGACTTTGCCACTCGTCATAGCTCGCTGCAAAGCTTCGGCGTCGATCAGCTCCCCACGGGCGCAGTTGATGATACGGACACCGTCCTTCAGTTTGGCAAAAGTCTCTTGGTTGAAAAGATTGCGTGTCTTCTCGTTGAGAGAAAGATGCAGGCTGATGTAATCGCTCTGCGCATAGAGCTCATCGAGACTCACCATCTCAACCCCCCGGTCCCGTGCCAGATCTGCACTGATGAAGGGATCATGGGCGAGCAACCTCATGCCGAACGGCCGGGCGCGCCGGGCGACCAGCAGGCCGATGTTGCCCAGCCCGATTATCCCGAGCGTTTTGCCATTCAATTCAGTGCCGAGAAACTTCTTTTTCTCCCATTTGCCGGATTTGGTGGAATCAGATGCTGCCGGGATGGAGCGGGCGGAGGCAAGCATCAATGCCAGAGTGTGCTCGGCAACGGAGATAGCGTTACCGCCAGGTGTGTTCATTACAAGGACACCAGCGGCAGTAGCGGCATCGACATCGACATTGTCGATGCCGACGCCAGCGCGTCCGATGACCCGTAGTTTGGGCGCCCGCTGCAGCATCTCGGCGGTCACCCGCGCACCGCTGCGAATCAATAGTGCATGAGCATCGGGCAGGTGCGCGTGGAACTCTTTGGGGTTTGAGGCCGTAACGTTCCATCCCGGTTCGGCGCACAAGACTTCCAGAGCAGTAGGAGCAACGGCATCAGCGATCAGGATGTTCAAAGCGGGTTTCCGAAACGGAGTCTTGGTGATGCCCGGGTTCATTCACAAGACGTCCGAGCATGCTCCGCGAGTTGTGTCCGCGGCTGTTGTCAGCCTTGCAAGTCCTCAGTGTAGCGGGAGCGCCACGCAGTCCCCACCCGGAGGATTCGTTAGTCTTCGTCTTCTTCAGCTCCGCCGCGTTCGGCCTTGGCGGCGGAGATGATCTTGCTGGAAAGTTGGCTGGGCACGAAATCGTAGTGACCTGTTTCCATGGTGAACGAGCCACGGCCTTGGGTCATCGAGGTGAGGTCGTTGGCGTAGGTGAGCATCTCAGCCATGGGTACTTCGGCGCGAACGATCTGGTTTCCGCCGCGCGTCTCCATCCCTTGAATGCGGCCCCGGCGTCCGTTAAGGTCGCCCATCAGGTCACCTGCGCAGTCCATCGGCGCGACGATCTCGACTTTCATAATCGGCTCGAGCAAGGCAGGTTTAGCCTTCTCCATCGCCACACGGAATGCTTTACGGCCGGCGAGCTTGAAGGCCAACTCCGAGGAGTCGACTTCGTGATAGGAGCCGTCGTACAGGACTACCTTGAAATCGACGACCGGATATCCGGCCAGGAAACCTTTCTCGGCTGCTTCGAGGATGCCTTTCTCAACGGCAGGGATGTAGGTCTTCGGGATAGCGCCTCCGAAGATCTCGTTCGAGAACTCAAAACTCTTACCTCGCTCGAGCGGCCCCACCTTGATTTTGCAGTCGCCAAACTGACCGTGACCGCCAGTCTGCTTCTTGTGCCTGCCCTGGACATCGGCACTGCCGCGGATCGTCTCGCGATAAGGGATCTTCGGAGCATGAAGCTCGACCTCGACCTGATATCGCTTCTTCAGTTTGCTGACGACGATTTCCAAGTGCTGCTGTCCGTTGCCGGCGAGCAGAAACTCTTTGGTCTGAGGATCGCGGTAGAAGTTGAGCGAGGGATCTTCCTCAAGGATTCGATGTATCGACGTGCCGAGGCGGTCTTCATCGTTGCGAGTCTTCGGTTCAATCGCGTAGGCGATAGCGGGTACCGGCATCACCGCTTTCGGATAGGCGATCGGATGGGCCTTGTCGCCGAGTGTGTCACCCGTCAGGGTGTTCTTGAGCTTAGCGACAGCGGCAAGATCACCGGCGTGGACCGCAGTGACGGGCTTGAGTTCCTTGCCAAAGACGAGGCTGATGCGCGAGAAACGCTCGGAAGATCCGCGGTCGTAGTTGTACACGTTGTCGTCGTTCCGCAGAACGCCGGAAACGACTTTGAAGTAGCTGACGCGCCCGGCGAAGGCGTCCGCAACGGTCTTGTATACGAACATCGACTGAGGTTCACCATCGGAAACAGACCGGCTTGCATCCCCTTCTGCCTTGTATACGCCGCGCGCAGTGGGGGCAGGCGCGAAGGCTCGCAGGAAATCGAGCACCGCGTCGGATCCGATGTTGTGAACCGCCGAGGCGCAGACGACCGGGAAGATCTGTTGCTCGGAAATGCCCTTGATCAGACCGGAGCATATCTTTTCCGGGGGCAGGGTCATGTTCTCGAGGTACTCGTTCAGGAGATCGTCATCGCATTCGGCGACGGCTTCCATCAGACTTTCGCGAGCCGATTCGACGTCGGAAGCCAGGTCGGCCGGTATGTCCGTCTCTCTTCCCTTGCCTCCTCCATCCCTTTCATAGATGTAAGCCTTCTCGTTGATCAGGTCCACGACGCCTTGGAAGTTCTTCTCCGAGCCGATCGGCAGATGCACTGCCACGGCCTTGCGGTCGAGTACTTCTTGAATGTTCTTCAGAGTTTGACTGAAGTCGGCCCGCTCTTTGTCAAGTTTGTTGACCAGAAGAATCCGGCTGAGACCATAGTCGTCGGCGAAGCCCCACACCTTTTCGGTCTGAACCTCGACGCCTGATACGCCGTCTACTACGACCAGCGCCGTATCCGCAGCTAGAAGGACTCCTTTTGCGTCGTTGATGAAGATGTTGTAACCCGGCGTGTCGACGAAATTGATCTTGATGTTGTTCCACTCCAAGTAGGCCAACGACGAGGTGATAGTAACTTTGCGGTTTATCTCCTCTTCGTCGAAGTCAGTGACTGTATTGCCTTCATCGACCTTCGTGAAACGATTCGTCGATCCCGCCGTATAAAGAAAAGCTGCAAGTGCGCTTGTCTTTCCGCAGTCTCCGTGCCCGACGATGCCAATATTGCGAACATCGTCTCCCTGGTAAACTTTCATTCCTTGATCCCCATTCCCTGTTGGAGCACATCGTTGCGAGCAAAGGGCAGGATTTCCTGCAGAACCTCCTGAAGGCCTGCACCCATGTCAAACTTTCCTAGTCTAGCGGTTGCCGAATCGAGCGATGGCCCCGCAGAAACGGGCAGGACGAACCCGAGTGGGGAGGATTCGATCAACTCGCGCGGGCGCGGGCGTGTGCCTCCAACCTCGCTTGCGCTCGAGCCAGCACGAGACGTTCCCGGTCGAAATCAACAGACTCCGTGCGCTCTCGCAACCGCTCCTGTACTTCGTCCCGAGTCCGGCTCTCTTTGTCGATGTCAACCTCTTCTCCCCATTGAGCCTCGTCAGCGAGTACGCGAACCTGGGCAGGAAGGACTTCCATGACTCCACCGTCAAGCGCCATAGCGCGTATTTTGTCCCCGACTCGAAACGAGAGCACGCCGACCTGGAGTTCACTCAAGAGCGGTGCGTGGCCCGGCAAAACGCCAAGATAGCCGGTGGCGGCGGGCGCCTGGACTTCGTCGACTTCCTCGTTGACGAGCTGCCGTTCCGGAACGGCGACTTCCAGATTGAGCTTGCCTGCCATAGTTTATGCGGCCGCTTTCTCGATCTGCTTCGCTTTTTCGATCGCTTCTTCGATGCCGCCGACGAGGTAGAACGCTTGCTCCGGCAGATCGTCGTGCCGTCCCTCGATGATTTCCCGGAACCCGCGAATGGTGTCGGCGAGACTGACGTACTTTCCCTCAAGCCCCGTAAACTGCGCGGCCACAAAGAAGGGCTGCGACAGGAACCGCTGCAGCTTGCGGGCACGGGCGACGACGAGTTTGTCTTCTTCAGAAAGCTCCTCAACGCCGAGAATAGCGATGATGTCCTGAAGCTCCTTGTAGCGTTGTAGCACCTGCTTGACCGACTGCGCCGTATTGTAGTGCTCTTCACCCAGAATGTTGGGGTCGAGAATGCGAGAGGTCGAGGCCAGCGGATCGACGGCCGGATAGATGCCAAGAGAGGCGATCTCACGGGAGAGGTTCGTGGTCGCGTCGAGATGGGCAAATGTAGTCGCCGGAGCCGGATCGGTATAGTCGTCCGCAGGTACATAGATGGCCTGCACCGACGTGATAGAGCCCTTCTTGGTCGAAGTGATGCGCTCTTCGAGCTCACCCATCTCTGTCGCCAGGTTGGGCTGGTAGCCGACCGCAGAAGGCATGCGCCCGAGCAACGCTGACACTTCGGAACCAGCTTGGGTAAAGCGGAAAATATTGTCGATGAAGAGCAGGACGTCCTGACCTTCGATGTCACGGAAGTATTCGGCGACAGTCAGGCCGGTCAGCCCGACTCGCAAACGCGCTCCGGGCGGCTCGGTCATTTGACCGTAGATCAGAGCTGCCTTTGACTTCTGATAATCATCAGGGTCGACAACACCGGACTCTTGCATCTCAAGCCACAAGTCATTCCCTTCGCGGGTACGTTCCCCCACTCCGGCGAAGACCGAAACACCACCGTGCTTCAGCGCGATGTTGTTGATCAGCTCCATGATGATGACCGTCTTGCCGACACCGGCGCCGCCGAACAGGCCGATCTTGCCGCCGCGTAGGTATGGTTCGAGCAGGTCGATTACCTTGATACCCGTCTCGAACATCTGGAGTTCAGTCGATTGCTCTTCGAGCAATGGCGCAGGGCGGTGGATCGGAAAGCGGGTTTCGGTCTGGATCGGACCACGTTGATCGACGGGATCACCGAGCACATTCATCACCCGGCCAAGCGTCTGTGGGCCGACAGGCACACTGATGGGGACTTCGAGATCTTCGGCAGACATGCCCCGCACAAGGCCCTCTGTGGGCTCCATGGCTACGGTGCGGACGCGGCCCTCGCCGAGGTGCTGTTGCACTTCACAGATGATGCTGATCGGCTCGGGTACGTCGAAGTCCCCGCTCGTGATGCGAACCGCATGGTGGATCTGTGGCAGCTTGCCTTCGCTGAACTGCACGTCGACGGCGGGACCCGCTACCTGAATGACTTTTCCAACATTCATTCCCATAAAACCCTCTGCCTGGCCGAGACGTGCCTGCGCTCGCGCTAGAGCGCTTCGGCGCCGCTAACGACCTCGATCAATTCCTTTGTAATGCTCGCCTGCCGCACGCGGTTGAGATGCAGGGTGAGCTTGTCGATCACTTCACCGGCGTTGCGCGTAGCAGCATCCATGGCTGTCATACGCGCGGCATGCTCGGCGGCTGCGGACTCGATCATCCCCTGATAGACGTTGATCTCGATGTAGCGTGGAAGCAGCGTTTCGAAAAGAGTTTCCGGCGGCTGCTCGTAGATGTAATCCACGGCAGCACTCTTGTCGCCTTCGGCCGGTTGGATCGGCAGCAGCCGGCGGAAAACCACCGTTTGTGCGAGAGCACTCTTGAACTCGTTGTGCAACAGGTAGATGACGTCCGTTTCATTCTCGCGAAAGCTTTGCATCAGGTCGGCGGCGATCTGCTTGGCCTGCGAAAATTCGATCGGCCTGGCAAACAGGTTGACCCACTCGCGTGTGATCGACACGCGTTTCCGGTGGAAAAAATCGCGTCCTCGACGGCCAACGCATTGGAGAGTGATTTCCTTGTCGGGGTTCTCGCTGAGAAAACGGGTCGCGAAGCGCACAACATTGCTGTTGAAAGCGCCGCAGAGCCCTTTGTCAGCACTGATGAGTAGAATCGCGATGCGCTTCTCTTCGCGGCGTTGCAGCAGTTCGTGTTCGAAGACAGAAGAATCTTCCGGCAACTGAACCAGGATGCTGCCCAGCATGTCGCGCATGAGCGATGCATAGGGCCGCGCGGCGATGACGCGATCTTGCGCGCGCCGCAGCTTCGCCGCCGACACCATTTTCATCGCACTGGTGATCTGCTGAGTGTTCTTTACCGAGCGGATACGTCGGCGTAGATCGATCAGGTTCGGCATGCTAACCGTCCGCGACGCCCTGCTTTTGACGAGCGAGAAAAGCCGCCCTGCATACGTGGAGCGCAGATTCCATGGCAGTCTTCAGCTCGTCGTCGATCTTCCCCTTCTCTCGGAGTTGGTCCAGCACTCCGTCCGCGCCCTGGGTATCGAGATAGTCGTACAGTTCCTTCTCAAATGGACGGCATTGCTCGATCGTCAGGTCGTCGAGATAGCCGTTCGTGCCGGCGTAAATGATGGCGATCTGTTTTTCTACCTGGAGGGGCTGATATTGACCCTGCTTGAGGATTTCCGTGAGGCGTCTGCCGCGATGAAGCTGTTGCTGCGAGGCTTTGTCAAGATCGGACCCGAACTGCGCGAACGCTGCGAGAGCGCGATATTGCGCGAGTTCGAGCCGCAGTGTGCCGGCAATGGATTTCATCGCCTTGGTCTGGGCGTTGCCTCCAACCCGGCTGACCGACAAACCGACATTCACCGCCGGCCGAACATTGGCGTTGAACAGGTCGGCTTCCAGGTAAATCTGGCCGTCGGTGATCGAGATGACGTTCGTCGGAATGTAGGCAGACACGTCACCGGCCTGCGTTTCGATGAATGGCAACGCCGTGAGAGATCCTCCACCCTTCTGCTCGCTCAACTTGGCGGCACGTTCGAGCAATCGGCTGTGGAGGTAGAAGACATCGCCGGGGTAGGCCTCACGGCCCGGAGGACGGCGCAGCAGCAGCGAAATCTCGCGATAGGCAGCGGCATGCTTGGAGAGATCGTCGTAGATGCAGAGCGCATGCCTGTTGTTGTCGCGAAAATATTCGCCCATCGCACAGCCGGCGAACGGAGCGAGGTACTGCATCGGCGCAGGGTCGGAGGCCGAAGCGACGACGACGATGGTGTACGCCATGGCTCCGAAGTCTTCGAGTGTCTTGACTACCTGGGCCACCGTAGAACGCTTCTGGCCGATGGCGACGTAAATGCAGATGACTCCGTTGCCTTTTTGATTGATGATCGTGTCAACGGCGATGGCGGTCTTCCCCGTTTGACGGTCGCCGATAATCAACTCGCGTTGGCCGCGACCGATCGGGATCATGCTGTCGATGGCCTTGATGCCGGTCTGCAGCGGCTCTTTCACCGGTTGGCGTTCGATCACGCCGGGAGCAATGCGCTCCACCGCGAAGTAATCGCTAGCTTCAATCGGACCCTTGTCGTCAGCGGGACGACCGAGAGAATCGACGACGCGTCCGACAAGCGCCTCACCCACTGGAACGGAAATAATCCGCCTTGTGCGCCGGACTTCATCGCCTTCCTTCAGGTCGGTGTAGTCGCCCAGCAAGACGGCGCCAACTTGATCCTCTTCGAGGTTCATGGCGATGCCGGCCACGTTGTGGGGAAACTCGAGCATCTCGCCGGCCATGACCTTTTCGAGGCCGTGTAGACGGGCGATGCCGTCACCGAGTGAAATCACCGAGCCGACCTCGGATACTTCAACCGTCCCCTCATAGTTCTCGATTTGCTCACGGATGAGTCTCGAGATCTCTTGTGCGCTGATTTGAGCCATAGGTGTTTACCGATTTCCGGTGAGTACCTGGTCGAGCGCGTTCAGCTGTGTGCGCAGCGAACCATCGTAAACCGTTGAGCCGTGCCGGACGACGGCTCCGCCGAGCAACTCGGGATCTTCATGGAACCGGGCACGCACCTGCCGGCCGGTGACACGGCCAAAACTGTTCAGCAACGACTGCCGCAGGGTTGCGTCCATCGACTCCGCTGAAGTCACCTCGATACGAGCGATGCCCAACCGGTTGTCCAGCAATGTCCGGAACACCGAGATCATCGTTGCGAGCAACTCTACGCGCTTGTGGTTCATCACGATGTAGAGGAAGTTGCGTACCGGCTCGGCGATTCCGATGCGTCTACCGAGTTCACGGACAATCTCTCGCTTCTTGGCGGAGTCCACCGCCGGGGAAACCAAGACATTTCTCAACTCATCCGACCCGTCGATCAATAAGCGAAAGTCCTCAAGCTGTTGCAGAGCAGTTTCAGGCTGTAGGGGGGAGTCGGGCCTGCCAAGAACTTCGGCCAGCGCCATCACATACCTGTTCGCAATTGCAAGCGCCATACAGGGCTTTCACAAAGACCTGCTCCAAAGCGGTTCGACGCACCGCGCATGCTCAGACTTGAAGTTTTCGAGTGCGGGAGGGTGGAGGGAGCGCTGTTTCGTGGAGCAAAGAGCCTTAGAAATCATCAAGTTATCACAGGGGGAAATAGCAGTCAACCAAACGTTTCGAGCCTGTCAACGCGATGTAGAAAGTTACCTGTTCTCAGCATGAGTTCCTCTTGCGCTCTTCGCCTCAGCGGGAGCAGGCCGACGAGCGGCACTCATCGTGAGGACGACCAAGAAAGGCTGACGTTTCTATGACACCGGCTCAGGGGGAGAGGCCAATGTTTTTACCGGGAAATAGTGGGAAGCGAAGCCGTGACTTGTCGGAGGACGCGACGGTCCGGCGACGGCTTCCGGTTGTGCGACCCTTGCGCACCCACCGCGGGCCGAACGGCCATCAAGGCCGTGATTCTCCTGCCTGTCCCTGCTTTGCCGGCAAGCAGTCGGCAGACAGGTGTTTCGTGACTCGTTGTTCGTGAAAACCCTACAGGCCTTGTTGATGGCGCGGCGGCTCACGGCTCATCCTGTCGGCCCTCTTATACACTTCGCCTTCCCACATAAACGCCTTCCCACATAAGAGAAACGCAGTCCTTCTCAAGGACGTATGGGCTCGAAGTCACCTCCTCGATTTTTCTCCGCATTGTTCTTCGCGAGGGTCAGGGTTCCCGCCTCGCTGTCTTCATGCCAGGCAGTCCGGGGCGAAAAAAAAGACTGAAGGGCTTCAGTACCTTTTCCCGAAGGGAAACGTTCTCCCCGGATCACCAGGGCAACTTCTCACACTGCACCGGTACCAAACGGCGCGAGCCGGATGTGAAGGGTATGAGTAAAAAAACTTGCAACGACACAGAAACGTGATGTTGCAAACAGAACTAGGGTAAAATGTTTAAAACAAGATTGACCCAAGCTTGCAAGTGCCTCTCCGCCACTGAGGCACACCGGCCAGCCCGTACCGACGATGCTGTGTAACCACTGTGGTTTTTGGAATGCGGAGGATGAGACGCGTTGCTCCCGCTGCGGCAGGAGGCCCGAGCGGTCTTCCCGCGAAGATGGGAGGCGGTTGCCAGCGGTTTCCTCCTCTTTCGTGTTGCCGCCTTTAAGCCGTGGCAACCGAAGCGAGATGCCACCGCTTCCTTCCAGGAAGAGGCAACTCGACTCCCAACTCGATGCCTACCGAAACCGCCCGAAGGCGCGTCAAGCAGTACCGGTTCCAGCGACGAGCGGTGCTGAAACAGTGAGCCCGGCCGCTCGACACAACAGCCAGGTCATCACCTTTCAGCCGCTGAGTGGGCCAGACGACGCTTCTGAGACCGATACCGGATCGAGGGCCTCGACAGCCAGCGTGCTTCAAAGTGGACAAGAAACAGATCTGCCCGGCCCCAAGCTTCCTCCGCTGGCGCGCACCAAGCCGGGTCAAGAAGACCTCACCGGGGAGGAGCCACGAGAAGAGGTTCCACTGGAAACGTCTCTGCCCGAGGTCTCAGCCCAATCTGAGAGGGTACCGGGAACCGCTCCGATGCGAGCAAGGTTCATCGCCGGTGTGATGGACGTGGCAGTCGCTGTGGTTGCCCTGGGCGTTTTCCTGGGCGTCTTCCACAACCTGGGAGACAGCCTCGGGACAGACGTGGAGAGCTTTCGAACACTAGGGTTCGTTTTCGTCGGGATCCTTTTCTTCTATTGGATCTTCTATCTGCGCTACGTAGGAGAAACCGCGGGCATGACTTGGATGCGACTACGGATTGTGAGCGTCGACGGTCAGGCGCCGAGCGACTTGCAAAAGTGGGGGCGTGCGGTGGGCACCATCCTCAGTTGCTGCGCCGCCGGGCTGGGCTTCCTATGGGCGCTGGCGGACGAAGAGAAGCTCACTTGGCACGACCGCATGTCGCAGACGTACGTAACGGACGAGCCTTTCCCACCCTCTCTTCCGCCGGTCACGAGCCTGGTTGGCTCTGTCCAGTCAAGAACGCAGTCTCGAGCAGCAAGTCAGACCTCTCTTCGACAAGACAACACCAGGGAGCGGCACGAAGATTCCCTGAAATCATCGACCAATGGGAATACGCATTGAAGTCGTCTTACAACGAACCGATCAGGAATCCGTACTGCGAATCCAGGTATCGGAGTCGTTCATGTTCGTCAGATTGAAGAGTTCGTAGTCTACTTCGGTGAACGCCTCAAGAGCATTGCAAAGGCTGCAGTTCGAGTAGCCTGCGGGGAACCCTGGGAAGCGCCCTGGACGGGAATAGCCTGCATTTCTCACCACCCAACGGTCGAAGCACGCGATACGACCGCCATGA
>JAPPLB010000087.1 GCA_028819575.1 Bryobacterales bacterium | reverse complement strand
GCGCGCAGGCGTACTTGATCAGTACGTTGAGCACGGCAAGCAAGCGCAACGAAGTCCTGGCGGTCGTACCGCGTGCTTCGGCCGTCGGATGGTGAGAAATGCAGGCTGGTTCCAACTCGGCTCGCACGGACGCTCCACTGCGAAAGACCGCGCGACTATACTGTTGTCACTTCCCGCATCAGGAGTTGCGCCATGAATCGCAGAACATTTCTCTCCGGCGTCAGCGCCGCGCCGCTTATCTCCGGCCAGGCGCTTGGCCAGGACTACGCCCCGGTCGGCGAACGACCCCCGAACATTCTGTTCCTCCTGTTTGACAAGTGTCGAACGGATGCCATCGGAGCGTACGGCGAGCGCGATGTACACACGCCCAACCTTGACTTTCTCGCCGAGACCGGGGTTCGCTTCAACAACTGCTATGCGCCCCAGGCTCTCTGCGGGCCGACGCGGGCGTCGATCCTGACGGGAAGCTACTCCCACGTTCATGGAGTCAAGCGGAACGTCTATCCGCATAGCCCCGGCTCCAGCAACTCGACCTACCAGGAGCCGATCATCGACCCCTTCCGCGATCAGCGCTTCCGGCTATGGGACAACTTCGCGTTTTATCTCAACAATGCGGGCTACGCCACCGGGCACATCGGCAAGTGGCACTTGGGGCCTGCAAACCCCGGCTTCTTTGATTACTGGAAGTCCTTCAACTCGCTGCTGCTGCACTGGATCGGCGAGCCGCACCGATCGCGCTACCGGCCCGACGTGCATACGGATCAAGGTCTGCGCTTCCTCGACGACCACGCCGACGAACCGTTCTTCCTCTATCAGTCCTACTACTCGCCGCACGAGCCATCCGATCCGCCCAAACACTTCCTGAAACACTATGAAGGGCAGAACCACGCCGGCTACTACGGCTCGGTGAGCGCACTTGATTGGAACGTCGGGCGCATCCTCGACAAGTTGCGCGAGAAGGATCTGCTCGATGACACGATGATCATCTTTACGACCGAGCACGGCCGCGCCTGGACGGAGCGTCCGGGAAGCGTCGAGGGCATGACCACTTCTTATGACGACGCGGCGCGCATCCCGCTGATGATTCGCTATCCAAAACGGCTGCCCTCCGGCAAGGTGTGGCAGTCCGGCGTCAGCTCCGTTGATATCATGCCGACGATCCTCGACGCCGCGGGCATCGTTCCGATCATGGGAGCGTACGGAAATGACTTTCGACCTGTGATTCACGGCCGCAGCCTCTTCCAGGAAGTCAACCAGGGCCGTGACGATTGGAGCCGCCCCATCATGATCCAGAACGTGCCGCAGCAAGGCATCGACAACGCCTATTACGAAGAACGCGGGCTCCGCAGCCAGCAGTTCAAGCTCATCCTGCGCAAGTACGGCGTTCGTCCCGTGCGGCGCCCCGGTGAGTTGTACGACATGAAGGCGGACCCCGGCGAGACGCGCAACCTCTGGGACTCGGCTCCTTCGACGGTGAAGGAGATGGCCTCGAAAGTCAGGGATTGGGGTGAAGAGTACGACGATAACCTGTCCATCGACCTCGGCACATGGGCAATGGAGAATGCTTAGCCTGCATTTCTCACCACGCGGCGAGGCGAAGTGGGTGAGAGGGCTGTCAGGACGAGGCGCGAGCCGCTTGGCGCGCGCAGGCGTACTTGAACAGTACGTTGAGCACGGCAAGCAAGCGCAACGAAGTCATGGCGGTCGTATCGCGTGCTTCAACCGTCGGGTGGTGAGAAATGCAGGTTAGCATCTACGTGACGCCATCGGAGTTTGTTGTCAATGCATAATAATTCGCTCACACGTCGCCAGGTTCTCAGCGCCGCAGGGCTCGCTGGCCTCGCCGCCCTTCCCGCCTGCTCCGCAGGGAAATCCGAACGGCTCACGATCACGAAGATAGAAATCTTTCAGGTTGTCGTTCCGATGCAGGACGACATCATCAACAGCCCGGAGTTCAACCCGGACCCGCTTTCGGAGTTCCCGAAAGGGCCAAAGGTCATCGTCAAGCTCCACACCGACTCCGGTCTGGTCGGGATCGGCGAAACGTCCCGCAACGTGCCCAGGGAGGGCGCCCTCGAAAACGCCCGGCATCTGGAGGGACAGGCTGTTCTGGATCTGAACCTGCCCCGCCTCGAACTGCCGGACGGCCGGTCGCGCGCCGGCTTCGAGATTGCGCTGTATGACGTCGTTGGTAAGGCCTTCGGCTGGCCCGTTTATCAGTTGCTCGGCGGGTTGGCGCAGGACAAGGTCTACGTGCCGTACTGGTGTGGCCGTAAGAATCCGGTGGATATAAAACGTGTCGCCGAGCGGACTCTGAACGGCGGCTTCACGTCCCTCAAGATGAAGGGCCGGCCGGAAGATCCGATCGCCGAGGCGGTACGCGCCGTCCGGGAAGTGGCGCCAGACGTGCAGATTACGGTGGACTTCAACCGCCACTACGAAACGGCTGAGGAGTTCCTGCCGATCGGCCGGGCCCTCGACGGGATCGGCAGCATGCGCACGATCGAAGACCCCGTCGACGACTTGGGCGAACTGGCCAAGATCGCGGAAGCGCTCGATACTCCCATCACTCTCACGCCTCGCAGCCGAAAGCACATCGTCGAGGCCGCCCGGCTGGGCGCCTGCCGGTTCATCAACACAGGTCCGCGTCCCTCCATGATGAGCTTTGTCATCAACGTCGCGCTGGCGGAAGCCTTCGACATGCCTTGCTGGCACGGCTCGGGTCACGAGCTCGGTATCAAGGACGCGGCCTTCGTGCAGTCGTGCGCGGCCGCCGGCAACTGCACGCTGCCGAGCGACATCCTGTCGCATCAGCGTGTCGATGACCTGATCGTCGAGCCGATCAACATCCAAGACAGCCATGCGATCGTTCCACACGCCCCCGGACTGGGAGTGCGGTTGGATGAGGACGCCCTGGCGCGCTTCTCGGTCTGATGGTCCGAAGCGTTTACACGCGGCTATTGGCGCAACCGGCTCTTGAGCGTCATAATGAAGCTTGTCATGATTTCACAACGGCTCATTGAACAAATCCACGAATCGGCGAATCGGCTCACGAACGATTTGATCGAGCGCCTCCAATCCGACCCGCGCTCGACGTCCTATCGGACCATTCCCCGCGAGCGGCTCAGTGCGCTCAAGGACGATTTGTACGAACACCTCGGAAGCTGGCTCAGCACACGCTCGAAGAGCGCCATGAAAGCCCGTTATGAGCGGCTCGGGCGGGAGCGCTATCTCGAAGGGATTCCCCTCAGCGAGTTGATATTTGCCCTGTCGCTGACCAAGTCGACGCTCGTTGGTTTCATACGGCACCATATGCCGGGACGGGCCGATGAACTGCACCTGGAGTATGATCTGGTGATTTCGATCGGTGAGTTCTTCGACGAGGCACTCTACTTCGCAGCGGTCGGTTATGACGACGCTCACCGAGCTCAGCTCGCCGCTGCGTCGAGGTCCGGCGGAGAGGCCGACGATACTGTCGAGAAGAAGCAGCCCGGACGGACACACCAACCGGTCGATGAAGACTGGGCCGTCAGCCGGTCCGGCCAGATCGGCGAGGCTTCAGGATAACGAGAGCTGGGCCTGCCTTCCTCGCCACTTGGCGTAAAACGGGCAGGTTAGTCAGCGGGCTCGATCAGAGCCGCCATCGAGCCGAGCGAGCGAGGCAGCCGTCGATCGGGTCCATAGGCGTGAATCTGGTCTCGCTTTTTCTCGGCTTCCTGTAACGAGCACGTGCTCAGCCGCGTGTGCCCTTTGGTATCCACCTCGACGGTGTGCGCGTAGGCCTTCTCTTCGCTGAAAGAGAAGATCTCCATCAACATCTCGATGACGTATTCGTAGGTGTGATCGTTATCGTCGAGAAGGATGACGTGGTAGAGACGCGCCAGCTCGTCCTCGGACTCGTGGCCCCTACGAACGTCTTCCTCCACCTCGGGAATGGCAACAGCAGTGCTCATTGCTATCTTGAATCGGCGGAGGCGGGAGCTTCTTCAATGCCGGCTGATTGCTGTCGACTCGCCGTTTATGCTAGCAGAAGCCGCCGAACCGGCCAACCGTTGGTTCACGCGGA
Organism: Bryobacterales bacterium; assembly: GCA_028819575.1. Taxonomy (GTDB): domain Bacteria; phylum Acidobacteriota; class Terriglobia; order Bryobacterales; family UBA6623; genus JAPPLB01. The sequence continues at coordinate 339 of JAPPLB010000087.1, read as the reverse complement.
GCTATGATGTCTAGCCTGCGTATCTCACCGCGTGTCGAGACGAAGTGTGTGAGAGGGCCGTCAGGACGAGGCGCAAGCCGGGCGGAGGAAAAAGGCGCGCGCAGGCGTACTTGCCAAATCGCATCCTTCACCCCTCGGGTCAGGAAACACGAAATAAGGCTTTCCCGAAACATGGCCTTACCGCAAGCTGCCTTAGAGCAACGGCCGTACCACCTGCTTGGGTTTTTGGGTCACGAATCACGAGACACGAATCACGGCCTTTTTTCGCGTGCATCGGCCGTCGCGTGGTGAGAAATGCAGGCTAGGGCCTGTTAACACTAACGTAGGGCCTCGACGATC
>JAPPLB010000143.1 GCA_028819575.1 Bryobacterales bacterium | reverse complement strand
GGATCATTCAAGCGTGAAACATCCGGATCGGTGTCAACACCCACTTGACCCGGAGAATTTCACATCAGATAAGGAACGTGGATGAGACTCAGAGGGGAGGTGCGCGCGGCTGACTGGGCCGCAAGGCTGCGAAGCGGGCAGCGCGGCGGGGGAGGGTGTCTTTGGAGTGGAACGTTGGAATTGGCGAGATCAGCCGAAGGGCGCTGCCGGCGATCGGCGTCAAACTACCCAGGTGGCAAAGCTCGCAGCAAGCCTCGTCGGAATCCTCGGTTTCGAAAGCGCAGTGGATCTGGGCATAGGTGATCTGCCACAGCCCCAGCGCCAGCAGCAGCAGTAGAAGTCGACGCATCACGCGAACGGCACCTCGGCTTCACATCGCGCACACTGCCGGCAGAGACGTAGGTTGACGAGGACTGCCGCGGCGAGCAGCAGCGCCTCGGTGGACTCGTCAAGGAGCCAGCCGATGGGCAGGCCGGCCGCAAGCCCGATCAGCAGCGGAGTGAAGGTGCAGTGCAATCCGCAGGAGAGAGACAACGCCATGCAGGCGCGATCGATTGCCGCGCCCATCCCATCGCTCCGCTCCCTCAACCGCACGTGTCCTGGCAGCACTATCCCGCCATGGTACAGGTTGGCGCCGGAAAATCGATCTACTTTCTTGCGAACGGTCCAAAGCATCCGGCAAGCGGCATTCACGAAGGAGCAGGCGACGCGATGCAGGAACGAAATAAGGCCGTGATTCGTGTTTCGTGACTCGTGATTCGTGATTCGTGAAAAACCATAACCTGCATTTCTCACCACCCGACGGTCGAAGCACGCCATACGACCGCCATGACTTCGTTGCGCTTGCTTGCCGTGCTCAACGTACTGTTCAAGTACGCCTGCGCGCGCCAAGCGGCTCGCGCCTTTTTCCTCCGCCCGGCTTGCGCCTAGTCCTGACGGCCCTCTCACGCACTTCGCCTCGCCGCGTGGTGAGACATGCAGGCTACCAGCCAACCTAGGCCCGGGAGAGCGAGTTCAATAGAATTTCCTTGCGAGCGGGTTAGGAACTCCCATGGGCGGACACGTCGAGGCTTTAACCTGCATTTCTCACCACCCGACGGTCGAAGCACACGATACGACCGCCAGGACTTCGTTGCGCTTGCTTGCCGTGCTCAACGTACTGTTCAAGTACGCCTGCGCGCGCCAAGCGGCTCGCGCCTCGTCCTGACGGCCCTCTCACGCACTTCGCCTCGCCGCGTGGTGAGAAAGGCAGGCAAAAGATGACACAGGAATATCGGCTGCATCTTCAGATCAAGCGGGTAGAAAACGGCCAGCACCTCGCTACTTCAGATGATCTTCCCGGTCTGGTGGCGCAAGGACGAACCGTGGCGGAAACGGTTGAAATCGCCAGAGACGTGGCGAGGAAACTCATCGAATCCTACCGGGAACATGGCGACGTTCTGCCGAAGGGGTTGCAGGCCATGGATGCGGAGACCGTTGAATTGGACGTTCCTGTAGGCGTCTGATGGGTCGTCTGGCAGGTTTTTCAAGTCGACAGGCGACCCGCAAATTGCGGCGGCTGGGCTTTGAATTTGACCGCCAAGCACGAGGGAGTCACGAGATCTGGTGGAATCCTGCTACGCGACATCGCACCACTGTTCCCAACCACCCTGGAGATTTGCCGGAAGGAACGCTATCGGCGGTTCTGAAGCAAGCAGGTGTAACCACAGAAGAATTTCTTGAAGCGTAGGATGTGCCAGGGAAGCAAGCAACATGGCTCAAGACTGGGAGAGCACATTCAGATACTTGCCGCAGCCGCTTTCGCCGACAACGCACAGGATCTCTCGTTCGTCGAGGCTGAACGAGACGCCGTTGACCGCATGGACCGTCTTCTCCGACATCCGGAAGCGGGTCACGACATCTTTGACTTCCAGGATTACCGTCATGCTTGCTGTCTCAACGAGCGATTCACCGAAGCTTTTAACATGCCTTTCTCACCACCCGACGTCCGAAGCACGCGAAAAAAGGCCGTGATTCGTGTTTCGTGACTCGTGATTCGTGAAAAACCTTAAAGGCCGTGTTGTGCGCGCCAAGCGGCTCGCGCCTCGCCCTGACGGCCCTCTCACGCACTTCGCCTCGCCGCGTGGTGAGACATGCAGGTTCATCGAGCATAAGAGAGCCTTCGCGCCGTGGATGTCACCACCTATCTCCCGACTCTGATCAACGCGCTTGGACACCTGGGGGGGATCACCGCTTTCGGAGCATTCCTTTTGCTGCTGCTGCGAAGCGTCCGCACCGGCTCGCGCGCCGAGACCGGGTTGCCCGCCGCGGCCGCGGGCCTAGCCGTTTGCTGGAACGCCGGTTCGCTCGCGGTCCTGTTCTCTTCGCCGGGCAGCGAAGCGAGCCAAATCCTGGCTTCACTCAGCTTTGCGGTACTGAGCTTGCTGCCGTGCGTGCTGCTTCATCTGGCACTCGGGACGGAGTACCGCTGGCTGCGTCACAGTGGGTACGCGGTCGGCGTCGTCGCATCCCTCAGCCATCTCTCGGAGGCGTTCGACTTCCCGATGGCGTCGCACGAGGCCGGTGTCGGGCTCATCACCTACGGCTTCGGAGCGCTCGCCATTGTCGCGGCGGTATTGCTTTCGCGTGGCCGGGCCGCCCATCGCGCGGCCGGCATGAGGGCCTTCGCGGCGATATCGTTGTTCCTGCTCGCCGCTTCGTTCGTGCATTTCGGCGCCGAGCACGGCCCGGGGTCCTGGGCGCACGAGCTGCTTTTTCATCACGCCGGCATACCCCTCGCCCTATTCGTATTACTGCAGGACTACCGTTTCCTGCTGCTTGATGTCTTCATCCGCCTGCTAGGCGCCTTCTTGCTGGCAGCACTGTTTGCCGCCGCCTTGCTCGTGCTTGGGGGCCAACTCGGTTTGTTCGAGCCCCGCGAAACAGGCGCCCTCAGCGTGGCGGTGTTCCTCATTCTTGCGAGTGTCGCGATCGTCGCCTACCCTCTCGTGCGCGACCGGCTGCGCGTCTGGGTGCAAGGGGCCCTCTTCCGGCGCGGCAATGTAGAAGACGTTATCGGAAGCCTGCGCTCGCTGCAGCCGGATGGCGAGAACGAACTCCTCAATGAAGCCTCGAAACGAATCGCGCGATTCGTCTCCGCCAAGCGCTGGCGGCTTCTTGACGAGAAAGAATCCGCTTACGGGACGAAAGTAGAAATCCTTTCGACGCGAGCTTTCGATCGCACGACGAATGACAGGTACCGCTGGGCGGAGGTTGTCGTACCTTTTCGATTCGCGCGAGACGAGACACGGACGCTCTTGCTCGGACCTCGCCAAGGCGGCCGGAGGTACCTGAGCGAAGATCTTGCCGACCTCGAGCTACTCGCGGCGGAAGTCGCAGGACAGGTCGAGCGGCTTCGTCAGGAGCGACAGCACCGCTTGCTGGCCGAAGCAGAGCTGGAGACGCTGCGCGCACAGATCAACCCGCACTTCCTGTTCAACGCGCTCAATGCTCTCTACGGCGTCATTCCGCGCGCCGCCGCCAACGCCCGCGAAACACTGGTCAATCTCGCCGATATCTTCCGCTATGCCCTCGGGGGCAAGCGGCAGTTCGTTTCCCTGGAAGAAGAGCTCAGGATCGTCGAGGCCTACTTGCAGATCGAGCGACTGCGCCTGGGCGACCGGCTGTCTACCCGAATCGAGCTTGATGACGACGCTCGATCGCTGCAGGTGCCAGCGCTGTCGATCCAGCCGCTTGTGGAGAATGCGGTGAAGCATGGTGTGAGCGCCAAGCCCGAGGGCGGGGAGGTCCGGGTCCACGCTTCGCTTGCGAAAGGCCACTTGTCGGTTGAAGTGACCGACGATGGCGCTGGTTTTGATCCGTGGGCCGTCGATTCCACCGGGAACGGACTTGCCAACGTGCGGCGCCGGCTGCACCTCTGCTACGGCGACCAAGCGGACTTTGCGATTGATTCTTCCGCGCGTGGCACGCGTGTGCGTTTTACCGTCGGTGTCGAACGCCGGCATCCAACTCGCAGCGCAATCGCAACCTGAATGACCCGCTGCCACCCCTAGCCTGCATTTCTCACCACCCGACGGTCGAAGCACGCCATACGACCGTCAGGACTTCGTTGCGCTTGCTTGCCGTGCTCAACGTACTGTCAAGTACGCCTGCGCGCGCCAAGCGGCTCGCGCCTCGTCCTGACGGCCCTCTCACCCACTTCGCCTCGCCGCGTGGTGAGACATGCAGGCTAGCCCTCGCGCCCAAGCGCGGCCGCAGTTTTCCAGGCGAGTTGCTAATCGACGCTTCTGACCACTTCGGGGATTTTTATCTGGAGAGAGCACGAAGCGGGAGCAGCTACCGCCTCGCTTGCGCTTTGTGAACAGCAGGAGGCCGCCCGCACTGACTCGTCACGACTTAGGTCCGAAGCGACGCTTGAGCGTGACCTGGACGCCGGTTTCGAAGCGCAACTCCATTACGTCCTCTTCCGTCAAGCGACCCTGAGCTATAAGGTCGCCCTTGCTGAGCCATTGATCCCAGATTCGTATCCTGCCGTCCCCGACTTCGAAATGGTGGGAGTTCAGGCCCCCATCCTCGTTCATGAATACGACCATGTGAGCTCGGTTGTGCTCGAAGAAGACACGTCGGAGGCCCGCATCTTCCGAACTGATTACTTCCCATCTGCCGTCTACGGCCGTCGGGTGGCGATTGTTGTAGTTGGCGATCCAGTACGTCGTCGAGAATGCGAAGATGCAGGCCCCGACCACACCACACACCATGGCGGCGTTTCCCGCCCGCGTCGTTGGATAGTCGAGAAGAGCAGTACTGAGAAGCCGGCGGGCATGTGGAGCGATCACATGGAGAATGCCGCACGTGAGGAGAATCGCCATTAGAGTTCCACCGGGATCTACCTGAAAGACCAGGTCGACCACCACTATGTTGACGATCGGAGGCAGGAGAACCAGCGCTCCCAACAGTGAGGTGCGCGGAATCGCCAGCAGGATACCGCCGACGATCTCGATGGACGCGATGAATCCCTTATAAAGATCCGAGTAGCCGAAGAAATACCATACGAACCAGAAAGGTCTGACTTCCGCAAGGGGCAGGGCAAGCTGGGAGTCGAGCATAGTGAACTGAGCTCTGTTCACCTTCGCAAAGCCATACACCAGAAACGAGATGCTGCATAACCAGCGAACAACCGTGCGCCCCTTCGTCATCTGACCCATCTAGATAGCACAAGCGCTGCCGTTCCAGCCGACAAAGTTCCTCGAACGACCAGACATTGGGGTACGAGCATGCGTTGGCATAGACCCGATGCCCCACCGCCGTGACGCAAATAGCAGTAGCCATTCTGTGACCCAGCGCACAACCGATCGTTTCCGTGCCGTCAAGGCTCGCCTGCGCGGTCATTGTCGGTCAAACCACATGGACACCGTTCCCCATTGCGATAGGGTCGCGTATGAGAGAAAACGCAGGGCAGCCTTAGCCGCGCAACCGTTGTGACGCTGGGGGGCTAAAACGAAAATCTCGATCTGGTAGCTCTGGCGGGCAAGACCCAAGGCAGCGGAGGCTGAAGTCGCGCCTTCGGGGCGATCGAATAGGTAATTGTGAAGCCGATCACAATGCGGTAGATCAGCGACATTCGGTCGTTCGACGTTCATTTCACGATCCGTATCCACGGGTCGAGAGAGAATTCCGTACGACCACCGTATCCTTTCCGGCCGTTCCTGGTAATACCTTCTAGAAGCTGTAGTCGTCCACGCGAGTCAAGCGAGTGAAGCGATCTGAATTCAATGCCGCTTTCCGGGAACACAAAGACGCCGTCTACGGCTTCAGCTACCGCATGACGGGGAACGCACACGACGCCGAGGAAGTCGCCCAGGATTGCTTCCTGGCGTTGCTTCGCAATGCAGCGCGATATGACCCGCAGCGCAGAACGCTACGCTGCTTCCTGCTCGGCGTAGCTCGCAATCTGATTCTCAAGCGCTGGCGAGCGGAGAGCCGATGGAATGCCATCGGGGATGAAGAGCCGGCCGTCGAGCCGATCAATCCTGCTGGACAAGAGACGGCTGCACTGGTCGCACAGGCTGTCAATGCTCTGCCGCCGTTGCAGCGCGAGGTTCTTGTGCTGGCCGAGTACGAGGGCCTCTCGCTCAAGGAGATTGCCGGAACGGTCGAAGCAGAAGTCGGCACTGTCAAGGCGCGCCTTCATCGCGCCCGGGAAAACCTTAGACGAGCGCTTGCGCCGCTGGCGCCAGCCTGAGTCAACAAATCATGCAACCACTGAAAAACGACGATCTGAACAAGCTTCTTGCCCAGTGGAGGGTGCCGCGCGCACCCGCCTCGCTCGAGGCGCGGCTACACGCTGCCGAGGAAACACACTGGTGGGTATGGATGCTGCGGGGACAGATTCAGATTCCGGTCCCGGTTGCCGGAGTTGTGCTCGTGGCGCTGCTGGTGTGGGGGATGTTGAGTTTTCGCTCCGCGAACGGCACCGACATGGAGGCAGTGCCCGCTTTCATGGACTCGGGACCCGCCTTCTCGAATTTTCAGCTAGTGAGTGATGTCGAACCCAGAATCATCAGAGGAAAAAATGGTGAATCTCAAGAGAATTAGTCAATGGCTTACGCTGTGCTGTCTCGTGTGTACTTTGGCGAAGGCGAGGCCGCTCACGGTCATGAAGGCCTCAGCCACTACCAAAGCAAAGATTCATGTTCAGTTCGAGGCCCGGTTGGAACCCTCCGGCGATCTCACCCAGGCGCGGCGTTTGGGAGGTGGGGGCGTGATGGTTTCGAACCACGCCATTCACCGTTACATGCAAGACCGGTCGCACAAAATCTACTTCGGTTACGACATTGCGGTCGAACCGCTAGAAGACGGTTCGACTCTTCGTGTCAGCATCCTGCCGCTTTCGGTCGAGCCTGAGCGGCTGCCTCTCGAAAATCCGGCGACCTGGAAGAAGCTCGCACCTCCGCGATACCCCCCGCCCCAGTCGGTTCGGAGTGGCGACACGCTGGCTTTTGACCTTTTTGTCAATCCCGAGACAGGCCAGAAACTGGTTGAATATGTTCTCTTCGGAAGGAATCACCGCAGGGAAACCGTTCCCGGGCCGGCTCGTGACTTCACGGTTCTCGATGCCGAATTAAGGCTTCGTGCACCGCGGCTCGTTGTCAACGGGACACTCGCCGAAGCCACGGCATCGGTGGATACAGCGATTAGTGGGGCTTTCGTCAAGCTCTACTGGGCGCCGAAGGGGCAGTTTACCTTCTCCCTCGTGCCGCACCCGGAGCTGGGTTTCCGCAAGCTGGGCGAGGTCCGTGGCAGCACGGCGGCGTTCGAGTCGGGCGGAGACAGCTACGAATTGAACTGCGATGGGAAGATTGCTCCGGGTTACGCCGCTTTCAACCTGTACGTCTTGCACGATCCCGACTACCGCCCGCCTATTTACAGAGACACTGAATTCTTCATGGGAGCTAGCGGCAAACCCTGACAGCCCCGAAAAAAGTACTTTCCTGGAACAATTTTTTGGCCATAGGCGATGAGGGCAAGGACAGTGGATATGCCCAAGACCGCCTCACAAGCCTTCTGCCACAGGCTTAACGAACAGCTCGATGAACACGGCTTCGACGCCTTCGTCGAAGGGCTTTGTGAATAGTTCCACACACTCACGATGGGGTGGCCCTCGCTGGCGCTGGGCACCTATTTCCCCTACCCTGCTGCCCGGTGACTTCGAAAGCATCGCCGAGTTGGAGAGATCGGTTATTGTTGAACGGACGGAGCGAGGGCGCGGGGCGGCCCTGCGGCGGGGCGCGCCGTTCGGCTCCCAGCGGCGAATCACGCTGCAGGAGATCGATACCGCCCGCGGCCTCGGATAGAAGGAAAGCCATGTCACCTTGCCGAAGTCTCGTTCTCCTGCTGCCGCTCGCAGCGGTTTCAGCGACGGCCCAGCACCCTCCGCCGGGCCATGTCGATCCCTGGCCGGTTCTCCGCGCGTCGGCCCGAGCGATGGGGGTCGATGAGCTGAAGTGCGTCACGTTTTCAGGCACGGGCTACGCCGGCAAGGTCGGACAGAACGTGACCCAGGACACCGACTGGCCCGACGGGGAGCCGCTGGCGAACTACACCCGAACGATCAACTACGAGGCCCGCTCGTCCGTGGAGACCTTCCAGCGAAAGCCGGGCCTGAATCCGCGTTCCTGGAAATACGGCCCCGGATGGATGGGCGGCACACCGCTCCAGGAGCACGAACGGCAGACCTTCGTCGTGAGCGGGAAGCATGCCTGGCACCAGGACGGCGCCGGCGGGGAGCCGGTCCCCGCGCCGCGCGACGCCGAACTCTGGCAGCTCGACATCTGGCTGAACCCGGCCGGGTTCATCAAGGCCGCCCTGGCCCCCGGCGCCAGGCCGACCGCCGTGTGGCGATGGGAGTTGGCGGAAAGCGGACGCGACGGCGCCACCACAGCCGGCATCGAGCGGATCATCGTCGTCTCCGCGACCATCCTCGGCAAATACCGCGTGAACGCCACCATCAACAGCCAGAACCTGATTCAAAGAATCCAGACCTGGGCGCCCGATCCGGTCCTCGGCGACATGAACTACGAGCACGAATACACCCAATGGCAAGACGTCGACGGCGTCAAGTTCCCGGCCGGGTGGCACCATCACGACGGCTGGGACGACGAGCGGCAGTTTCCCGTGATCAGCGGCGGCCACAACAGTTTCGGCGGAGTCTTCGCCGACATCAAGCCGAACAACTGTGGCGAGGAGATCGTCGTCCCCGAATCCGTCCGGAAACACAAGGAAGACCGGAGCGTCGCATCGACGGAATTGGCGGACGGCGTTTGGCTGCTCGGCGGTTCCTCGCACAACAGCGTCGCCGTCGAGTTCGACCAGTTCGTGGCCGTCGTCGAAGCGCCGATCGACGAAAAGCGCTCCCTGCGCGTCATCGAGGAGGTCGTCCGGCTCGTCCCCGACAAGCCGATCCGTTTCATCGTCAACACGCACGCCCACTACGACCACCTCGGCGGGCTGCGCACCTATCTGCACATCGGGGCCACCGTCATCACGCACCAGCGGAATCGCCTCTTCTACGAAACGGAGCTGCTGAACTACGTTCCGCGAACGCTGCAACCGGACATGATGTCGCTCTACCCGCCTACGGAGGTTTCAGAAGGCTACACGATGGAGGACGTCGACGAGAAGTACGTTCTGAGCGACGGATCGCGTTTCCTCGAGATCTACTACGTGCAGGGCCTGAACACACACGTCGAAGGGATGCTGATGGCCTACCTGCCCAGGGAGAAAATCCTCATCGAAGCGGATCTGTTCGACCCTCCATCTGCCGGTACGCGCAGGATCAACACTTCGGATGAGGTGCATCAGGCCTTTTACAACAACGTGAGCCAGATCGGACTCGACGTGAAGACGATCGCTCCCATCCATGGACGGCCGGTCCCGTGGGGCGAGTTCCTGGCGGTGGTTCGTCGGGGGGGCGGTTCGGAGTAGGAGAAACCGCGTGACTTGCTGGAAGAGAAGACTCTTCCCTGCGCCGCTCGGAGTCAAAGCCCCGACCCCGGATTTCGCCAGGATCGGTCTTCAGGGCATCACCAGGCGAACGCCCGCGGTTACAAGAAAATGGCGCTTCGGCACGCCGGTTGCAGGACTCACGAAGCTGACGTGCGGGCTGGCCGCCAAGTACCAGACCAGCGGACCATCGTCGACCTCCACCGTGCCCCGGTAGAACACGCTCGGAACTCCCGTCATGGAGGGCGTGTCCACGTCGCCCGGAAGCGACCGCGTGCCAGTGGCCCCCAGGCCGTGCCGATACGAGAACACCGCGCCCCGCTGTGTCGAGCCCAGGCGGTGGCGCTTCGAAACCATTACGGTCAGCCAGTCGCCGCTCTCGTGGATGTCGCGCAAGTAGTCCGCCTGCACGGTAGTGCCCCAGTAGCTCGGATACTCCGTTCCCGCGATCAGATAGAACGATCTTGACGTAAAGAGTCCTTTCGGATTGTCGTAATAGGCGAAGCCTCCGTACAACCTGACCTCGGGGAAGCCCTCGTAGATGCCGCGAGCCTGAAAACGGTTCTCCTCGAACGTCGAGACGTCGTGCATGGAATACCACGCCGACGCTTCGAGGTGGGCCTTCTCGCAAAGCACATTCTCCAGCCGAAAAGCGCCCAGACCCTGTTGCACCGGCGGGAAGTAGTCCCCCTGCGCCAGTACGAGGCCGGTCGTGCGGCGATTGTCGTTGGTGATCGACCCATCCAGGGTGAAGCCGGGAGAATTACAGGCGCGCGGAGCTTCCTCCTCGACCTCCATTTCCGGCACCCTCTCGGCGGCTTTCCAGGGGGGCTCGTCGGAGGAAGAAGTGCGCGAAGGTGATTGAGAGAAACCAGACACGACGCAGACCATCAGAACGATACCCAACCGGACGGAAGTCCCGGCCCGCAGTATTCCCGGACGCGTCATGCGCCCCATCCAATCACTCCTCATCGCTTATCTTCGCCTGGATGACTCCAACTCCTATCCTAGCCTGCATTTCTCACCACCCGACGGTCTAAGCACGCGATACGACCGCCAGGGCTTCGTTGCGCTTGCTTGCCGTGCTCAACGTACTGTTCAAGTACGCCTGCGCGCGCCAAGCGGCTCGCGCCTCGTCCTGACGGCCCTCTCACGCACTTCGCCTCGCCGCATGGTGAGCAATACAGGCTATCGACTCACATCGATACCGCCATCCGAGTTTTTGTGAGGAAGACCTTCCACGATCACCCGCCGAACCCGCCTCCCGATCAATGGATGCCGCAAAGGGACGACGGCTGACGGAATGGATCGTTTTCACACAGGAGACGGCGCCGGCCAAAGGGGGCCGGGCCGGCTGACGCCCCTGGCTCACATCACTTAGCACGGAGGCGTGACGTCTGACGTCCTACAGGGGGCTGCTACCGAGATGCACGCCGCCGCTCTGCGCGCGCTCGTTGAGATCTTTCCACTCCCTGCTGCCGTTCTGGGCAATCTCTTCCATGTAGACTCCGCGCGGGTACGGAGGCAGCTTCCCGGCCACGAAGTCAGCGCGGAATTCATCGGCGTTGCGGTAATAGCTCGACGCGCCGGACGGCCAGCGGATGGCGTAGAGCCTGTTCGGCCGCGGGCGCGTCGGGATGCTGTCGATGCGGTACTTGGCGATGGCGTCCTCATCCAGCTCGTAGCCCAGTCCCGGCGTATCGGGAATGGCGATAGTGCCGTTCTCGAGCCGAATGCCGGGCTTGACCAGATCCGTCACGAACATATGGTTCAGATTGATCGCGGGCCAAGTCGCATGGGTAAGCACCGCCGCCAGGTGCATCGCCCAGACGGTGGTGACTCCGCAGCCGGTCAGTTGCAGCCAGAACGGTTTGTTCGCCGCCGCGGCGATCGCCCCGCTTGCGAGCACTGCGCTGGCGCCGCCGCCGACCACGAAGCCGTCACAGACTTCCTGACGCAGGGCCGTCATGATCGGCGGATTCCCGTAGTGATGCGCGATCGGGATGTTCGTCTTGCGCCGCAACAGCTTGTTGCCTTCGACGTCCCCCTGCGGGATGGGCGTCTCGTAGATCGCGATGTTGTGAAATTGCTCCAGCTCGACCAGGTATCGGGACGCGTGCCCGCTGTCGAGCAGCGTCGAATTGAAGTCGAAATCGATTTCAAAGTGCTTCGGCAGCGTCGGGACCAACGTATTGCACTGATCGATCAAGTCGAACCACGGCCGCGCTTTCCCCTTGAGCGACGTATAGCCCAGCGAGATGGCCTCCTTGCATTCCAGGATCCAGTCCTTGCCGGGCATGTCGACCGCCCACCAGCTCAGGAAGGCCCGCTTGCGCACCTGACGGCCGAGAAGCCGATGAATGGGAACATCGTTCGTCTTCGCGACGGCATCGAACAGGGCGATCTGCAGGCCCGATCCGAGCGAATCGTCCCACATGTGGCCAGCGGCGTTTTGACCCATGACTTTCTTGCGTGCGGCAGCCGTCACCGGGCCTTCGCCGACACCCACTACGCCGTTGCCGAGGTGCACCTTGCAAAGCTCCTTGAAACGCCGCTCCTCGTGCTGGTATTCGCGGAACTGGTGACGGTTCGGCACCGTCTTGAACGGTGTGTCGAGGAAGATCTCCTCGACCTTCTTGACGGTTTGGTCCGAGTGCCCGACCGCCGCCGGGGCCGCTGAGCGGGCCGGCCGCGCCGCCGGAGCCGCGAGCGCCGCAACGCCCGCCCCGAACAGCGTCGATCGGCGCAACCAATTCCTGCGAGAAAGCTTCGATGTCATGGTGTCCCCTCCGTCAAAGTAGCTTGATGGCCCGGATTGTAACCGAGTCCAGCCCGGTGTGTCGAGCGGACACGGCCTGCTCGCCCCAGGGCGCGCCGCTCGAAGACGCGCAGAGCCGCACAGGCCGCTCCAACCCCGCACCACCCGCCGCATTCTGTAGTCAATTGGCTACAATGAAATCGTGGCCAGAGTGGTCCGCTACGTAACAGAAGACGGCACGGATTACTTCGACGAGCGGCTTCAGAACCAGGACAGCGACATCGAAATGGCCCAGTCCTGTTGGAAGGCATATCAACAGGAAAAGAAAAAATGCCCGTGAAAGAACACCGAGCCAGCGACTACCTGAAAACACCTCAAGACATTGCCTTGTACCTGAACGCCGTGATCGAGGAGTTCGACGGCGACCCCCGGTTGTTGATGAAAGCTTTTCGCCACGTGGCGACGGCTCAGGGCGGCGTTTCCGAACTCGCACGCCGAGCCGCCGTCGACCGCGTGGGCCTCTCCCGCGGCTTGTCGGGGAACAGAAATCCTCGGCTCGGTACGGTTACCAAGATCGCCGCTGCCTGTGGAGTAAAGATTCAGTTTGTGGCTAGACCAGATATCGGCCAGGCCCCGATGTCGAAAACGTGACCGCTGATGCTGCTTTGTTCCGCACTGCCTTTGGCAGAAGCGGCAGGCCCGAGGTGGGGCGACCAACACATCGGACGAACGGCGTCAACTTATCGTGTCTCGCAACGACGCACTGAACAGAGCCCTTGCTCGTTCGCACAGGTCCCCTCGGCGCGCCCGCTCTACAAAGGCCGGCCCGCACTGTGGACGCTGCCGTCTCGGAGCGCCCGGGCATTCAGGTCTTTCCACTCGGCGCTGCCATTGTTGTCGACCTGCTCCATGTAGACGCCCTTCGCGAACACCGGCAGCTTGCCCGCGAGGAAATCGGCGCGGTAGCGCCGCGCGCTGACGTAGTAGACCGTCGCTCCCGTGGGGAAGCGAATCGCCAGCAGAATGTCCGTCGGCGGCTGTCGGGGCTGCTTGAGCGGTTCGATCCGATAGCGCTCGACAGCGTCTTCGTCGAGGTCGACGCCCATGCCCGGCCCTTCAGGGATCTTCGCCGTACCGTTCGAAAGCTCGACGCGCGGTTTGACAAGCCCAACTTCGTACAAGTTGCTGCAACTGATCGCAGGCCAAGTGGCGTGGGTAAGCACAGCCGACAAATGCATCGCCCACGTCGCTGTAATTTCGGTCCCCACCAGTTGCAACCAAAACGGCTTGTTGGCCGCGGCGGCGATCGTACCGTTATTCATGACACGGCTCGCGCCGCCGCCGATCACGAATCCGTCGCAAACCTCCTCGCGCAACGCCGTCATGATCGGGGGGTTGCCGAAGTGCATCGCGATCGGGATGCTGGTCTTCCGCCGCAACAACCGATTGCCCTCCACATCCCCCTGCGGGATTGGGGTTTCATAGATGGCGATATGGTGATACCTCTCCAGTGAAGTCAGATACCGACTCGCATGGCCCGAGTCGAGCAGCAGCGAGTTGAAGTCGAAATCGATCTGGAAATGACCGGGCAGCGTCGGCGTCAGCACACGGCACTGCTCGTGCAGGTCGAACCAGGAGCGGGCCTTGCCCTTGAACGCCGTGTAGCCGCGTGCGACGGCATCCCGGCATTCGATCACCCAGTCTTCGCCCGACATGTCGCAGGCCCACCAACTCATGAAGGCCCGTTTGCGCGCCTGACGACCCAGCAAGCGATGGATCGGGACACCGTTCGTCTTGCCGACGGCGTCGAACAGCGCCATCTGAAGGCCATGCCCGACCGAGTCGTCCCACATCGATTCGGACGCCGGCCGGCCGGACACGCGGCCGATGATCTCGTCCCTCAGCGGCCGTCCGCCGTATTGCACCATCGACTCGCCGAAGCCGACCACGCCGTTGGCCAACTCGACCCGGGTCACTTCGAACAGGGTCCAGCCGGGCCGCTCCCGGTGCATATGCCGCGCCGGGACGGGACGGAAGGGCAGGTCGACCCAAATGCGCTCTACCTTTTTGACGTCCGAGCTCGAAGCGCCCACGACCGCGGGCGCGGCTGCCGCTCGAGGCGTCGAAGCAAGAGTTCCGGCGATGGGCAACGCGGTTGCCGCCGCCGCGCCGGCGCTGGTGAGAAAGTTTCTGCGGGAGCTATGCATAGCGAGCCAATCATACGCTTTGCGCCCGGGCCGCGCAACTCCGGGAAAGGCCGTCCCGGCGCTCTTCGCAGCGGTCAGGAGCCGCGCGAGGAAACTGTCGTACAGGGTTCCTGCAACAGGTATGGAAGGGATGGACAGGCGTTTCTCCGCCACCCTATTTCAGAACTTCGAACTCGAAGACGATCGCTTTCCCTCGGATCACGAAGCAGAGGTAATACTCCCAGAAACTACGGAAGGCGCGAGAGCGGTTGACGGCGAACTCGAACCCGAGCAGCTTCCACAGCCGCAGCAGCTTGACGGTGACGCGCTGCTGGCGCATTCGCAAGCGGCTGTAATAGCTGAACGACCCCTCTTCGGTGAAGTAGCGGAACGAAAAGGAGTTCAGGTGCCAACGGTGCGTCGGGTCGCAGAAAGAACTGAAGTCGGTGTAGTGGGGCGTCTCGACGACAATGCGCGCGCCCACTTGGGCAATGCGATGGACTTCCTCGACCATGGCGATAACGTCCGCCACGTGCTCGATGACGTGCACCAGCCAGACTTCCGAGAAAACGCCGTCACGGAAAGGCAGCTTGCCGGAGTCGATGTCGGCGATGACGTCGGCGGCGGTGTCTCGATTGCGGTCGATCCCGATGGCTCCGGGGCGCTTGTTCCGCCCGCAACCGACATCGAGAATCAGGGATCGCGCTGCTTCGGGCAATCGTCACAATGTAGCAGGAAAGCAGCGCCGGTCAGGTCAATACGGTCCTTAAATGTGCACTGCTGGAATTGCCGCCTCCGCGGTCCACACCCGCGCGGTGTCCGAGATCCGGGAGTAGCGTATCGAGGACCGTTACCGCCATCAGCTTCTTGCTGAAACGCGGACCGGCGCATACATTCAACCAGTGCTTCGGCAAGGCGTCCAAGCCGTTTCGATTCGCGGCGCGTGACGCCACGATTGGCCGGGAGCAAAAGGGGGACGCCCCGCTATTTCATGTAAATTAAAATTGTGTATTTGAAATTAACGATTCTCTCTGTTAGGATCTGACTGATGATCCCTCGCGATCTCGCACCGAACCTGGTCAGGGCGGCGTCCCAATCTCCAGCCGTTACGCTCACCGGACCCCGGCAAAGCGGCAAGACCACGTTATGCCGAGCGACGTTTCCAAAGCATCCGTACGTGTCGCTCGAGGCCCCGGACGTGCGTGCGTTTGCGACGGAAGATCCGCGGGCGTTCCTGGCTCAATTCCCCAAAGGCGCCGTCATCGACGAGATGCAACGCGTTCCCGACCTGCTCTCGTACCTGCAAGGCGTCATCGACGACGACCCGGAGCCCGGACGCTGGATTCTCACCGGCTCGCAAAACTTGTCGTTGCTGGAGTCGATCAGCCAATCGTTAGCCGGTCGAACGGCGGTGCATCACTTGCTTCCGCTGACCCGCGGCGAGGTCGCTCGCTTCGCCGAACATCCCGAGAGCCTCGAAGAGAGCCTTTTCGCCGGTGGGCACCCGCGCATCTTCGATCGCAACCTTGATCCGGTGGACTGGCTCCGCTCATACGTCGCCACCTACCTCGAACGGGATGTGCGAACGATCAGCAATGTCTCCAACCTCGCGACATTCCAGCGGTTCATCGAGCTGTGCGCCGGCCGGACCGGGCAGTTGCTCAACTATTCGTCGCTGGCCAACGACTGCGGCATTTCACAGCCGAGCGCGAAGGCCTGGCTCAGCATTCTGGAGGCCAGCTTTATCGTCTCTCGCCTGCCGGCGTTTCACGCAAACCTGCGCAAGCGGCTCGTGAAGATGCCGAAACTGATCTTTTACGACACCGGGCTGGCCTGCTGGCTCCTGGGTATCCGCACGCCGGAGCAACTTCGCTCGCATCCGCTTCGCGGAGCGATCTTTGAGACCTGGGTCATTTCGGAGATCGTGAAACACCGCACCAACCGGGGCCGGACAGGCGGTCTGTCGTTCTATCGGGACAGCAACGGCGCCGAAATCGACCTCGTCATCGAGCAGCCGGACCGCACCACGCTGGTGGAAGCGAAGTCCGCCGTGACCGCATCGTCGAGCTTTTTCGACGGCGCCAAACGCGTGCGGAGGCATTTCAGGGAACTGCCCCGTCCCTGTGAGGTTGCAGTCGCCTACGGCGGCGATCAATTTCAACAGCGCGCGGACGGGAAGCTGATACCCTGGCGCATGCTGCGGGCAGCCAGTTTTCCAGACTTCGATCACGCCATATCCGTCTTCGCCGCCGGCCGGCCGCTTGCCGGCGCCAGCGTCCTTGCGTTGTTCCCGAACAAGACCTGGAAACAAGCGACCAGCAGCAAGAACGGAGAAGCTCTCCTCGCCCTGCATTCCGTTCACCTGCCCATGACGGTATTCGTGGCCGCCGATGGGTTCGCGGCGTACTTGGAGCGGGATTGGATTCCTGCCGAACGAGCTCTGCATATCGAACTGGGCGCGCTACCCGACGGAGGTTCCATTATCTTGCCGGAAGCAAGCGGTCACGTACCGGGGTTGACAGGAAGACGGAATCCCATACGCGACACCCTGGACCGGACTTACCTCTACGCTTCCCATATCGCGATCAACGAGGGTTTGCAACAGCCGGTCCCTTTCGTTCCTGGAGAAGATCTCCGCCTGACCGATTCCGATGGCAGGGAAAAGATGGTCCGCATCGTAGATATCGTGGGCCGGTCGGCGATCGTGGAATACCGCCCATACTCCGAGGGGAAAGATTGACCTGCATTTCTCACCACCCGACGGCCGAAGCACACGATACGACCGCCAGGACTTCGTTGCGCTTGCTTGCCATGCTCGACGTACTGTTCCAGTACGCCTGCGCGCGCCAAGCGGCGCGCGCCTCGTCCTGACGGCCCTCTCACACACTTCGCCTCGCCACGTGGTGAGAAATGCAGGCTAAGCGCGGGTCAGGAAGACCGGGAGGTCCTGTTTCCCGTGGTAGTTGGGCCGGAAGCGCTCGCGGTTGTACATCGTGGCGACGTCGACGCGCCGAGGTCCCAACGAAGGATCGGGGATGTCAACGTCGGTATAGCGGCCGTTGCGGATGGCCATCATGCGCCCGCCGCGGCCGTCGGCGATGCACTCGACGGCCATCGTGGCGAACGTATAGGCGATCATCTTGTCGAGAAAGTCGGGACTGCCGCTTCGCAGGTCGTAGGCCAGATCGCTGACGATCGTCTCCTGACCGGCACGCCGCTTGACTTCATCGCTAAAGGCTTCCGCGACATTGATCTTCTTGCGGTGGCCGTAGGCGTCGGCCTCGCCGTATTCCTCGACATGGCGGCCGACCCAGGTCGCCCCTTCCGACAGGACGATCAACGAATAGCGGCTGGGATTGTTCTTCTTGTCGGTCACCAGGACGTTGATGAGGTCATCGACCTCGAACGGACATTCCGGAATGCAGCAACGAATCGACGTGACGTACGCCGTGTAGAGGGCCGTGAAGCCGGCATCGCGGCCGAAGATCCGAAAGATGCCGATGCGCTCGTGAGAACCGACGGTCGTGCGCTGGCGCCGGACGGCGTCAACCGCCCGCGTGAGAGCGGTGGAGAAACCGATGCAGTACTCCGTTCCGCGCACGTCGTTGTCCATGGTCTTGGGCACTCCCAGCACTGGGAAGCCGGCGTTGTGCAGCATGTATGAATAACTGAGGGTGTCGTCGCCGCCGATCGTAAGCAGATTGTCGATACCGAGCCGCTGGAGGTTCTCGAGCACGATGGGGGTGAGGTCGACGACTCCCGGTTCGATCTCCTTCAGCGAGCCGAGCCGGATCTGTACATGGGACGGCAACTGATCGACACGGACGCGAGACGGGTTGGTGCGTGAGGTGTGCAGGAAGGTGCCGCCGGTCCGGTCGATTCTCCTGGTGTTCTCGCGGTCCAACGGCAGCACGAACTCCGGATCGAAACCGTCCTCGAGGTTGGCGTGGGTAAGTCCCATCCAGCCGCGGCGGATGCCGACGACCTCGTAGTCGCCGGTCCCGGTAGCGCCGTAGACCACCGACTTGATGACGGCATTGAGACCGGGAACGTCGCCGCCGCCGGTGAGGACCCCGATGCGCTTCCTAGCCTGCATTTCTCACCACCCGACGGTCGAAGCACACGATAAAAGGCCGTGATTCGTGTTTCGTGACTCGTGAAAAACCTTACAGGCCATGTTGCGCGCGCCTTTTTCCTCCGCCCGGCTTGCGCTTCGTCCTGACGGCCCTCTCACCCACTTCGCCTCGCCATGTGGTGAGACATGCAGGTCAGCCATTGGCGGTGACCCCGGCCTCCACGCCGAGGAACGGATCGGCCGGTGCGCCTACCTCGCGGTCGAGGTGGTTGATGTAGAGCAACAGAAGGGACTCGGGGTGCTTGTCCCGAAACTCGTCGAAGACACGCTTCCGCCAGCCGGATTGGAGCTGCTGCTTCGCAGCTCGATCCTTGTCGAAAAAGCCGTTACCATCGTGGGCGATCTCAAGGAAGTCAAGGACTTCGACGACCATCGGCAGATGGCAGATGAGGATCGCATGGGCCAGCTCGCGCGCCAGAACCTCGTCGCCATGCTGAAGCCGCTCCCACAGTTTCGGAGCAGCCTTACGCAGACGTTCCCGATTGACTTTCGAGAGGCGGGCATGGATCTTGAAGGACTCGTAGACCTGATACGTGCGCAGACTGCCGATCGAGATACTTTTCAGCAATTCGTCGAAGCGGGACCGGCCGAGGCCCCCAAAAACGTCCGCAAGCTGCATTTTTTCCCGAGAATAGCACAGCGGGTGCTCAGGACCGTCCTCACCGGAAGGCCCCTGTTTCCCGGCGGAAACACTTCGCGAGAGCGTGTTGCCGGATCGAGAAGCCGGGCCGTTGATCGAGCTTGCCACCCAAGGGATTCGAGGCGGTGTCCTTTCTCACAAAGACCGAGAACTCTTCGGCCGGATGGATAAGAGCGGCCGCGGTCATTGGCGGCTGGAGGCTTTGCCGGCACTCCGTCCTGGGAACGGGGAAGCGCATCCTGCTCGAACGGCGGCGGCTCCCGGGTTGTGCGCCCCGTCAGAGCAACTTGGTCGAGTCCAACAGGATGGTAACCGGGCCTTCGTTCACCAGTTGGACCCGCATCATCGCCTGGAACACGCCCGTGGCCACCTCCAAGCCTTCGGCACGCAGCAATCCCACGTACTCCTCGTACAGGGACACGGCCATCTCGGGATCGGCGGCGCCGTCGAAGCTCGGCCGCAATCCCCGCCGCACGTCCCCGTAGAGCGTGAACTGCGGTACGGCCAGAACGGCGGCGCCCAGGTCGCGGGCCGAGCGCGTCATCCGGCCGTCCGCTCCTTCGAAGATCCGGAGTCCGGCCGTCTTCCCGGCCAGGTAGGCTGCGTCCTTGTCCGTATCCCCGCGGCCAACGCCGAGCAGCACCAGCAGCCCGCGTCCGATCCGTCCCTCGATCTTCCCGCCGACGCTCACTTCCGCCGAACTGACTCGCTGGATGACGGCGCGCACGAACGCTCTATTGTAGTAGCCTGCATTTCTCACCACCCGACGGTCGAAGCACACGATACGACCTCCTTTACTTCGTTGCGCTTGCTTGCCGTGCTCAACATACTGTCAAGTACGCCTGCGCGCGCCAAGCGGCGCGCGCCTCGCCCTGACGGCCCTCTCATGCACTTCGCCTCGCCGCGTGGTGAGAAATGCAGGTCAGCGTGATCCGATCCCGAGCCGGATGCCCCCCTGGCATCGGATGGGGCCTTCGAAGTCCCCACCCGCGCCGAGGTGTGACCCAGCAGCCCGTGTCAAAAGTCACGCGGGCGGTGTTACGCGCCCCGAGGCTGATTGCGTTACGCCTAGCCGTTCCAGGAACGTGGCGCAGCGTTCACCGCGCAGCCGAGCGGGAGTGGCGCGTAACCCTTTGGGCGACGGACATTTGCAGTCGTCGGCTTTGTCGTTCGTCGGAGGAGATCACCCGGATCGCCATCCTCCTCACTCCGCGCCGAGCGACCGCAGGAGCCCGCCGCGCCTCCCACGGGACTTTTGACACGGGCTGCCAGTGGCTGACGTCCGCTACGCCGGCTTGCGTCGCCGGGCGCTCCAGGTTGCCGGTCCGTACTCTCCCAGGCGCACTTCGCCGGAGATGGTATCGCCGCGCAACTCTCCCTGGAAGGCGTAGTTGAGGTTGGACCCCTGGTAACGAATGCGGCTGGCGAACTCCACCCGATTGCCGTCGATGAACCCGCGAAGTCCTGCCTGGGCGTTGCGTCCGTGGTGCGTGCCGGCCAGACGATTGCCATCGGCCTCGAAGTAGAACTGATGTGTCGATGAGCCCCGAACGAAGGTCAACTCCGCATCCCAGCGCCCGGTGAGATCCGCCGCCGGCGCGGCGCGGCGTACTTCCTTCGGGCGCGGCGCGGCGCGGAACACTTCGTACAGCCGCTCCGCCACAATCGACACCTGGTCCTCTTCGATATTCGTCACCCGCAACGGGAACCTGTTGCCCTCTCCGCTTGCCATCGTCTGCAACCGGGGTTCACCCATGAACAACACATCGTGCAATTCACCGGCGGTGTATCCGATCTTCGCGCGGTCCCATGAAACATCCAGGTACGAGTGATCACTCGCCGGGGGGCGCGCCACCAGCTTCGTCGAGACGCCGGGGACCTGCTCGATCCGTCTCGCGATACGGCCCAACCAATCGCTCCACATCGCGACTTCCTTGTCGAGGCCCCGGCGCGCAAAGCACGCTTCGACGGCCGCGAGTGCTCCCATGACCTCTTCCTTGCCGACCTTCATCGCCCGTCCGAACGAATGATGCGGCGAACTGTTCAGCCAAGCTGCATCGACGAGATCCTTGCGCCCGAACAGGAAGCCCGTGCACTGCGGACCGCGATACAACTTGCCCCCGCTGTAGGTCACGAGATCCGCGCCGCGAGCAAGATAGGGGTCGGGCGACCGCGGATAGGAAGCGGCTGCATCGACGAGCACCGGGATGCCGCGCTCATGCGCGGCTGCAACGATTTCCTCCAACGGAAACGCGCGGCCGGACGCCCCGTGAGCTGTCAACGCGACCATCGCTGTCCGGTGGCTGAGAGCGTTGAGAAACTCCTCTCGCGTCGTTACGGCGGTGAGCTTGACGCCCAGCGTCCGGATGGCGTGGTCATAGGTATAGCGGTGCAACATCACGACTTCATCTTTCAACCCGGTCAGATCGGGCAACTGCTGGATGAGTTCCGGGTCGCCGCCGGCGACACAGGCCGAGGTGGCATGAGTGAGCGCCGCCGAGCACCCGGACGTGACGATCGCCGCCTCGCACTGCAACAGCTCGGCCAGCCGCGGGCCCACCGACGCCATCAACTCGTCCATGTGGACGGAGAAGTGAGACGCTTCCTCCATCGCCTGCTTGACCTCGGGCAGCGTCAGCATCCCGCCGTTGATCGTGAACGCGCCCGTCAGATTGATGAAGGGCCGCACTCCGATGCGCTCATACACCGCGGCGCTGGCCGGGCGGCCCGCCGCTCCCGCGGGCGATGCCACGCCTCCCAGCAATCCGGCCGCCGACAAAGCACCGGCCTGAAAGACACCGCGCCGTGTAACCATTCCTGTTTTCCGCATAACTGGTTGCTCCTTCACCACCCGGATCTACCCCATTTGCGAGACAAGCACCGCCTCGCATTATAGATAGGCCGAGAGGGGTGAGACTCTCCACGGCGGTAAGCCGAAACAAGCGCAATGTGAGGCCCCCGCCTGGCCGCTACGCTGCGGTTCTTTCGCACGCCAATTGCCCGCCGGCCAACCCGACCGACTTACAAAGGCGGGACCAAGCCAACGATATAATCAAGACGATTCCTCGCCGTCCCCCCGCATCATGCGATTCCTTTTCGTGCTGGCCTTGCTGCCTTGGCCGCTTCCTGCACTCGACGGCGACTCCCTCGAGGAGAATCTCCGGCGTTTTCTCGACGTGTACAACGTAGTCGAGGCCCATTACGCCGATACCATCGATCCCGAGGAGGTCTTCTACCAGGGCGTATTGCCGGGGATGATGCAGACCCTTGATCCCCATAGCGCATTTCTTGACCCTGAGCAATACGAAAGCCTCCGGGAGATGCAGCGCTCAACCGAAAAGGGCTTCGGAAGCGTCGTCTCGCTCTTGCCGGGGAGAGTCATCGTTCTGCAGACCCTGCCCGACAGCCCGTCCGCGCGTTCCGGCCTCTCTCCGGGTGACGAGATCATGGTCATCAACCGCTATCCGCTATCCAGGTTGAGCATCGATCAGTTGATTCAATTGCTCGGACAGTCGCGGCAACAGCGGGCTCAATTGATGGTCAAACGGCCCGGCTTTGCGCGCTTGATTCCGATGGAACTCGTTCCCGCCGAGATGGCCGACCCGAGCGTGAGCCATGTCTTCTTTCTGGAACCCGGTCTCGCCTACATCAAGCTGGTGAATTTCGAACAGACAACGGCCAGTGAGTTCCGCGCCGCGATCGAGCGCCTGCAGGCCGATGGCATGAATGGCCTGGTGCTCGATCTGCGCCAGAACCCGGGCGGCATCGTCGAATCCGCCATCATGGTAGCGTCGTTCTTCCTGCAGCCCGGGCAGGACATCTTGTGGGTGGAGGGGCGCGAAGGCCCGCCGCAGGATGTGCAAGTCCCGGAAAACTCGCAGCCCTACGACTTTCCCGTCTCCGTGCTCGTCGACGATCGAACCGCGAGCGCCGCCGAGCTGCTCGCCGGAGCCCTGCAAGACCACGACCGCGCCAGCATCCTCGGCACGACAAGCTTCGGAAAGGGTCTGGTGCAGAGCGTCTTTCAGCTCTCGGGAGGCGCTGCCGTCGCCCTCACGACCGCGCGCTATCTCACACCGAGCGGCCGCTCGATTCAACGACCGCTGGGAGACCACGCCTGCGAAATGTACGCCCTGGCGGATTGCAAAGAAGAATCAACCACGGTTCAGGAGTTCCGCACCGACTCCGGCCGAATCGTCACAGGCGGCGGAGGCGTCAACCCCGATCAGGCCGTGCCGCCGCGCGGCTACACTCATTTCGAGGCCGTCATGGAGAGTTCCAACTCGTTCTTCGAGTTCGCCCAGGAGTATCTCCGAAACCATAGCGGCATCGGGGAAGACTTCGAGGTATCGCCGGAACTCCTCGATGAATTCCACACCTTTCTGGACAAACGCCGCATCCAACCCAGCCTCTCCGAGTGGTCCTCGACCGTCGGGTTTATCCACAACCGCATCAAGCAGGAAATCTTCAACCTCGCCATCGGCGTAGAAAAAGGAGACGAAGTGTCGACTCGCCGCGATCCGGTCGTTCGCGCTGCCCTCCGCACACTCGCCGAGCAGTTGCAGGGCCCCGCCCGGCCATGAGCCGTTCCCGAAGATTCCTGCCGGCGATCCTGTTCTGCCTCTGCGCATGCTCGCCGGACCGCGAAAGCACCACCAAGCCGCGCGACGGCGAAGCCGGACGGGCCGACGTGGCATTCACCGAAGTGACGGCTGCCGCCGGCATCCGATTCGAACACCACAACGGCCGCTCCGGCAAGAAATTCCTGCCTGAGACCCTCGGCTCCGGCTGTGCTTTCTTCGATTACAACGGTGACGAACGGCCCGATATCCTTCTCATCAACAGTCGAAGCTGGCAACCTGTTCCCGGACGAACAACGACCCCGGCGCTCTACCGGAACGACGGTCATGGCGCCTTCACTGACGTGACCGCGGACGCCGGACTCGACATCGAGATCTTCGGCTTCGGGACCGCGATCGCCGACTACGACAACGACGGCGACTCCGACATCTACATCACCTCCTTGGAAGGCGACCGGCTCTTTCGCAACAACGGCCAGGGCCGCTTTGCGGAAGTGACGCAAGCGGCGGGCATCGACAACGACGACTTCGGCACCAGCGCCGCCTGGTTCGACTACGACCGCGACGGCCGGCTCGACCTGTTCGTCGCCAACTACGTCCAGTGGTCGCCGGAAGAGGATCTCTGGTGCTCGCTCGACGGCGAGACGAAGTCCTACTGCACGCCGGAATCGTACACCGGGGTGTCGTCAAGGCTCTTCCGCAATCTCGGCGACGGCCGCTTCGAAGACGCCACCAAGGCGGCTCGTCTGTTCGACGACACTTCGAAAGCCCTGGGGGTCACGGTCTTCGACTATGACCGCGACGGCTGGCCGGACCTGTTCGTCGCCAACGATACCCAGCCCAACAAGCTCTACCACAACGAGCAGAACGGAACATTCCGCGAGGTGGGCTTGAGCGCCGGCATCGCTTTCGGGGAGGACGGACGGGCGCGCGGGGCCATGGGCGTCGATGCGGCCGACTACGACCGCTCCGGCCGACCACACCTCGTCGTGGGCAACTTCTCGAACGAGATGCTCAACCTTTTCCACAATGAAGGAAGAGGGCTCTTCGTCGACGATGCCCCCACTTCGGCGGTAGGCCGCGCGAGCCTGCTTTCGCTTACGTTCGGCATGTTCTTCTTCGATTACGACCTCGACGGCCTGCTCGACATCTTCGCGGCCAACGGACACCTGGACGCTGAAATCGAGCGGGTTCAACCGAAGGTGCGCTTCGCTCAGCCTCCGCTGCTGTTCCGGAACCTCGGTGGCGGTAAGTTCGATCCCGCCCTCGACGAAGTAGGAGAAGACATCGCTCAGCCGCTAGTGGCGCGCGGCGCGGCCTACGCCGACTACGATCGCGACGGAGACCTGGACATCCTGGTATCCACCAACGACGGCCCCGCTCGTCTCTACCGCAACGACGGCGGCAATGAAAACTCCCACCTCCGCCTCCGACTCGTCGGTCAGCCCTCGAATCGCAGCGCGATCGGCGCCGAAGTCACGGTCCGCAGCCCGTCCGGAGAGCAGTGGCGGACGGTCCGCACTGGATCGAGCTATTGCTCACAGAGCGAACTGGCGCTGACGTTCGGGATCCATCAGGACCTCGAAGTCGCTTCGATCGAGGTCAAGTGGCCCAGTGAGCAACTCCGCACCTACAAGGACATCGAGCCCAACCGAGCCTACCTCATCCATGAGGAATATGGCTTGCAGCCGCTGCCCTGAGAGGTCAGCGAGAAAGGGCTCAGCAGCAACGAATCCGGACCGGCGGCATCGCGCCGTTCTCTCTGCGCTGCGTCCCCGATTCCGTCGATGTCCGCGATCCGGCCGGACATTCAGGCTCTCGTATCGCCCTTTTTTCAATCGAGCACGGCCATCAACTCTTCCCACTGCCGGAGGGTTTTCACGCCGACCACAACCGAACAGACGCCCTCCCGGTCGAGAAGCCACTTCAGCGCGTAGTGGGCGGGGTCGAGGCGGGCCGCCCGGGCTTCGGATTCGAAGCTGTCGAGCTTGTCGAGAAGCTCATCGTCCGGTTCGCTGAGCCACTTCGACTCGGCGGCGCGCGAGCCCTCGGGGATGGGTCGGCCACGCTTGTATTTGCCGCTGAGGAGCCCGCCCTGCAAGGGTTGATAGGGAGTTACGGCGATCTCGAACCCGCGGCAGGCGGGCAGATGATCGAGCTCGACCCCTCGGTTCAGCCAACTGTAAGGCGGCTGGCTGATCACCGGCCGGGGATAGCCGCCGGTGTCACAGACCCGGATCATTTCCCGGATCTGCGACGCATCGAAGTTGGAGAATCCCCAATGGCGCACCTTGCCCTGTTCGATGAGGTCGGCGACGACGGGAATGGACTCTTCCAGCGGGGTCGCCGGGTCGGGCCGGTGGAACAGATAGAGATCAACGTAGTCCGTGCGAAGCCGTTTGAGGCTCGCCTCGATCTGACGCGTGAGGTGGGCGCGGCCGAGTCCGGTGTCGGCGGGCGCCGGCCCGACGGGGTTGCCGACTTTGGTCGTCACGACGGCGTGCTCGCGCCGGCCCCGCAGGGCTTCCCCAAGGAACTCCTCGGCCCGACCGCCGGGGGAGCCCCAATAGCGCGCGTACCCTTCGTAGATGTCAGCCGTGTCGATGAAGTTGATGCCGCCGTCCAGCGCCCGGTGGACGATGTTGGCGGCGGCCGTCCGGTCTACCGGCGTACCGAATGTCATGGTTCCGAGGCAGAGCGGGGATACCTCGAGCGGCGTGCGGGGAATGCGGCGATAGAGCATCGGTCGTTAGCGTGGCGGCACTGAAACCATTGTGCACGATGATCGGCCGTTTTTCTGACGGCAAGCTGGCGGCCGCGGTTACTCCGGCACGACCGCTATGGCGTCGATCTCGATCAGCAGATCGCCGATCAGGGGCGCTTGCACGAGCGTCGAGGCAGGTGGGGTGTCCATGTTGACGTACCTCGAACGAATCCCGCGCAGCTCGGCGAGGTCGTTGATGTCGACAAGGTAGTAATTCATCTTCACGACGTCGTTGAAGGTCGCGCCTGCCGTTTCCAGACACTTCTGGAGGTTCTTGAACGTGTTCTCAGCCTGCGTGACGAAATCGTCCGGCAGCTCGCCATCCTCGCCGAATCCGCCCTGTCCCGAAAGATAGATGGTCTTGCCGGGAGATGACGTCACAATGTGCGTGAAGCCCGGCGGCTCGGGCAGATGAGGGAGATTCATGTGTTCGATCTTCACTTCCACGTTTGCATGCTCCTTGGGTTCATCGTTGTGCACCGCTACAGAACAGGCGGTCAGCATCAGACCGCAGACCAGTGCGGCAGGGATGAGCGTGAGTGCCGGGACTCGTGATTGCATGGCTCGGGGCCACCTCCGCAGCGGATTATAACAATCGCCCGGTCGACCCTTCCTTTCTGACCATGCGATTTCGCCATGCCATGCCTCATGCCGAGCCACCGGAAGCCCTGGGCTCAGGAATCAGGTGCGGGCTCGCCTCATCGTCTTCGTGAGTCTCCTTCAGGGTGCTTGCGGCGCACCCACAGACGCCCACAGAAGCCCCATGCTGTGCTTGGCACAGGGGGCTTTGCGGGTGAGTTGACCCCGACAGCGCCGATCTGACATCATCGGAGGGCCAGGAGAAACACGTCAGGGCACTCATGCTGTCCGACACCTACGAGGCCTTGATTGAAGCCGGAGCCAGCGAAGCCAAGGCTAAAGCTGCCGCTCAGGAAGTCGCTGCCCTGGATCGACGACTGTTGCGGCTGGAAGTCCTGTTGGGCATCAACTTGACAATCACTCTTGCCATTGCCACCAAACTCTTTACCTGACTCGGGCAACGGTACGAGTAGTTTGCCTGAGAGGGCTTGGCTTCACGACCGAAATACACGCCCGCTTTTGCAGGATGCCTGGTCTCCGTAGTATCCACTCCGATAAGGCGGACGGTGCGATCCCGTCCCGCAATCCCGACGCGGAGCGTATCACCGTCGATGACCCGGACGACCTCGCCGCTATCGGTGGCAGTTTCGGCCGCTGGATTCGGGTGCGTCTCACCTCATCGTCTCCGTGAGTCTCCTTCAGAGAGCTCGCTGCCGACTTGACCGGCCCCCATCGAGCTGATACCTTCCAGGCAGGTGGCTGGGCGGTTCGGCCGCTCAGCCGCGCGTTCGGTGCTCCGGTCGACTCCGTCGGACGGAGAGAATAGGGAAGCGGGTGAGAATCCCGCGCGGACCCGCCACTGTAATCGGCGAGGACCGGCTGACACCACCGCCACTCGGCAGGGAACGGGGAAGGCGCCGCAGCCGGGCCGACAAGCCGTGAGCCAGGAGACCTGCCGAACGCGCAGCCGGACAGCGCCTCGCGGAGCAGGGTATGTCGGCCGGTCTTCCTTGCGGAACGCCCGCGACACTCCTTCGCCTGGTTTGCCCGGTCTGATGAGAGGGGCTGTGAGGGCAGGCATGAGTGTTGGAACGGCGGCGCGCGCCAACCAGGGCCGGACAACGGCGGCAAGAAGACTCTTGTCCGGTTTCCGCCTTGCAGCAGTTATCGTGGCCGCGGTCATCTGCGGCCACGCCGAACCGCCGCGCCGCATCATCTCGACCGCGCCCAGCATCACGGAAATGCTCTACACGCTCGGGCTGGGAGACCGGGTCGCCGCCGTCACCGAGTTCTGCCACTATCCGCCCGAAGTGCGTGACAAGCCGAAGATCGGCGACTTTCTGCGGCCGAACGTCGAAACCGTCCTCTCGATGCAACCGGACCTGGTCGTTCTGCTCAAGGAACAAGGCACTCTTGCGGACCGGCTGAGAGGCATTGGCCTCGACGTATTCGAGCTCAGGCACAACGACCTTGACGGCATCTTCGAATCATTACAGGCTCTGGGGGAGCGCACCGGCGCGCCCGACGCCGCCGGCCGCCGCATCGTGGAAATCCGGACCGCGCTGGAACGCGTCCGCGGCAGGAGCAGCGGCTTGCCCCGCCGAGGCGTGATGTTCATCGTCGGCCGTACACCGGCGACGATTCAGGATCTGACCGTCGTCGGCCAGGGGTCGTTTCTCAATGAGCTGATCGACATCGCCGGGGGACGCAACGTCTTCGGGGAAGCGAGGACCTTCTATCCGCGCATCCCGCGGGAAGAAATCTACGCAAGCCGTCCGGACATCATCATCGACATGGGCGACATGTCCGAAACCGACCAGGTAACCGAGGAACATAAACGCTCCGTCACGGAACTGTGGAAACAGATGCCCTCGTTGCCCGCAGTCCGACATGGCCGCGTCTACGCGGTCGCCAACGATATCTTCGTTGTACCCGGCCCCCGCGTCGTCGAGGCGGCGCAGTCTCTTTTCCGCATGATCCATCCCGAGGCCGCACCGTGACGCTGGTATACGCATTGGACGGCGTTCGAGTCCGGCTCGGCTCGGCGGAGATCCTGAGGGGCATCTCGCTGCGGTTCCACGAAGGGGAGTTGGCCGCGGTCGTCGGGCCGAACGGCGCCGGGAAGTCGACGCTCATGTCGGTTCTCTCCGGCATGCGGGAGGACTACGAGGGAGAGTGCCGGTTCCGCGGCGTGGAGATCTCGCAATGGCGCAAGGGCGATCTGGGCCGCCGGCTGTCGTTCATTCCGCAGAATGTTCGCATCGAGTTTCCGTTCACGGCGGAACAGGTCGTCTACATGGGCCGCACGCCGCACTGCAACGGGCTGTTCGAGACCCCCGAGGACCGCGAAGCCGTGCGCCGCGCGATGGAGACCACCGATACCCTGCCGTTCGCCCGTCTCGACTTCAGGGTGCTGAGCGGCGGCGAGCGGCAAAGAGTCATCCTGGCCGGCGCGCTGGCTCAAGAACCCTCGGTTCTGCTGCTCGACGAACCCACGACGTTTCTTGACCTGAAGCACCAGATCAGCACCTATGTCCTGCTGGAAAAGCTGGCGCGCGAGGGCATCTGTGTCGTGGCGGTCACCCACGATCTCAACCTGGCGGCAAGCTATTCGGATCGCCTGGTGGTCCTGTCGCATGGCGAAGTAGCCGCGGACGATGTTCCCGGCGAGGTCCTGACCAGGAGACTGCTGAACGAGGTGTTCGAAGTCGACGCCGAGATTCTGAGCGGCCCGAACGGACGCCCGTGGGTCTCGTATGAGCAACCGGCGGGGCAACTCCCAACGCAGGGGCGTCACCCATGGTAGACCGCCGAAGGTTCTGGACCGCCGTCGGCGCCGCCGCGCTTTTTTTTCTGTCTGCGCTCGCGGTGACGCCGCTCATCGGATCCAGCGACGTCGCCTTCTCTCGCGCCTGGGCGGGACAGTCGCCGGACAGGGAGATTCTGTTCCAGGTGCGGCTGCCGCGGGTGCTGCTCGCGGGACTTGCGGGAGGCGCGCTGGCGCTGGCGGGCGTCGTGTTTCAAGCCCTGCTGCGAGACGCCCTGGCTACTCCTTACACGCTGGGCGTGCAGAGCGGAGCGGCGCTCGGGGCGGTCATCGCGATCTGTTTCGGCTGGCGCGCCATCGGCGCCTTCCCGGCGGTCTGGTTCTCGGGTCTCGTCGGCGCGGCGATCACGATCATGGTCGTCGTCGGCATCGCGTCGGAAGGCCGCCGCATGTCGTCGTTCACGCTGCTGCTGACGGGCGTCACGATCAACGCCATCTGCATGGCGGGCATTCTGTTCCTGCATTACACGGCCGGGTTCACCGAATCGTTTACGATCGTGCGCTGGTTGATGGGCGGGATCGAGTCGATGTCCTACAACACCCTGGCGATACTCACGACCGGCATCGCGGCGGGCGTCGGCATTGCCGTCGTCAAATCGAATCAATTGAACCTGCTGTCGGTAGGGGAAGATTGGGCAGCGACGCGAGGCGTTCATCTAACGAGCCTGATGCTGATTTGCTATCTGCTGGGGTCGTTTCTCACGGCGTCGATCACGGCTCTCACCGGCCCGATCGGATTCATCGGCCTGATCGTGCCGCACGCGCTTCGGATGGTGGTCGGCGCGGATCACCGGCTGCTCGTGCCGACATCGTTCTGCGTGGGCGGCGGGTTCCTGATGCTGTGCGACACGGTTGCGCGAACGGCGCTGGCGCCCAGCGAGATCCCCGTGGGAGTGATGACGGCCATGCTGGGGGGCCCGTTCTTCATCTGGCTGCTGCGCTCGGGCCGGAGAAGCCTGTGGGCATAAGGCTGCTTGGTGGCGCGGCAGGTCAAAGCGGCGCAGCAAAGTGCGAGCCGTTGGGTGGGTGAGTAGGGCGATCGGCAGGGTTTTTGGAGCATGCGGGTGTCCTGCAACTGGCGAATCGTATTCCGCTTTGAGAGCGGCGAGGCTTGCGACGTTGATCTGATCGACTACCATTAGCCTGCAGTTCTCACCACCCGACGGTCGAAGCACGCGATACGACCGCCAGGACTTCGTTGCGTTTGCTTGCCGTGCTCAACGTACTGTTCAAGTACGCCTGCGCGCGCCAAGCGGCTCGCGCCTCGTCCTGACGGCCCTCTCACCCACTTCGCCTCGCCGCGTGGTGAGACTTGCAGGCTAGGAGGAACGGATATGGCCATGGATACGGTGCACCCTGGACGAATCATCCAAACCGGATGCCTGGGAGACAGCCTCAGTGTGACTGCCGCGGCAAAGAGGCTGGGCGTCTCGCGCAATACGTTGTCACGGGTGATCAATGGCGCCAGCGGGATCTCGCCGGAAATGGCAATCAAGCTGGAAGCGGCAGGCTGGTCCAGCGCCGAATTCTGGCTGCGGATACAGACTGCCTACGACCTTGAGCGGGCACGACGGAAGCAGGATGCTGCATAAACGATCAATCTATTCGCACAACACCCCATCGCCGTCGGCGTCCCGCTCTTGGATGTGGCGGCGAGGCCGTCGGATCGAACCCGTCACGATGACGGCGTGGCAGTCACGGCGCATGGACACTGTTGGCAGAAAAAGTCGTGGCGATGGGCAGGCGGCGAGCAACTCTTGCAGCCGGATCACGCACCGGACACTACAGTCCTGCATGCGGCGGATTCCTGATGCTCTGCGACACGGTTGCGCGAACGGCGCTGGCGCCCAGCGAGATCCCCGTGGGAGTGATGACGGCCATGCTGGGGGGCCCGTTCTTCATCTGGCTGCTGCGCTCGGGCCGAAGAAGCCTGTGGGCGTAAGGCGGCTTGGTGTTCAAAACGTTCATCTTCCTTCTTGTCTCTGGTCTCGCCCGGCAAGCAAAAGCCCCGTGAAAAGCGAAGCTACTTGATAAGCTTCAGTCGTCGAAGGTCGTCTTCGTTCCATCGGGCTTGAAGCACGATAACGCTCCGAAGGGATTTCAACGGAAGGGTTGCGGATTCCTTATGGCAGGAAACGGAAACGCGGCGACCATCAAGGTGATGAAATCTACGGTGGCTTCCGGTAGTTCGGACATGAACGAATCCATCGGCTTTGAGCGCGCGGATGAGTGCGCGGGCTGAAACGCCCTTCGGCAGTTTCAGACGCTCACCGAAACAGCAGAAGATCGGGTGGACGCGATGAGCGCATCCGGCGGGATTTCTTTCCCCTCCTCGGAGAGTTCATCCACGATGATGTGAAGCACCTCGCCGATATGCTTGATTGCTTCTTCTCGGGTATCGCCCCACGTTGCGGCTCCCATGGATTCGAGGGCCGGACAGTACGCCCGGAATGCGGGCCGCCCGTCCTCATGCTCGTCTTCTTCGACGACGATATTGAAGACATGGTTTTTCAAGGAGCACCCCTCGAGACTAGAGTAGCACCGGTGCAGCGCCTTTCAAGAGGAGTCAGCTCTGATCGACTAAAGCTGATGCCTGAAAGGCGTGAACCCGGAAAGAGGAAGCACGCGGATTCTCTCAGCGTCTCGGGCCGCAGACGCGTTCGGGCGGGGCGCGATTCCCGGCGAGTCATGCCGAAATACGTCCGCTACACTTCGATGTCAGCCTCTGATTGAAGCTGAGCAGGCCGCCGCTCATGAACCGGATCGAACCCGAGACACCGTTGGAGCGCCTGAAGAGCGTCGGCCGCCAGCGCGGCCGGCTGCTCGCGGGCAAAGGCCTCGCGACCGTCGAGGACCTTCTCTACCGCCTGCCGTTCCGGTACGAAGACCGCAGCAACGTCAAACCGCTCTCGGCGCTCGTCGTCGGAGAAACGGCCACCGTGATCGGCGAAATCCAGGCCGCCCAGTCGTTCCAGGCGCGCCGCTCGCGCGTCCGGCTGTTCGAAGCTCGCGTGCGGGACGAATCCGGGGCGGCGCTGGTGATGAAGTGGTTTCACGGCGACTACCTGCAGGGGATTCTGGAGCGAGGCAAGCGAGTCGCCTTCTATGGCAAGGTGGAGCTCGACTCCTACTCCGGTCAGGTTTGCATCTTGCATCCCGAATACGAACTGCTGGACGACGACCAGGACTCGCAGTTGCACCTGGGCCGCATCGTTCCCATCTACGAGGCCCTCGGGCGCCTGACGACGCGCCAACTGCGAAAGCTGGTGCATGGTTGCCTCGAAGCGATGCCGGAGCTTGACGATCCGCTGCCGGAAACCGTTCGCCGGCGCATGGGTTTCCCGAACCGGATCGAGGCGCTGTGGCAGACGCACTTCCCCGCTCCCGGCGCGGATCTGCAAGCGCTGAAGTCGTTTCGGTCTCCGGGACAGGTCCGGCTGATTTTCGAGGAGTTCTTCTTCCTGGAATGCGGCTTGGCGCTGAAGCGGCAAAAGGCGCGCGCGGCGCGGGGCATCGCCTTCTGCCTGAACGACCGGGCGCGCAACAAGATCAAGCAGGTGTTGCCATTCAAGCCGACGATGGCGCAGAAGCGGGTGCTCAAGGAGATTGCCGGCGACATGGCGCAACCGGCGCCGATGAACCGTCTTCTCCAGGGCGACGTGGGGAGCGGCAAGACCATCGTGGCCCTCGAAGCGGCGGTGATCGCGCTCGAGAACGACTATCAGGTGGCCGTGATGGCGCCGACGGAGATCCTGGCGGCCCAACACTTTCTCTACTTCAAACGGCTGCTGGAACCGGCGGGGTACGTGGTCGTTTTGCTCACCGGGTCGATGAGCGCGGCCGACAAGAAGAAGTTCCGTCGGCTGATCGCCGAGGGGCTGGCCCACGTCGTGATCGGCACCCATGCGGTGATCTCGGACAACGTGGCCTTCCAGCGGCTCGGATTCATCGTGATCGACGAGCAACACCGCTTCGGAGTGATGCAGCGCTGGCGGCTCTTGCAGAAGGGCGAACACCCCGACGTGCTCGTGATGACGGCAACGCCGATTCCCCGCACCCTGGCGCTCACGCTGTATGGGGAACTCGACGTGTCGGTGATCGACGAGTTGCCGCCGGGGCGGTCGCCGATCGTCACGCGCAAATTGCCGTTCGCGGACGAGGAGAAGGTGTTCGCGTTTATCCGGCGGCAGGTGCAGGCCGGACAGCAGGTTTACGTCGTTTGCCCGCTGATCGAAGAATCCGAAACGAAACAGGTCGCGGCGGCTCAGGACGTCTACGATCGGCTCGCCAAGAAGGTTTTTCCCGATCTCGAGGTGGGGCTGTTGCATGGGCGTCTTCCGACAGCGGACAAAGAGGCCGTCATGCAAGCCTTCACGTCGAACAAGGTCGGGGTGCTCGTGTCGACGACGGTGATCGAGGTGGGCGTGGACGTGCCGAACGCAACCGTCATGCTGATCGTCCACGCGGAAAGTTTCGGCCTGTCGCAACTGCATCAGCTTCGCGGGCGCGTGGGGCGGGGCGCGGAGCGCAGCTACTGCCTTCTGATGTGCGGCGAGACGAACCCGACGGCGGAAGAGCGCATCCGCACGATGGTCGAAACGCAAGACGGGTTTCGCATCGCCGACGTCGATCTGCAACTGCGCGGCCCGGGGGAATTTTTCGGAACGAAGCAGTCGGGGTTGCCGACGTTCCGCGTTGCGGACGTAATTCGGGATCGGGAGATGCTGGAGCTGGCCCGGGGTGAAGCAACAGCCTTCGTCCAGAACCCGCCGGGCAAGCGTGTCCTCGTGGAACTGGTTGACTATATCCGGAACAAGTGGCAGCGGCGCTACGGTCTGGTGCAGGTGGGTTGACTTGAAATCCCGAAGAGAATCAAGCCGTTCCGCGAAGCCGCCTCCGCTGCGGGTGATCGGCGGACGCTATCGCAGGCGGCGTCTGAAGTCTCTGCCCGGACTCCTGACGCGGCCGATGCTCGACCGCCTGCGGGAGACACTGTTCAACATCCTGCAGAACGACATTGCGGGGAAGGTCTTCGTGGACCTGTATGCGGGGACGGGCTCGGTCGGCATCGAGGCGCTCAGCCGGGGCGCTTCGCAGGTGTTGTTCGTGGAATCGAATGCGGAGGCCTGCGCGGTGATCCGTGAAAACCTGCTGACGGTGGGGGCGGCAGCGGACGCGGCGGTATTGCAAGAGCCGGTCTCGGAAGTCCTGACCGGGCTCACGGCCGATCTCTTCTTCCTGGGGCCGCCCTATGCGGCGCATGAAGAATACGAGCGGACGTTGACGACGCTCGGTGAGAACCCGCCGCGCCTCGTGATCGCTCAGCACGCTTCCAGCCACGAGCTTGCCGAGGAATACGGCGAGCTTCGACGAAAACGGGCAGTCCGCCAGGGAGGGAACTGTCTGACGTGGTACGGCCCGCCCTGAGGTTACGGAAGAAGCAGGATGCCGCGGCCCAGGGCGATGATGATGACGACGACCCCGAAGGCGAAGACCAGGCCGTTGATGTCGACACGGAAGCGGCGGTAGAAGCGGCCCAGGCCCTTGGAGAGTTCAAGGTCGAAGAGGTGGGCCACCAGGAGATCGTGGCCGGGTTCGTCGACGACGACTTCCTCGCCGGTCTCCTCGTCGAGCTGCTTGTGGGTGTTGAGACGCTTGTAGAACGGGTCGAGCCTCTCCTTGCTTTCGGGAGGAGTGAGCCAGCTTACGACGGCGAGCGACACGAAGCCCAGCAGCAGCGAGTACCCGAAGTTCGCCGCCTCCCAGCGGAGCAGAACGCCGTATTCCTCATAGGTGAGATAGAAGAAAAGCAGACTCGACGTGACGAGGCTGGCGAACGCGCCATAGCGATTGGCGCGCCTCCATGAGATCGCTCCGAACATGCTGATCCCCATGAAGGCGGCCATGGTCTCGGTGAACAGGAAGGCTTCGAGCACGATCTCGAACAGGAGTCCGAAGACGACGCCTAGCGTGGTGACGGTGACACCGGAAAAGCGTCCGACCATGAGGTAGTGGCGGTCGGACTTGTCGGGGGCGAGGTAACGCCGGTAGAAGTTCTGCGTGAAGAGCGCGCCGCCGTCGACGGTGAAGGCCGAGCAGGTGGACATGTTGGCGGCCAGCACGCAGGCGATCATCAGGCCGACAGCGCCGGGAAAGAGCAGTTCCTTGGTGGCGAAGCCGAAGGCGTCCTCCCGGTCGGCCAAGACGCCGCCGGTGTCGGCGAGCATCACGACGACGATCAATCCCACGAGCGCCCAGCCGACGGTGCAGAAACGCTTGACGAAGTTCCCGTAGGCCATGCCGATGCGGCAGCTTCGCTCGTCCTTGCCGGTGCCGATGGCCGCGAGCATGTGCGGCTGCGCGACGATGCCGACGAGTCCGTTGATCGTGAGCATCAGGATGGTGAAGACACCGACGTCCCCGGGGGTGACCATCGAGAGCATGGCGGGGTCGAGCGTTTCGCGAATGCCGCTGAAGCCTCCCACGCGGGAGAGCCCCAGGGGAATCAGCAGGAACGACAGGGCAATGATGAAGAAGCTCTGGACAAAGTCGGTGTAGGCGGCTGCGACCAATCCTCCGACGAAGCTGTACAGCAGGAAGGTGACCGTCATCACGAGCACGACCGTGTTCGGCGAGACGGTGCCTCCGGACGCCGCGCTGACGAGCTTCCCGGCGCCCTTGAGCATCGCCCCCATGCTGAAGGTGAAGAACGCCAGGGCGAAGATCGTGTAGACACCGCCCATGAAGTTGCCGTAGCGGTCTTCGTACACCTCGCCGATCGTGGTGCGCCCGACCCGCCGGAACATCGGGCCGAGGATCCAATAGAAGGGTGTGATGAATAGGTTCTTCCACTGGTACCAGATGGCCGAGTAGCCGGACTGATAGACGGCGCCGGCGAGCGAGACCGGCATTTCGGCGTGGGTGCCAACGCCGAAGGCCTGTCCGATGATGAGCCACACATTGAAGCCGCGCCTGCCGAGGAAGTAGTCCGAGGTCTGCTTCACGCGGCGTGCGACGTAGAGGCCGACGGCCACAATGCCGACGGAATAGACGGCGATGACAACCCAGTCGAGCGGGTGTAGCTGGATCTCCATGGTGGTTGGACCGGCTTCAGCGGATCAGCCCATTATACGGAAGCGACACGCGTTCGCTCGGCGGCCGTGGCAGCGAACGCGAGGGCGCTTGCGAGGATGCCGGCGGCGACCGGCGTGATGAGGCCGAACCCTTTGCCGTTGGTGAGCAGGTGAACGGCCAGCGTCGCCGGAACGGCGACGGCGATCGAGGCGAGCGCCGAGCTTGCCTTGGGGCGGGTCGAGTGCAGTCCGGCGACCAGCGGGACGAACAAGGTGACGACGAGTAGGCTGTAGAACAC
This sequence comes from Bryobacterales bacterium, assembly GCA_028819575.1. GTDB lineage: Bacteria > Acidobacteriota > Terriglobia > Bryobacterales > UBA6623 > JAPPLB01. The sequence goes on along the minus strand of JAPPLB010000143.1, from coordinate 6,695 downwards.
GAGGAGCGCCTTGAGGATGGACCCCAGCCAGAGAGCAACTGCGATTCCGGCCAGCCCCGCGGCGGCGGCCGTGATGCGCGTGACACGCAGGAGCGCCTTGTCGCCGGCGCCGGGACGGAGCCTCTTCTGGTAGAAGTCGCGGGCGAACGAGGTGCTGAGCATGAACAGCACGGCGTCGGCGGAGCTGACCTCGGCGGAAAAGATGGCGGCGAGCATGAGTGCGCCGAGCCAGAAGGGGAAGCCCGCTGAGAGCAGCGTGGGCAGTGCGAGCTCGGGGTTTTCGAGGTCCGGGTAGCGGGTGAACGCGATCATGCCGAGCAGGACGGGGAAAGCGGAATAGAGCAGCAGAGCGAGACCTTGGAGACCGACACCGCGGCGAATGGCGGACTCGTGCCTGGCGCCGTACAGTTTCTGGAGAAGCCCGGGGGAAACGAAGAAGGCAGGGACGAGGATGATGGCGTAACCGGCGATGCCCCCTGCGCCGATGCCGCTGAGGCTGAGGTAGGCATCGGGGTTGACGCTGGCATGCCGGGCCGCGGCGTTCGAGATGTCTCCCCAGCTCGCTGCGTGAGTCAGCGCCCAGGGGAGCGCGATACCGAATCCGGCCGCCTTGACGCAGACTTGGACGAGGTTGACCCAGGCCGTCGAGAGCAGTCCGCCGGCCGTGAAATAGATCGTCACGATGACGCCGCCGAGAGCGATGCCCCAGTGCGTCGGGATGCCGGCGGCGACTTTCAGAATGAAGCCGAGGGCGATGAGCTGTCCTGCGAGGATGGCGAGTGACCCCAGCCACAGCAGGCCGGCGGTGATCAGCCGGACGCGGCCGTCATAGCGCTGTTCGAGATAGTCGCCGACGGTGAGCAGGTCGTGCCTGCAGGCGGCGCGGTAGATGCGCGGCCCGATCCAGAACGCGAGCAGCAGCGAACCGAAACCCGCCGAGGCGACCCACCACCAGGCAGAAAGTCCGTCGACGTAGGCGAACCCGGCGACTCCGACGGTCGAGCCCGCGCCGAGGTTCGCTGCGAGGAACGTGGAAAAGAGCAGCGGCGCGGGAAGCGAGCGGGAGGCCACGTAGAAATCGCCGCTGCGCCGGACTCGGCGGGATCCGAGGAGCCCGATGGCGACCAGCAAGCCGGAATACGCGAGAAGGACGAAGATCATACCGCGGGTTGAGCGGAAGCACCGCAACTGCGTAATCTCATTCGAAGTCGCGATGGGCCGGATAACCCTCGATGGTTTCGGCGTGCAGGATGGCGGAGACGACGGCTTGGGCCACTGCGTCGGCGGCCAAAGCCCCGATGTGGCCGAGCAGCCTGCTATCGACTTCTTCGCCGCCCGTGCCCAGGGCGAAAAGGGTGTCGCCGTCAAAGGGGAGGTGCGACGGGCGGATTGCCCGCGCCAGGCCGTCGTGAGCCATTTGGGCGACCTTGGTGGCTTGGGCTTGGGTCCAGTTGACGTTGGCGGCGACGAGGCCGATGGTCGTGTTCTCGCCCGGAGACGTGTCGGGAAGCAGCGCGCCCGAGCGGATCTGTTGCATCCCATCGGCGAGGGAGCCGCCGTCTTCGGTGCGCGCTCCCGCGAGCAGGACCCCGGACTCGGGATCGATGATGTCGCCGATGGCGTTGACGGCGGCCAGCGCGGCCACGACGATGCCGTTCGGGAGGCGCAGGGAGGCCGAGCCCAGGCCGCCCTTCATGGCGCGGTCTCGACCGAGGAGCTTACCGACGGTTGCCCCCGCGCCCGCGCCCGCGTTGCCCTGCGGAACCGGATCGGAGGAAGCTTGCCTGGCGGCCTCGTAGCCCGCCTGCGCGTCGGGACGGATCGTCGCTTCGCCGAGTCCCAGATCGAAAAGGATGGCCGCCGGAACGATGGGGACGACACCCGCGCTGGTAGCGAAGCCGATTCCACGTTCTTCGAGGTAGCGCATGACGCCGTCCGCAGCGGCGAGTCCGTAAGCGCTGCCTCCGGAGAGGACAACGGCGTTTACCTGCTGGACGGACATCTCGGGACGCAGCAGATCGGTTTCGCGGCTTCCGGGAGCGCCTCCGCGGACGTCGACGCCGGCGACGGCGCCGCCTTCGGCGAGAACGACGGTGCAGCCGGTCGGACGCTTGTCGGAACTGAAGTGACCGACCTTGAGGCCTGCGACGTCGGTCAGGGTTCCGGTGGGCGTGCGCTTCGGGTTGGCGGCCATCGCGCCTACAGGATATAAGGCCAGCGGCGACGCCAGGATCTTGCGCCGGGGAATGATGGGGTGCATGGCCCTATTGTGACCCCGATGCGGACATGTTGTGGAGGACGCTGGATCAGGCTACTCCCGTGCTTCCACAAGGATGTTGTCGATGAGCCGGGTCGCGCCGAGATGCGCCGCTCCGGCGATCAGGACGGGAGCCTTGATTTCGTCGACGGGCTGGAGTTGCTCGGGGTCAACCACTTCGAAGTATTCGACGCGCGCCGACGGTTCGCTCTCGAACACGGCGAGGCCCTGTTTCATCACTTCGCCGGGGCAAGTTTCGCCTGCCTGCACCAACTCCTCGGCCTTCCGGATTGCCCGGTACAGAACCGTGGCCGCTTGCCTTTCCTCGCTGGAGAGCAGTTGATTGCGGGAACTGAGCGCGAGGCCATCGGGCTCGCGGACCGTAGGAACCCCGACGATCTCGACGGGGATGTCGAGATCCTTGACGACGCGGCGGATCACGACCAGTTGCTGGCGGTCTTTCTCGCCGAAGTAGGCGCGGTCGGGCTGGACGATGTTCAGCAGTTTGGTGACGACGGTGGCGACGCCTTCGAAGTGTCCGGGGCGCTGCGGGCCGCAGAGGTGTTCGGTCAGGCCGCTGACGACGACGGACGTGAGTGGTTCACCGGCATACATTTCATCCGCGTCCGGGACGAAGGCGGCATCGACGTTGCGCCGCTCGCAGAAGGCGAGGTCGGTGGCAAGGTCGCGCGGGTACGACTGAAAGTCGTCCTCGCGATGGAACTGGGTGGGGTTGACGAAGATGCTCGCGACGACGAAGCCGCCGTCCGTGACGGCCTTTTCGAGCAGGCGGCCGTGGCCGGCGTGCAGGGCGCCCATGGTGGGGACCAGGCCGATCGCGGCTCCGTTCCTGCGAATGGCGGAGAGCCTGGCGCGAAGGTCTGAGATGGTGCGGAGCAGCTCGACCATCAGTCACGGCGGCTGCGCCGGACGCTGGCCGAGACGGTGTGCTCGTGGGCGGGGAAACGGCCCTCGCGGACGTCGTTGATGTACTCTCGTGTCGCGCTGACGATCTGCTCGCCGAGTTGCGCGTACTGCTTCACGAACGAAGGGACGAACTTGTCGAACATCCCGAAGGCGTCGTAACTGACGAGCACCTGGCCGTCGCAGTAGGGTCCGGCGCCGATCCCGATGGTGGGAATGGTGAGTTCGCGCGAGACCGTGGCGGCTACTTCGGCGGGGATGGATTCCAGTACGAGCGCGAAGACTCCGGCGGCTTCGAGGGTTTGCGCTTCGGCGATGAGATGGTCGGCATCTTCCGGCGTGCGCGCTTGCGGCCGGAAACCTCCCAGCCGCAGTATGGACTGCGGCGTGAGGCCGAGGTGACCCATCACGGGGATGCCGACGTCGGTCAGTCGAGCGGCCACGTCGAGCACCGCGCGGCCGCCCTCGATCTTCACCGCGCCGGCACCGCCTTCCTGGATGAGACGGCCGGCGTTGCGGACCGCGTCCTCGACGCCCGTATGGTAGGTCATGAAAGGCATGTCGCCCACCACAAGGGCGCGCTTCGTTCCGCGGCTCACCGCTTGCGTGTGGTGAATCATCGCCTCGAGCGTGACCGGGATGGTCGAGTCGTGTCCTTCGACGACCATGCCCAGCGAGTCGCCGACAAGAAGCAAGTCGATGCCGGCTCGGTCGAGCAGACCGGCCATGGTGGCGTCATAGGCGGTGAGCATCGTGATCCGCTCGCCGCGGCGCTTCTTTTTCTTCAGGTCGGTGACGCGTACCGGTTTAACTCGTTCGCTCATGTGGTTGCCCTTGGAGAATGCGCTGCATTCCGGACGCCACCTCTCAGAATACCAGCCGATCGAGTGGCTGAGACACACCTTATGGCCGGATCGCGGGACCTCTCGTACAAGCCGCTGAACGAAGAATACAAGCGTATAATCGGGCCATGTCGAATCTCGGACGTGGCTGGACGGTTCTCTCGCTGGCGCTTTTGGCGGCGATGTTCATCGCGCGTGACAACTTGGAAGTCACCTCAGCCGCGGACTCGGAAGCGCTGACCTGGGGAGCGATAGACCCGACCTGGTCGCCGAATGGAGAACACCTCGGGTTCTCGCTCTTCGGGAGTGTCTGGGAAGTGCCCGCGCAAGGCGGCGAGGCGCGGCAGCTCACGGCGTCGGCCGGATACCACGCGCACCCCTCCTGGTCGCCGCGGGGTGATCAGATCGTTTTCGTCAACGGCCCGGCGCCGCGCGGCCGCATACCGAACATCAACGGAGAACTCTGGCTGGCGGACATCGAGACGGGACGGGAGCGGGTGCTCGCCACGCCTTATCCGACAGCGGGAACGCCGGCGTGGTCGCCGGACGGGAAGCGGATCGTTTGCGCGCTGCAGGTTCCGAACGCCGGGGCTTTGCTGTATGAGATCGACGCCGCGAGCGGATCAGCAAAGGCTTTGCAAGCGCGTCCCCAACGGACGCCGACAGACCGCTGGATCGCCGCGGCGTGGAATGGCCCGCATGACGAAATCTTCTTCGCGGGACGCCGGTCCCGTGAGCCGCAGGTCTGGTCGATGCCCGCGGGCGGCGCCGGAACGATGATCCAAATGCCGTTGACGAAGTATCTCCCGGAGCACATCGTGCAGATGGGAAGCGTTTCAGCCCTGCCGGACGGTTCGGGGGCGGTGTACTCGGCGGCCGAGGTGAACGGCAAGGGCGACTACGAGCTCTACCGGGTTTCCCGCGCCGGGACCGGCCGCCGGCCGATCACGAATACCACGCGTGATGAATTCAACCCGGCCGTGTCGCCCGATGGGAAGCGGATCGCTCATGTCTCGAACCACATGGGCAATCTGGATCTGTTCACGATGCCGATCGAAGGCGGGGAGAAGAAGCATGTGCGCATCAGCGGGCTGAAGTTCCGCAAGCCGTCGGGTACGGTGCGAGTCAAGGTCCTCGACGAGGTCGGCAAGCCGACGCCCGTGCGGCTCTATGTCGAGGCGTCCGACGGCAAGGCCTATTGCCCGTCAGGTGAGCAGATCTTCTATTACCCATTGGACCCTGGCAAGCCGCGGCAGGGCTTCTTTGTCGGCAGCGGAGACGACACGATCGTCGTGCCGGCGGGAAAGCTGCGGCTGGTGGCGCTCAAGGGCATCGAGTACCGCGTCGCGGAGCGCAGCGTCGACGTCGCGGCGGACGATACGACCGAGCTCGATATCACCATGGAGCGCTGGACGAATTGGGCGGACCGCGGCTGGTACACCGGCGAGAACCATTTCCACGCCAACTACAACGGTAGTTACTACCAGCGGCCGAACCAGTCGCTGGCCTGGCTGCAGGCCGAAGACCTCAACGCGGCGAACATGATCGTGGCGAACGCTTCCGGGGCTTTCGTTCACGACAAGGAGTTTTTTACGGGCGCGGTCGACGCACTTTCGACCAGCCGCTACAAGCTCTATTGGGGTGAGGAGTATCGCAACAGCGCTCCGCTCGGGCACATGGGTTTTTTGAACCTGAAGGAACTGGTGCCGCCGTTCTATACGAGCGTCGTGGGGAGCGACTCGCCGTATGACTTCCCGCTGAACACGATGGCGGCGAAGGAGGCGCGGGCGCAAGGCGGGCTGGTGACCTACATGCATCCGATTCGCGCCCCCGTCTCGGATGTGTTCGATACGGCCCTGGGGGCGAAGGAGAGCCCGGTTACGGCGGCCTTGGGGGCGCTCGACGCGCTCGATGTTCTGCCCCATGCCGACGCCTCCTATTCGATGTGGTACACGCTGCTCAACGCCGGCTTGAAGATATCGCCGGGGGCGGGTACGGACTGTTTCACGAACTGGCGCGGGATCAATCGCATTCCGGGGGCGGCTCGGCAGTACGTCCACGTGGGCTCGAAGATGGACTGGGCTCGCTGGATCGAGCGCTACCGTGAGGGCCGTGCGTTTGTGACGAACGGGCCTCTGATCGAGTTCGCGGTGAACGGCCAGGGCATGGGCGAGGTGATCCAGGCCTCGGCGGACGCTCCGTACCGAGCGCGGATCGCGGCGGAGATCACCGCGCGCGTGCCTCTGGCCCGCATCGAGCTGCTGGCGAACGGAAGAGTGATCGAGACCCGCGGCGTGAGCCCCTCCGAGCGGACGGCGTGCGTTGTCACGGAAGCTCAAGTGACGAAATCCACGTGGTTTGCGGTGCGGGTGACGGGGCGCCCCGCGCGAGGCATCGACCAGATACCTCGAGCGCACTCGGGGCCGGTTTACGTGCACATCGGCCGGCAGCCGGTGCTGGTCAAGCGGGACATCGAACTCCTGGTTCGATGGGTGGACCGGCTTTGGTTGTATCTGGAAGAGCGGGACAACTTCGGGCCGGGAGACAACCGGCAACGCGCCAGGGAGATGATCGACGCGGCGCGGGCGCATTACACGGAGAAACTGCGCCGGGCGGGTTAGCCTGCATTTCTCACCACGTGGCGAGGCGAAGTGCGTGAGAGGGCCGTCAGG
>JAPPLB010000148.1 GCA_028819575.1 Bryobacterales bacterium | reverse complement strand
TGGCGGTCGTATCGTGTGCTTCGACCGTCGGGTGGTGAGAAATGCAGGCTAGGCCAAAGGGCATATCGGACTGTTTCGTCAGACAGAGGCCCGTAGCCTGCCGGCGTTTTCATCCACTCGAGCCAGCACCAGCATGCCCCCGGCGAAGAACGCGATCAACGTTAGAATACTCAACCGGCTACCGCCGGTCGCCTGGCTCACCACCGCAAAGACGAACGGCCCGAGGATCGATCCAAACCGGCCGCTTACGTTATAGAACCCAAAGAACTGAGACGACTTCTCGGGCGGAATCAACGTCGCGAACAGCGATCGGCTCAGTGCCTGACTACCACCCTGCACGACAGCCACTGCGCAAGCCAGGATCCAAAAATGCATCGCCGTGCTCATGTAGTAGCCCAGCACTGAAATCCCCGTGTACACGACAAGGCTCATCATGATCGCGCGCTTGGCCCCAATCCGTTCCGCCAACGTGCCGAACGCAAACGTGCAGGGAATCCCGAGGAATTGAACGACCAGCAACGCGCCGATCAAGTCTGTCTGCCCGATGCCGATTTCGGCTCCATAGATGGCCGCCATCTTGACGATGGTGATGATCCCGTCGTTATAGAGCCAGAACGCCAGCAAGAACCAGAAAGCCTCACGGTAACGCCTGATTTCGCGAAACGTAGCCGCGAGCTGCTGAAATCCATCGGACAGCCCCCCGCCCAGCGTCGCCATTCCCTTGCCGTCGTGAGTCGGCTCTTTCACAGTGCGAAACAGGGGGATCGAGAACAGCACCCACCAGATCGCCACGCTCACGAACGCCAGCCGTGATCCCACAGCGCCATCGGAGAGCCCGAATGTCTGCGGGGATGTGATCCATGCAAGTTGAACCGCCAACAGCAGCCCTCCACCGACATAACCCAGCGCATATCCTGCGGTCGAGACGCGGTCAATCTCCTGCGGACTCGCGATGTGAGGCAACAGTGACTCATAGAAGACGTCCGCTGCCGCGAACCCGATGTTCCCGACAATGAAAGCAATGGACGCAAACAGCCAACGCCCTTGTGTAGCGAACCAGAGCGCCAGGCACCCTGCGAACCCGAACGAGATGAAGAACCGCAGAAAGCTCTTCTTGGCTCCCAGGCTGTCCGCTGCCGCGCCCAGCACAGGCGAAAGGAAGGCAACGATCACCAAAGCCACCGTCTGCGTATAGCCCCAGTAGGCCGTCCTCAGATTTTCCGGCAGATCCACCGCCGCGACCTGGTGATAATAGACCGGCAGCACGGCTGCCATGATTGTCGTGGCGAATGCCGAGTTTGCCCAGTCATACATCGCCCAGGCCCGCAGTTCCGGGCGATGCAAGCCCAGCCTGTCACGGATGCTGCGGCGCGGCGCTGCGGCCTCGCTCATGACTAGATGCGCTCCACACCCGCGGCCGTGAACAACAATTGCTCGTCGCCGCGATCCGGCTCGCCGCAGTGCGGAAGAATCGCGGCCCGCGCTGCATTGCGCAGCCGAATCGCTTCACTGAAGCCGCTTCCTTGCGGGGAAATAAGGGGCAGAATCTTGACGTGGACCGATCCACGCTTCGGGAGCCAATGTTCGTCGCGCAGGATGTGCCGCGTCCCTCGAAGCGCTACCGGAATCACCGGAGTCTCTGTCTCCGCGGCCACCACGAATGCCCCCAGACGAAACGGCAGTAAACCATCCCTTGGAATGAACGTACCTTCCGGGAAAACGGCGATACGCCGGCCGGCTCTGGCCGCCTCGATGACCTTTCCGGCGTCTTCGACGCTCGTCGCGACATCCAGACGCTGGACGAATAGGGCATCCATGCGTTCGAGAAACGACCGGAACCATTTGAACTCGCTGAGGTCATCTTTCACAACGAAACTCAGTGGCCCGGGCACCATCGCCGCCACGACAATCGAGTCAAGGTAGCTGGCGTGGTTGACTACCACGACGCCGCCCCGGTTTGGTGTCAGTTGCGCGCCTTCCAGCGTGGTCTTGATGAACGTCAGTCCCAGGATCAATCGTCCCCAGGTGCGCACCGCCGTCCAGCGAGCGCGCTTGGGGAGGATCAGCATCGATAACCAGGTTCCGAGTACGCAACCTGCGATCACGAACCACCAATAGATGCCGTAGAGCCAACGGCCGGTTCCTCTGATCAACCGCGACGCACTGCTCGCGGCGCCGCCAAGTGCCAGCGATGCAACCTGCTTCCAGACGGCGCGAGGACCCGCCTCGAGGAGACCCTGCTCATAGAGTTCGCGAGTCGACGAACGTCGGATCTTGCCGCTGGACGTCTTCGGGACCGTCTGCGGGCGAGCAAGGACCACGTCGTCCGGACGTGCATCCATGATTTCAGTGGCGAGCCGCTCGATTTCGCTTCTCACGGCGTCTTTCGCACCTTGGTCCTCAAGTCTCGTTTCCGCAACGACAATAACTCTTTCGATTCCTGTCTCCGCGTCCGTCATCCCGAACACGGCAACGCAGCCTTTGCGCACATTTTCGATCTGACCGATCGCTTCTTCGACTTCGTGCGGGTAAATATTGCGGCCCGCACGGATGATGATGTCCTTCGAGCGTCCGGTGATATGGATCTCGCCGTCCGCGAGATAGCCGCGGTCGCCGCTTTCAAGCCAACCATCGCGTATCAGTTCGCGGGTCTTTTCTTCGTTGTGAAAATACCCGCTGGTCGCCGAAGGTCCGCGAAACTGAATCCTCCCCACGCAGCGTTCGCCCAGTTCGCGGCCGGCGTCATCCAGGATCCGAATGTGGTGGCGAGGCAGGGCCCGGCCGCAGGAGACCACTTCCAGCACGCCCTCATCCGTCGAGCCTGCCGGAACGGCTTCACCACTTGTCGTCAACAAACTACGGCGAATCCTGTCGACCGCCGGCAGAAGTTCTGGCGGCGTTGTTGCGAGAGCCAGCGAGTTCTCGGCCATCCCGTATACCGGAGTGACCGCTTCCGGCCGAAGACCGTAGGGCTTGAACCGTTCCGTGAACTTGCGAATCGAGTTCCCGCTTACCGGTTCGGCGCCGTTCATCAGAATCCGTGCGGAACTTAAATCCAGGCCCTCGATTTGATCGTCTTCGACCTTGGTGGCGCAGATCTCGAACGCAAAATTCGGCGCCGCCGAGATCGTTCCTCGGTGTTGATGAATCGCCCACAACCATCTTTCCGGCCGCGACAAAAACGTCAGTGGCGACATCAGAACGAGTGGCACGGCATAGTAGAGACTGCCCAGCCAAGCGCCAATCAGTCCCATGTCGTGGTAAAGCGGCAGCCAACTGACAACGGTATCTCCCGGGCCCGGATGCATGACTTCACCGATGGCGCGAAGATTCGCGAGCAGATTGCGATGACTCAGCACGACACCTTTCGGGTCTCCGGTGCTGCCTGACGTATACTGCAGCAAAGCCGTGTCGTCCGACCTCAGTGTGACGGGCTCCGTTGAGCGGCCTTCCGATTTCAGGTCCGAGACCGTGCCCACGAACCGCAGCGACGGCACGAGAGCTCGCAGCAGCCTTGCCGCTCCGCGGGCCTCCGGTACGGTGATCAGGACCTCTGCCTCGGCATTGTTCAGAATCGCAGCTTGTCTTCGCAGGTGATCTTCCAACTGCGACAGGCGCGCCGGCGGATAGATCGGAACCGGCGTTGCTCCCGCGCACAGCGCCCCGAAAAACCCCTCGAAGAAGTCTGCTCCGGTGGGCAGCATCATGGCGACGCGGTCGTCTTGCGTGACATCGTGCTCCATAAGGCCCGCGGATACTTCCCGCGCCGCCGCGAACAACCCGCCGTAGGTGATCTTCGCGACGCCCGGCGGGTCGTCCGTTAGGAGGATGTGAGTGCGTCCTGCTTCGTGGGAGGCATGCGCTTCGAGGACGTCGATCAGTGTCGCGGCCGCACTCGGCGTAGCGGCTGCGCCCTCGTCGGCGGATGCAACGGACACCAGGTCGGTGCCGCCCACAGCGGACGTTTTTTGCGCAAGTCCGGAGAGCAGATCTGCGATCGACTCCGCCGTGCCCAGCAAACCGTCGGGCAAGCGAACGTCGAACGTCCTCTCGATTCGGCGCAGCAGTTCAGCACGCCCTAGGCTGTCGATCGCCAGATCACGCTCCAGGCGGCTTGCCGCTGTGATCCGCACTCGATCGCGCCGCCCTGGATGCAGTTCGGAAACAAGCTGCTCCACCACGGCGAACAAACGCTCTGGAGCACTGTTGGCAGGCTGTACGCCGGACGATTCCTTGAGGAGGTCAGCCATTCATCGAGGCAGCGGCGAGGACACGTGTTCCTCCGAACGCCCCATGAGTCAGGATAACGGCGCCGCACATCGCGCGGCTCCTTGCTCGCGGGAAGCCATCACTCCTTTAGCCTGCATTTCTCACCACGTGGTGAGGCGAAGTGCGTGAGAGGGCCGTCAGGACTAGGCGCAAGCCGGGCGGAGGAAA
>JAPPLB010000186.1 GCA_028819575.1 Bryobacterales bacterium | reverse complement strand
TAATCCACCCCCCAACTTTTTTATTAAGCGTCAATTCCTCTACAAATTCCCCTCCGCGCCCGCATGGTTAAATAACTCATTGTTTGTTTTCTTAACCGGCCGCGCGCTGTGGGCGCGCGCCCTTTTCTGTCCTGAGCGGCTCTCATTGTATCATTGGCGCTTCGTCGGTATAACGTCTCTATCTCGGGATCCGCTTCTTTGGTGCCTGCTGACCTTTCATCCCGTTGGGACGGATTGCGTGTCGTCTGCTCGCCGTGGCGCCAGAACAAGTGCTCGTCAGCAAGGAAGGCTTCCGGGCGAGCTACGCGTTACGGTTTATGCCCGAGCTCGGAAAAACAGGGTATTCGGCAGGAGGGTTCCGGACTCCGGTTCATTTGTGTTTCCAGCGCTTTGCTTTCATCTCGAATCGAGGAAGTGTACCCGGAGTGACGCATTCCACCGAGAAGCGAAGGCCGAATGCTCGGTGAAGGGCCTGCTCGACATGAATTGCGAAACGAGATGGGTCCGTGACCGGGGCGGAAGGCTCGACCCGAAGCCGTAGCTCCGTCAAGTCGTTGTTGGTGCTGATATCAACTTGGAATTCCGCGATCCCGCCAACAGCCCGCAGCACGTCCTCGACGGCGCTGGGATAGAGGTTGACTCCGCGCACGATCACCATGTCGTCTGTCCGCCCGAGGATGCCCCCTTCCAAAGACAGCTCGTAGCTGCCGCACTCGCAGCGTTCTGGGTTCGCGGGTCTCACGAGGTCGCCCGTACGATAGCGAATGACGGGTGACCCGAGGCGGCCGAGAGGCGTAAGGACAAGTTCGCCGATGTCGTCCGGCTTCACCGGCGCGAGTGTTTCGGGATCGATGACCTCGGCAAGGTAGGCCGATTCCATCACGTGGGCGACACCCCGTCGGCTGGGGCATTCGTAGCTGACAGGCCCGACCTCAGTCATGCCGTAGTGGTCGAACACGCGGATGCCCGGCCAGAGTTTTTCGATCAGGCCTCGAGTGGACGGGATCGCGCCGCCCGGCTCGCCGGCAACGATGATCGCCCGAACCTTCATGGCCGAGAGGGCGATGTTCTCTTCGTGGGCCGCTTCCCCAAGGTGAATCGCGTATGTAGGCGTGGCGCAGATTGCGGTGACGGCATTGTCGACGATGGTGCTGAGCCGTGCCGCACTGCGCTGGCCGCCGCCGGGAATCGCGAGACAGCCCATCCGGTTTGCCGCGTCAAAGGCTGACCAGAAACCGAGAAACGGACCGAAGGAGAAGGGGAAGAAGATCCGATCTTGTGCCGTGATTCCGGCGGACTCGAAGATACGCTCCCAGGAGTCGACCATCCAGTTCCAACTCTCGCGCGTGTCAAGCCAGCGAACTGGAGTGGAGGTCGTACCGCTGGTCTGGTGGTACCGACAGTAGTGCTCGATCGGAAAGGCACGGTTGGACCCGTACGGTGGGTTCCGTCGTTGATCGTCGACCAACTCCCGCTTGGTCGTCAAGGGTGTGCGCGCGATGAAGTCGTCGAGGCTCTCGGGAAGGTGATCGGTACCGGCGGCCCGCAGCTTCGCCTTGTAGAAGGGGTTATCGGCAAGGGTCGTCTTTAGAAGAGCGTGCAGTTTCTTCAACTGGTGCGCATTGAGCGCGGCTCTGTCGAGATGCAGCGTCTTCAATGAATTCATGCGCTTGGCAACAACATACCGGCGGCTGTTCACGCGGCCGCCAGCGGACGGCCGTGGGACAGCGGGTCCGGGACGGCGGCGAACTTCGACACCGCTTTGAAGAGTGGCTCGAAATCTCGGGATAGGTTTCCAATCAGGCAATCGGTCAGGTCGGGGCTGAGATCAGGGTGCTCCTTCATCAGGTCAGCGAAGCTGAAGCCGTGGTCGTAGAAAGCGTAGACCAGGCGGCGCATTGCTTCCATGCCGCTGCACATCTCGTTGGCATAGTCGTTGAAGCGCCCGGCTGAGTAGTCGCCTGCGGTGAGCGCCGCGTCAACGGCGTCGGCGACGAGTTCTCCGCCCCGCAGCGCGAAGAAGAGTCCCGAGGAAAACACGGGGTCGAGGAAACCGAAGGCGTCTCCTGTCAGTACCAACCCGTCGGCGGCGGTGTAGCGCGAGCGATAGGAGAACTCTCCGGTGACCCGCAAGGGTTCCGTTCTTTGAGCGATCGCAAGATGCTTCTCGATCCAGCGGTTGTTGGTGACCTCGCGAACGAAGATTTCTTCCAGGTCGCGCGTGTCGCGATATAGGTAATCGCTTTCCGCGACGACACCGACGCTGACCATGTCGTCGGGGAGAGGGATGTACCAAAACCAACCTCGTTCAGGAATCGAGGCGATGGTGGTTGCGCCTTCATCACGGCCGGGATCGCGAAGAGCGCCTTTGTAATAGGTCCAGATCGAAATCTTCTTGAGCTGGTCGTCCCGCACACGCCAGTTGTTGCGGAGCATCGAGAGCGAGTCGCGCCCAGAGGCGTCGATGGTGATCGGTGCGCGGAACTCCAGCGTACCCTCGTCCTTGGCTTTCGCACGCACGCCGGTAACGGTGCCGTTTTCATCGATCGTCTCTGTGACCTTTGTTTCTTCCAGAACTTCGACGCCCTTTTCGCGGGCGTTGTCCATAAGCATCTGGTCGAACTCGCTGCGAAGCACCTGCCAGGTGCAGGCTGCCTCGTGTTTGAGGTGCTCGAAGAAGTAGAACGGCTGCGAGAGGTTCCCGCTGCGGCCAACGAACTGGACGCTGTACTTGCTGGGGAAGTGTGATTTCTTCATGCGCTCGATCATGCCGATGCGCTCGAGTGGGAAATAGGTGTACGGGATGAGCGACTCGCCGACGTGATACCGTGGAAACTTTTCCCGCTCGATGGCAAGGACGCGGCGGCCTTTGGAAGCCAGAACTGCCGCGGCGGTGGAACCGGAAGGCCCTGCGCCGATCACGATGGCGTCGTAGCGGTTCATCGTAGATGGCGGGACCTATGCGGCGTTCGTGACTCGATGACGGGGAAGAAAGAATCGATGCAGCAACTGATCGACGCGGAGCAATCCCTCGCGGGTGAGCGTGACGCTGGCGGAGTCGATTTCGACCTGACCTCTCTGGCGCAGTTCTTCAAGGGCCGTACCGAAGCGGTCCTGTAAGTCAACCCCAAACTTGGATTGGAAGTACAGTTTGTCGACACGTCCCTTCTTCATTTGCAAAATGAACTCACGGATCATCCGTTCATCGGCGGTCGTCGGGAGCGCGCGGCGGATCGGAATCTCACCGTCCTCGACGGCTTCGAGATAGGGCTGCATGTGATGCTCGTTTTGGATGTGCACTCCCTGCAGATGGCCGAAGGAGGACACCCCGATGCCTAACATGTCTGCGCCGCTCCAGAGCAGGTCGCGGTAAAGAAAGGTGGCCGTCGCCGTGTCCCTGACAGCCGTGTAGCCGCTCGTCAGCGTATAGCCGGCTTTTTCGAACTCTGCGAATGCGTAGCCCGTCCAATGGCGCTTCGTCCTCCAGTCTGCAACAGGAGCGGGTTGCCCATTGATGCGCATCTCCTTGGAGATGACGGTGTTCGGGGGCAGCTCCATTTGATAGATCGTGATGCTGTCAGGCTGTAGTGCGATGCTCTTACGGACGCATTTCTCCCAGTTGGCGTCGGTTTCGCCGACCATCCCGGCAATAAGGTCGATGTTGATTTGCGGAAAGCCGGTATCGTGCGCGAAGCCGTATGCCCGGTCGATCTCCCTCGATCCATGGGCGCGGCCATTGACTTCGAGGATCTCATCGTCGAAGTTCTCGATTCCGAGGCTCAGGCGGGTCACGCCGATATCACGGAGGATCTCGAGTTTATGTTTGGTGATCGTGCCCGGCTCGCACTCGAAGGTGATCTCCTCGGCTTCATCCCAGGGGAAGAGCGGCTGGATGGCATTCACGAGCCGGGATAACTGTTGCGTCGAAATGTACGACGGAGTGCCGCCGCCGAAATAGATGAACTTTGGTTTGCGTCCGCAAACGGCCGGCTTGTTGGAGTACAGCGTCAACTCCTTCGCGACGCCTTCGAGATATCGAGTGATCTCCGACGAATCGTTGTCGGTATAAACCTTGAAGTAGCAGAAACGGCAGCGCTTGCGACAGAACGGGATGTGAAGATACAACCCAAAAGGCCCTTCCACGCTCGGCGGATGGTCCAGGGTAACCACCGCCTGTTCGGCAGCCTGCGCATTCCAGAAGCTGTACGGCGGATAGTTGGAGACGAAATAGTTGCCGACGGTCGTCGCCTCTCCGTTCGTGCCACCGCTGCTCGTCGCGCTCATTGGGATGTTGTCCGGAACGTACTTTAATTCTAGTCGAGCAGACAGGTCGATATCTGTCGACGGAGCACCAAAACAAGCGGCGCCGGCCGCGGCAGACTCTTGCCGCCCGCTGAACTCGCCTTGACAGCACACGAGTTCCTGCTGTATCGTCCGGTGGGCGCAATGGGCTGAAACCCGGTTTCCGGTGCGTCTGTCTCCCTTGAAGTCAATCGCGAGTACTGATGTCCCCTGAAGCGCTGTCCCCCATGAAGGAGTATGTGGCTCGCCGGAGCGAAGCTCGTCTCGACCGCTTTGCTTACGAGCTTGGACGTGGCTGCAAGTCGACCGATGCGCATACGGTGCACGACCTGCGAGTCTCGATCCGTCGCTATGAAAGCTGTGTGGATGCGTTCAATGGTTTCTTCCCGCCCCGCCCGGTTCGCAAGTTCGATAGACGTTTGCGGGAAATCCTGAAACCGGCGGGCATCGTGCGCGATCGGGATATAGCCCTGCAACTCGCCAGCGAGGCGGGGCTGACACCGGATACCTCTTTGGTTCGTGTCCTGTCCAAACAGCGGCAGGAGCTTGCGAAAGGCTTTCAGGAGGATGTAAAGCGGTGGAGCAAGCGCAATTCGTCGGATAAGTGGCGACGGCGCCTCGTTGTAAGCTCGCATATGGATCGGCGTGGAAGCGCCAAGTCGACTTGGGACTCCTCCCTCACAAGCTCGGAGAACGCTGCCTTCGTGCTGCCGGGACTGACGCAGAAGTTCTTTAGCAGGGGCCGCAAGCTGATTCAGGTGAAAACCCCAGACAAAAAGCTGCACGACTTTCGACTGCGGGTGAAACGCTTTCGATACACCCTGGAGTTGTTCAAGCCTTGCTACGGACCCACCCTCGACAAGCACATCACCGCCGTCAGGCGGCTCCAGGACCACTTGGGAACGATGAACGATTGCGCTGCCACGCTGTCCCTGCTGAAGAGGCCCGGTCTCCTCGAACAGGAGGGGGCCCGGCGATTACGGGACGCTCTCAAACGCCGTATCAAAAGCGAGCGGGCTGACTTGTTCGCTTACTGGGAAAGCCACTTCGCTGGTGAGGGGGTGGGGAAGCGTTGGATGGGCTACCTCGAACGCTATGCCGGCCGGGTCGCGATGCCGCAAGGCAGTAGCACTGCGGCCCGCGCTGCCGACCGAATGTCGGCCTGATTGCCTATCCGAGACCTGGAACCCAACAGCTCTTCATGCACCCGCTGCCTCTTCCGTATCCTGCTGCAACACTCATAGCCTGCATTTTTCATCACGCGGCGGTCTTATCTCGTGCTACGGACGTCATGTGGTGAGAAATGCAGGCTGGTGCACCATTGCGCACAATCCTGCTTCTACTGATTGCCTGCAATGTCAAGAGGTTTTCGGTCAAGATTCGATGTGGTTCTCCAAGCTATGCCGGTCGGTAGAGCTTGAGGAACCGACCCGGACAGGGTGAGTCCGGATGATTCTCATGAAGGAGACACTCCGTCAACTGTTCCTCGCGGCGCTGGAAGACTTGTCGCTCCGGCGCGTGATGAACGCGAAAATCAAGTGCCGGGAGGGTGTGCTCTGTTGGGGTGAAGAGCAGATCGAATTGGAGCGCTACAAGAAGATCGTTACGATCGCGATCGGCAAGGCGGCTTTTCAAATGGCCGAAGTCTTTGCGGAGACGGTTCGGCCGCGAACCGCCGCCGGCTTGGCGGTCAGTTCCCTTTCGCCTCCGCATCACCCCGACTTCGAAACCTACCAAGGCGGGCATCCTTATCCGAATTTGGAAAGCGTGCAGGCCGCCGAACGTGCGCTCGAGACGCTGAGTGATCTTGAGCCGCACCACCTCGTCGTCTATCTGCTGTCCGGTGGTGGGTCCGCGATCTGTGAAAAACCGATCTCGGATGAAATATCGATTGATCACCTGAGAGAGTTCTACCGCGTGCTCGTGACGTGCGGAGCGAACATTGTGCAAATGAATGTGCTTCGCAAGCATTTCTCGGCCATCAAGGGAGGCCGGCTCGCTGAAAGGGCTTTCCCTGCCAGACAAGTCAGTTTCTACGTTTCCGACGTTCCTCCCGAGCAACCATCGACCGTCGCGTCAGGGCCGACGATGCCGGACGAATCGACGGTCGGCGACACAATCGAGATCGCCGAGAAGCTCGGCATCGTCGAAAGTCTGCCGGCATCGATCCGCGGTTTCTTCCGCGACCGCCGTATCCCCGAAACACCGAAACCGGGCCACGAGGCCTTTCACGGTAACTCCTGGTTTTGCCTCCTGGATAACCATGACGGGTTGAATCGTCTCGAGCACCAGGTGCGGTCTGAAGGCTGGGTCCTCGAGACGGATATCTCGGTCGATGATTGGCCCCTTGAGAGGGCCGTTGACCATCTGCTCGCGAGGCTGCGCGAGCTCCGCTCGAACAATCCTGGACGCACGGTTGCCTTGTTGACGGGCGGTGAGTTGAGTTGTCCGGTGATAGGTGACGGGCAGGGAGGCCGCAATCAAGCTTTTGTTCTCGATTGCGTCGAAAAGATTGCGGGCGACACCATCGCAGTTGTCAGCGCGGGCACCGACGGCGTTGACGGCAACTCGCCAGCGACCGGAGCTGTCGCGGACGGGTCAACTCTGGAGCGGGCGCAATTGTCGAGCTTGGATCCAGGCGATTTCGCCCGCCGGTCCGACTCGTATCACTTTTTTGAACGGCTGCAAGACGATTTGACAACCGGTCCCACAGGCAACAATGTCCGCGATCTCCGGCTTCTCGTCGCTTGGTAGCTAGCTGGACAAAGTTCCGTCTGTCTTCCGAACCTAGCTTAACTCGATTCCCGAAGGGATAGGGGACGTCTGCCCAATCCGTCCCTCAGTCGCTGGCTCGGGGCATCACGTTGACGGCTTGCAGGCCCTTTGGGCCTTGTTGCACGTCGAACTCGACATCCGCTCCCTCTTGGAGGCTGCGGTATCCTTCAGCTTGAATTGCCGAGAAATGTACGAACACATCCTCTCCGCTCGCGCGCTGGATGAATCCGTATCCCTTGGCGTCGTTGAACCACTTTACAGTGCCTTGCTCTCTCACTTCAAAACTCCTGAGTACTCACTTGAGTACTCTCTCCTGCTCGGGGTGGCTCGCTCCGGGCTGCTTAATCTATCGCCGGCGAATTCGGGGAGTGCGAGAGGGCGTCCTTCGATTCCGCGAGAAACAGTCAGGCAGCTCGGGGCGAGCTGCTTAAGTCGCCTCATTATTGCATACAGTGCAAGCCGGGTAGCGCGGAAAGCAGGATTTTGTCGATCTCCGCCGCCGTCGCTTGCCGCTATCGGCCCCAAGCGAATCGGATCGATCGTAGTGTATTCGGCTCGATCTCGATGGTCCGCTGAAGCGGCTTTTTCCCCTTGCTCTCGACACGCACGACATGTTTTCCGGGAGGCAACTTGATCGTACCGGGCGTGGTTTCTGAGTGCTTTTTGCCATTTACGTAGATCGCGGCCCCGGAAGGCTCGGTCGCTACATTGAGGGTTCCGAGTATTTCTTCCAACGAGAAGTTCAGCTTCAACGGTTCTGCACCCACCGTGAACGCTCTTCGGTGCGGGAAGTAGCCGTTCGACCTGATAACCGCCGAATGATCGCCGGCGGGCACTTCCACATTGCAGGGCGACCTGCAAGTCCATTCCGCTCTTTGGTCAACGACGACCGTGGCTCCGCCGGGTTGGCCCGTGAAAGAGACAACCACGTTCGACAGCGCCTCCGGGCCAGGCGGAGGGGTCTTCTCGACGGCTGCGGCCTTCTCCTCCTTCTCGGAGGGTTCTTCCGGCAGCGGCGGACCGGGCTCTTCGACCTCTTCAACGACAGCGGGGTTGTCCAAACTCGGTTCGGTTGGCTGGATTGGTACCGGAGCGCCCCTGCTTATTGCGCGCGGGGACTTGCTCAAGCTGCTGATTCTGGTTTCAAGTTTACTAGAGGCGCCCGCGCCCTTTTCTGGAGTTGACTCGACCTGTTCGAAGATGTCAGTGGCGACCAGCCCCAACAATCCCACCGGGTCCTCCAGTAACCATGGGTTCACGGCGATCGCCGTGGCTGCAACGCCCAGCATCGTGGCCAATGCGGCAACGAGCACGAAGCGGGCGCGCCTCCTGTGCAGGGACGGCTCGGTCTGGGAGCGCGGCGCGCCGCCGTCCCCCGCGGCGGCTTTTGAACGCAAGGGCGGCAGCTTGTGAGCCTCGGCGGGATCGGCGGGCGCGTTCTCTTGCTGTTCGCCGCTCTTTGCTGTCGATGCGCCGCTGATCGGAGCGGTTTTATCGAGCGTGGAAACGATGCTGGGAGATGGCTCCCGAAGGGTCGTCCTGGTCGCAGCGGAACCCATGGTTGACGCTGTTTCGTAACCGGCGAGGCATGCATTGAACTCCGTCGCGAACGCATGACAATCCCGAAAACGTTCGTCGGGGCGTTTCGCCAAACCTTTGAGAATGATTTTGTCGAGTTCCGTGGGCAGAGCGGTGTTGATGGCGCTGGGCGGCTCCGGCTTCTCCGATACGATCTTGAAGATCACGTCCGTAAGGCCGTCTCCGATGAACGGCTTGCGCCCCGTGACCAGTTCGTAGGCCATCACCGCGAGAGAGAACTGATCCGATCGTCCGTCGATCGGCTCGCCGCGCACCTGTTCCGGCGACATGTAGCTGGGCGTGCCCATCACGGTGCCGGTCTGCGTCATCTGCGAAGATGTGATGCGCGCTATGCCGAAGTCCGTGATCTTGGTATGGCCGTCGGGCGTTACGAGGATGTTCGACGGCTTGGCGTCGCGGTGAACGATCTGCCGTGCGTGCGCGTAGTCGAGAGACCCCGCCATCTGATCGACCAACTGCGCGACGGCTTTCAGGTCACCGACTTCGCCGGCATTCATCAACTCTTCCAGCGTGCGGCCCTCGACGAACTCCATCGTGATGTAGGCGATGCCGTTTTCCTCGGCAATGTCGTAAATCGTGACAATACCGGGATGGGAGAGCCGGCCGGCGGATTGCGCTTCTCGGAAAAGCCGCTCTCGCAGCCCCTGCATTTCGTCAGCGGCCACTTGATCGGCGAGCTTGATGGTCTTGATCGCGACGTCCCGCGCGATGCGGGTATCGTGGGCGCGGTAGACGATTCCCATGGCCCCGCGGCCTAGTTCTGAAACGATCTCGTATCGTCCGATTCGATCCATGGCGAGGCGCAAGTGAAGGCTGAGGTGACTCATCACTCTAGCACGCTGCACGGCGCTGAATTCGCCCTCCAAGTCCGGCTGCGCAGGGTAGGTGATCCGTAAATCCGATCCCCGTCTGAGCCCTTTTTCAAGCAGTCGAACACGGTCGGAACAGCTGTATCGGAACGGTCATTATGCGCCCCTTCACAACCGGCTCACATGGCGCCACGAAACACGGCCAAGTCGCTCACTCCAGGTTGGCGTGACGCTTGAACATGTCTTCGGAGGTTGCTCCGAGCCGGTTCATCAGCAGGATCACCAGCGCATCCATCAACAGGAAAAGGCACTGCTCGAACAGTGAGGCCATGGGCTGAATGGACGTTTTGGCCTGAGCCGGACCTTCGGCTTTCGGCGAGGAGGCGGGAATCACCACGACCGTGTCCGCCGACTCGGCAAGGGGCGAAGCCGGGTCGATGGTGATCAGCAGCAGCCTCGTGCCGGCTTGTTGGGCCTTCCTGGCTTGAGCGAGAACGCTCTGCGTGCGTCCCGAGCCGGAACCGACGATCAGCAAGTCGCCGGGACCGACGGGAGGAGTCGATGTCTCGCCCATAAAATAGGCGTCGATACCGAGGTGTCTGAGCCGGATCGCGCCGGCTCGCAGGGCAGCCCCGCTCCGGCCGGCGGCGGCAAGCACGATCTTACCGGCGGACAGGATGTCCTCGACGGCCTGCTCGACGGCTTGATCGGACACGGCATCGAGGCAATCGCGGATTTCCGCCTGCATCTCGGCTAGGGTCTTTTTCAGGGTATTCACGATGTCAGGCTCCCGGTGAGTTGCTTCATCGCGGAGGCCGCTTCACCGGGATTGGGGTCGCGGGCAATGGCTCCGCCGACGATGACGACGTCGGCTCCGTTCTGGATGACCGCGGGCATGGTATCGAGGGTAATGCCGCCGGCGACAGCAAGCCGGCACGTTGTTTGTCGGCGCACTTCGGCCAGCGGCTGTGCATCGGCCTTTTGAACGCCTTGTCGATCGAAAGGCGTGTGCAGACAGAGGATCGGAACCCTGAGCGCCTCGAGTTCCCGGCAGCGGCGAATCGGGTCGGGCGCATTGATCAGGTCGGCCATCACTTTGCCGCCGTGGTCTGCTGCGGCCTCCAGGGCCGCCTGTACCGTCACGTCGGCGGCGACACCGAGTATGGTTACGATATCTGCGCCGCGTTTGAAGCCGCTGCTTGCCTCGACCCCGCCGGCGTCCATGATCTTGAGGTCGGCAACGCAGCTCTTGTCCGGATATCTCGACTTGATCTGTTCGACCGCCGCCAAGCCCGCTTCGAAGATCAGTGGGGTGCCGATCTCGACGATGTCCACGTACGGGTGAACTTGCTCCATCAGCCGCAGGGCTTCCTCGATCCTCAGGCAGTCGAGAGCGACCTGTAGCTCAAGTTTGCGGGCCATCCTGCTCGACCAACGTGTTGCCTTTTACGAGTCGGGGACGCTCTGCCAAAGTCTTGGCTGCAATCTTCACCACTTTCGGGAAACGATAGATCGTCGAAGCGTAGTGACCGCATTCGTGAGTGCAGAAGCAGCCGTCCGCGGCCTTGTGCGCCACTTCGCGCGCTTCATCCGTGAACCACAAACGCCGGAAGTCGTAGTCCACATCGCGCAGATTGCCGAGCTTCGAGTTGTTGATCTCGCACTCGACCACATCGCCGTTGCTGTAGATGACGCCGGCCAGCCGCCCCGAAACGCAAGAGAACTGCGCCCGCTGCCGGACTACGGTCCGCTCGACAGTACGGCGGATCTCCTGGTCGAGGATGTGGTTCGCGCCGGTGTACTCGCTTGGGCCGGCGTGCGAGATGCGCCCCGCCTTGAAGTCCTGCTCCATTCGATCCATCAGCCGCCGGTAGATCGCCGGATCGACCTCGGTCTGCTCCGGGTCGAGCGGGTGCCCGCGGCAATAGTTGAACGAAGCCCCATCCGGCTGAAAGCGGCGTTGCAGCTCTTCATAGATCTCGAGTATGCGGTTCTGGTTCTCTTTCATCACCGTCGTCAGGGTGTGAACGATCAGGTTGCTGAACCGCTTCCGTAACGGCCGGATCGCATCGAGCGTTGCAAGCAGGCGCTGATGCCCCCGGGTCTTGCCTCGAATCCGGTCATGGATCTCTTCGTCGACGTGATCGACGCTGAGGTTCAGATGGAAGCGCATGGCCGGCGCTTTTGTCAGCGTCTCTTCCAGAATCTCGACCGTGCGCCCGGTGTGCTGGCCGTTGGTCGGAACGTAAACGTTCGCAACGTCGTTCCGTCGGGCGGCGGCGAGAAGGATGTCGGCCAGGTCCGCGCGCAGGAACGGTTCGCCTCCGCCGATGAAGAGGTTGAAGATTTCGCCCATCGAGGCGAGCGTCTTGTCGAACTCTTCCAGAGTGAAGTCGCGGTTCGGCTTGGGATTCAGCTCGTCCCAGTAGTAGCAATGGATGCACTGCTCGTCGCAGCGCGTCGTCACGTAGAGAGTGAGGAACGGTGGTGTGACGCGGCGGCCGCCGAGAGTGCGCAAACGCGTGCGGACGAGATGAGGCAGGTAAGAGCGTGTCCGTGCAGCGTTCATCGCGTGCCCTGACTTATGACATGGGCTGATAAACCGGCATGTTCGAGATCGCCGGGGTGATTCAGGTTGGTGAAAGCGCGGCCATCGGGGTCGACAGCCGCGTAGTCGGCGGGCATCAGGCGCAACACCTTCAAACCGTCCAGCGCTCTCATGACTTTGTGGACCCCGCTTTCGACCGACCTCCGGACAGCGGTCCGAGCTGTCGATCGGTAGACCGCGCAAAGCGGTTCGGGCCGTCCCTCGCCGTCATAGGGCAGCACCAGGTCTCCGGAGCAGTCCGCCGTCCGGCCGACGAGCGACCGGAACAGTTCCGTCGTGACGCAGGGCATGTCACAGGCCGCGATCAGGTTCCACTCGTACGTCGAGTCCTCGAGCGCCGCCAGCAGCCCGCCCAGCGGTCCGAAATCCGCAACGGCATCGGGAATGACCCGTGGACCCAGGCGGCCGTACTTCGCAGTAGGTCCGACGAGTGTCACCGAATCGACGGCCGGCCGCATGCACGCGGCGATGCGGACGGCAAGCGGCTTGCCCTCGATCTCCAGCAGCGCCTTGTCCTGCCCCAGGCGGGAGCTCTTCCCGCCAACCAGGATGTATCCCCCCACCGGCAATGAGGCGATAGTACCACGGCGGCTCGGTTCGGTCCTCTCACGAGAAGATGACTACAGATTGCCAAGCCTCCGCTGAGTCCGAACCACTCCGCAAAAACCTCTGCCGGTTCGTTAAGCTTGTACCTGCGCTCAACCCAAGCCGTGCCCTCCGCCCCGGCAAAAGAACATCCTGAAAATGAAGATTGAACGTGTAATCACTCAGATACTGCGGCTGCACCAGGTGGAAGACAAGACGGCCGGCACCCAGGATACCCTGCTCGTCCGCATCCGGACCGATTCCGGCCTCGAGGGCGTCGGCGAAGTCGACTCCAGCCCAGAAGTGGCCCAGGCGGTTATCGATGCACCCTTCAGTCATTCCGAGGTCTGCGGCTTGCGGGAGTTGTTGATCGGCGAGGATCCTCTCGACACGGAACGGCTCTGGGACAAGATGTACCGTGGCTGCATCTATTTCGGAAGGCGCGGCGTCGCGATCACGGCTATGGCCGGGGTGGATCTGGCTCTGTGGGACCTGAAGGGAAAGCATGCCGGCGCCCCGGTCCATCAACTGCTCGGCGGCAAGCGGTACGACCGCATTCCCGCCTATGCGTCTATCCTGTTCGGCCGGGACGGTTCGGAAACCAGCGAGATCGGGCGGCGCTGGATCGAGGCCGGCTACACGGCGGTCAAGTTCGGCTGGGCGCCCATGGGGACTTCGGAAGCGGTGGACCTGGATCTGGTCCGCGGCGCGCGCGCCGGTTGCGGCGACCATACGGTGCTTGTCGACGCCGGCTGTGTTTGGGACTCCCGCACGGCGCTGCGGCGAGCGCACCAGTTTGCCGAGTTCGACATCGGCTGGCTCGAGGAGCCTCTCTCACAGGATGATCTCGACGGCTACGTGTGGCTGCGCGACCGGTCGCCGGTGCCCATTGCCGCCGGCGAGGGGGAGTGCGGCCGTTGGGCCTACCATCCCTGGATCAAGCGTCATGCCCTGGACATCTACCAGGTCGACTTGGCGAGAAACGGTTTTACGGACGGCCAGGTCATCCGCCGTCAGGTCGAGGACTCGGGAGCGCGAGTCGTGAACCACTGCTACAAGACGCCGGTCAGCGTGGCCGCCTGCCTGCACTGGCTGGCCACGGCGCCCTCCGCGTTCATCTTCGAGGACTGCGTCGAGGATTCGCCGCTGCGCCACGACTTGGCGGTCGAGCGGTTGCAGGCGGACTCCGATGGCCTGATCACCGTGCCCGACCGGCCCGGACTGGGCGTGACCCTGAACGAGGATTGCGTGCGCGAGTTCCTGGTGTCCGAGAGCGGTGCGTGATGAAGCTGCGTGAGGACCGGTCTCCCCGGTCGATGCCGTCGCCCGAGTGCCAAGCCCGTTGCCCCCAACGGGCCCGTGGCTGCCGCGCTCTCCGGCCTGCGGTCAGGGTAACGTGTTGACCAGCGCTGCCTCGACGATTCTGCGGTCCTGCGTCAACAGCGTCGCGCCGAGTACCCGTGCGGTCGCAACGAGGATTCGATCTGCCGGATCGCGTTGAAAGGTGTCGGGCAATGTGGCCAGCTCCGCCGCAATGGCCGGGGAGATGCCCTGCCGGCGCACCAGCGGGGGAGCCACCGCCTTGTCCAGCCACGCCCGAAGGGAAATGGTGAGCTGGATGCGGCTCAGGCTGTGCAATGTCGCCACTTCCCAGATCGAAATATCGGATACCAGCAGCGGTGACTCTGCACTGGCTGAAGAGACAATTTCCTGCTGAGCCGGCGAGAGCCGACTGCTGTCGTTGAGCCACCAAACCAGGATATGGGTGTCGAGCAGAGCCGTCATCGCCCGAGGCTTTCCCAGTGTTCTTCCGGGACTGTCGGCTCGACAATATCGCCGGTCTCAATGACGGTCCCCTTGAGCTCCAACTGCGGGTACCCGGCGCGAGATCGGCTTGCGGGAAACAGCTCCGCCACAGGCTGCCCGCGCTTCAGTATGACCATCCCCTCTCCAGTAGCCTGCACGCGATCGAGGATCGCTAGGCATCGGGCCTTGAAGTCGGATGCGTTGATGGATTCCATATGACTAGTATTAGAGACCAGTCAGGGTATGTCAAGCCATGTCCATCTGGAGCCCTGTGGTCTGTCCTCGGAGCATTCCGCGGGTGTTGCTTAACCTATCGGGGCGAGTTTCCAGGCCGGATTCAGCGCAGGATCATGGATGCTGTGAAGCAGAAAAAGTTGCCGGAAGACTCCTATTAGCTCGGCAAGAGACCTCCTTCCCAGCCCCAATCCGGGTGCTTTCGCAGCAAACTAGGGGAATTTACCTACGTTTAACAACCAAGACGGCGAGAGGGTGCTATCAAGAAGGGAGAGGTCACACGCAAAGATGAAACCTTCTCACTTCGCGGCGCTCACACTGGGAATGCTGTTGTCGGCCACGCCGGGGGCCGCCCAGAATCGCGGGCCGATGCCGCTGGCCCCGGGAGACCCGTTCCCGGAAATCGACGTCCGCGATGCCGCGGGCAAAAGGCTCAACACACGCAGCCTCAAGGGCAAGTACACGGTCATCGTCAACGGCTGTTTGACTTGACCGCCGTTCATCCGCAACGTCTCCAGGTTGGAGACCATCTATCGAGATTATTCGCCGAAAGGTGTGAGGTTCGTCTATCTGTACAAGGCGTTGGCGCACCCGGAGTTGAACGGCTACGTCAATCCGGTGACGCTCGAAGAGCGTCTGGCGCACATCGAGGAGGCGAAGCGCACCTTGGGATCGGAGATTCCCTGGATCGCCGATACCATGACGAACGATCTCAAGCACGCCATCGGGAACCGGCCGAATTCCGAGTATCTTCTCGACCCCGAGGGCAAGGTTCTGCGCGTGCGCGCGTGGAGCAATCCGTCGCAGCTCCGGAAAGATCTCGAGGAATTCGTCGGGCCTGTCGAGAACCCGACTGAGGTTGCGGAACTGAACATGAAGATCAAGCCCCCGCCGGAGCATGCGCCGACCGGGGTGGTTCCGCGCATCCGGAAGCAAGGGTTCTACCGCACATTGCGGTCCGAACCGCGGTTCGAGAAGACTGGCGATCCGTTCTACGCGAAACTGCGCGCCGAAGCCGAGCGGAAGCTGTTGAGCGCCGGGGAAGGGAAGCTCTACCTGGCCTTCCTGCCGGATCCGATCCACGGCGTGTATTGGAACAACCGTGCGCCGGCGATGGATATCGAGCTGACGCCGCCGGAAGGCATCAGGATTTCTCCGACAAGAATGAAGGGGCCGGATGTGAAACAGGACGCCGACGCCGACCCGCGCGAGTTTCTGGTTGATGTGAAGCTCGACGAAGCGCGTGAGCCGCTCGGACTGAAGGTCCGGTACTTCGCTTGCACCAAGCAGTGGTGCCGGCCGGTCACCCAGGAGTATCTGATTTCCTGGAATGTGAACCGCGACGCCGGCCGGGTCGTCTCGCGCCGCATGGACTTCAACAGCGACGGCCCCCGCCGCGGGCGTGGCGGCCGGCCCGGCAGCGGAGGAGGGCCGCTGGGACCGGGCTTCTTCGGCAACCCGGAGGGAATGATCGAGCGTCTGCTTGCGATGGACGCCGACGGCGACGACCGCCTCGCACCGGAGGAGCTCCCCGAGCCGATGCGCCAACGGTTCGACCGCATGGACGAGAATGGCGACGGCTACGTCGAACCCTCCGAGATCGAGACCATGATGCAGCGCGCAACCTCGCGCCGAGGCCGCGGCGCCTGGATGCAGCGCGATGCCGACGGCGACGGCAAGCTGAGCATCGATGAGGTGCCACCGCGTTTGCAGGAGCGCTTCGAACAGTTCGATACCGATGGGGACGGGCTCCTGGACGAACAGGAGCTCGCTGCGCTGCGCGGGCGGATGGGCGGACGCGGGGGCGGCGGCCGCGCGGCAAGGATGATGCGCGCTGACGGCGACGGCGACGGCAAAATCAGCCGAGAGGAGGCGCCGGCTCAGCTCGAACGGCGCTTCGATGCGATGGACGCCGACGGCGACGGCTTCCTGACCCCCGGCGAGATCCGAGCCGCACGCTGACCAAGGCAGTCTTGCCGCGCCCGCTTGTTGATCGAGTCACGTCGCGGGCGTTTACACGCCGGCCGGCTCTTGGTCATGACCCGAGCGGAGCGGCAACTCGAGTCGGGCGATGCAGCCCGGCCGATCATCGCGGTTGCGGAGCGTCAGCCCGCCGCCGTGGTTCTCGGCGATCTTGCGGGAAAGCACGAGCCCGATGCCCGTTCCTTGAGGCTTGGTCGTAAAGAAAGGCACAAACAGGTTCGCATCGCTCGATAGTCCCGGACCTTCATCCAGCACGTCGATGCAGGCCGCCTTTCCATTTCGGCTCCACCTGATCCCAATGCGCCCACCCGTCTGGTCCGAAGCCTCGGCGGCGTTCTGAACGAGGTTGATGAGCAACTGTTCGAGCTGCGCCGCATCGGCGTCGACCATCAGGTCGGGTCCTGCTTCGATCTGAAGCTCGGGTGTTCGCTCGATCTCGGCGACCCTCTCGACACAATCGCGAAGGTTTACCGGTTCAAGGGTCGGCGGTGGAAGCTTGGCAAGCCGGGCGTAGGCGCTGGTGAAGCGGCCGAGAGCCTCGGCGCGCGACCCGATGGCGCCAAGTCCCTGCTCCATGTCGTGTCGCCAATCGGGGTCGGATGCCGGCCGGCGCAGAAGAGACCGCAGACTGCCGGCGATCGATTTGATCGGCGCCAGAGAATTGTTGAGCTCATGGCTCAGAACACGGACCAACCGCTGCCAGGCCTGTAGTTCTTCTTCCCGCAGCTCGAGCGTCAGGTCCGTCAGCACAAGCAATCGATGCGGCACGCCTTGCTCACGAAACCCGGTGCAAGCGATTCCCCAGCGCCCGGACCCGCCGGCGAACGACTTCTGTAGAGTCCGCGGCGCGTTCTTGGCGAGGCAATCCATCAGATCAAGTTCTCCGGCGGTGCGGCCCAGCAGGCGTTTCTCGTGCGCTCCCAGGAGTTTCGTCCCTGCGTGATTAACCAGGCGCAAGCGGTTCTCTTCATCGAAAGCGAAGACCGCCACGTTGATTTCCTGCATCACTTTCTGGAGCAGGTTCGTGGCTTCGAGCGCGCTGAGGCGCTGCTCCCGAAGCATCTGCCCCATCAGGTTCACTTCACTCATCACTTCGCCCAGCACGTCTTCCTTCGCAACTCGGGCTCGCAACGAATAGTCGCCCTCGCGCAAGGCCGCCAGCAGATTCGAAAGCGTTCGCAACGGAAACACGACTTGCTGACGTACGGCGAGAGAAAACCCGATCCACGCCGCCGCCACGAGAATCAGCAGCGTCCAGCGGGTCTTGTCGCTGTACTCGCCGGCGAACAGCAGCGCGGTCGAAAGGGCCACGGCCGGCAACCCCGCCAGGAGCGCATAGACGAGCACGCGCCGCTCATGCCGCGGCGGCGCCTTCGGATCATTGCGATGGAACAGCACGAGACTCGCTTCCTTGCGCCTAAAGGCCGTGTTTTTGCAGCCGCCGGTACATGGCGCTGCGGCTCAGGCCCAGCTCCTTCGCCGCGTCGCTGACGCTGCCGTTGCATCTCTCGAGCGTCTTCTTGATGAGGTGTCGCTCGACCTCTTCCAGACTCATGTCCTCCAGCCTGGGAGCGCCGGAAACGGGAGCGGCAAGGCCCAGGTCCGCTTCGGTCACCTGCTCGCCCTTTGCCATCAGCACGCCCCTCTGGACGACGTGATTCAATTCGCGCACATTGCCCGGCCAGGGATGCCGTAGCAGCGAATCCATCGCCGCCGGCTCGAATCCCTCCGGCCGCTTGCCGTAGCGACTTCTGGCCGTCTCGAGAAAGTGCGCGGCAAGCGCGGGGATGTCGTCCGGTCGCTCCCGTAGCGGTGGCAGATGGATTTCCACCATGTTCAGCCGGAACAGCAGATCCTCGCGAAACCTGCCTTGCTCGACTTCAAGGCGCAGGTCCGCGTTGGTCGCTGACAGGACCCGCACGTCAACCTTGCGGGTCTTCGATGAGCCGACGCGCTCGACTTCACCGGTCTCGAGAACGCGCAGCAGACGCGCCTGCCGATCCGGAGTGATATTGGCGATTTCATCGAGAAACAACGTTCCGCGGTGGGCCAGCTCGAAGCGGCCGATGCGGTCCGATGCCGCGCCGGTAAACGCGCCTCTCGTATGTCCGAAGATCTCGCTTTCGAACACTCCCTCAGCCAGACCGCCGACGTTGACGGAAATCATGGCGTTCCCGGCGCGCGGCGAGATCTGGTGCAGGGTCTGCGCGACGACTTCCTTGCCCGTGCCGTGCTCGCCAGTGATGAGCACGTTGGCGTCGGATGGGCCGACCTGAGCGATCATGTCCAGGACGGGCTTCATCACGGCCGATTCCGCGATGAGGGTCGGCAGACCGCCGCCGCGCAGGATTTCGTTCTCCACTCGCAGGCGGCGTTCGCTCCGGAGCGCCCGCGCCAGTTCGGCCTGTGCGCGGACGATGCTCAAGAGCCGCGTGTTGTCCCATGGCTTCTGTACGAAATCGCGGGCGCCGCGGCGCATCGCCTCCACGGCGAGATCGACGCTTCCCCAGGCGGTCATCACCACCACGGGCAGAGTGGAATCGATCGCCCGAAGCTGTGGCAGCAGGTCAAGTCCCTCTTGTCCCGAGGTCGTATCCCGCGTGTAATTCAAGTCGATCAGGGCGACGTCGAACTCGTCCGCGGAGACCGAATCGATGACCTGCGCGGGCTTGACCGCCGTTTTCGTCTCGTAGCCTTCTCCCTTGAGCAGGAGACGCAAAGCCGTGAGGACGTCCGGTTGGTCGTCAGCGATGAGAACTTTCGGCATGGCGGTACGGCGATATGCAGGGACGATTGCGCGGCGCTGCAACGAAGAACGGCAAGCCGGTACTAAACCTCTCCGTCCACAACCCAACCGTCGCGCAGGTTGATGATGCGGTCGCTGTACGCGGCGTTGTCTTCCGAGTGCGTGACCTGGATGATCGTGGTCTCCTCCTCGTTGAGTTTCTTAAACAACTCCATGATTTCCTTGCCCTGTGCGGAGTGCAGGTTGCCGGTCGGCTCGTCGGCCAGAATCAGTTTAGGACGGGCCACGATGGCTCGCGCCACGGCGACGAGTTGCTGCTGGCCGCCGGAGAGCTGATTCGGGAAAAGGTCTTTCTTGGCGACGATGTGAAAGCGGTCAAGCACGTCGGCGACAATCGACTGGCGCTCCTTGCGGCTGACGTTGCGGTAGGAGAGCGGCAGGTCGAGGTTCTCGTAGACCGTCATGTCGTCGAGCAGATGATAGCTCTGGAAGACGAACCCGATGTACTGCTTGTTGAGTTCCACCCGCTGGCGCGGCTTGAGCTTGTGGACGGGTTGATCGAGAAAGTGGAACTCGCCCTCGAAGTCGCCGTCCAGCATGCCCAGGATGCCCAGCAAGGTCGACTTTCCCGCCCCTGACGGCCCCATGATCGTAACGAACTCGCCTTCGCTGATATCGAGGTTGATCCGGCGCAGGACGAACGTCTTGCCGTACCCGCTGAGATAGAATTTCTCAAGGTCTCTGAGTTTGATCATAGTTGGTCCGGACTTCGCTTTTACTCGTATCGCAGCAACGTCAGGGTTTACATAGCGGGCTCACTCACTGCGCAGCACGTCAGCGGGATCAAGCCTGCTGGCTCTCAGAGCCGGCAAGTAACAGGCGATGAGCACCAGGGAGACGAGGAGAACCGTCACGCCGGCCAGCGTCCCCGCATCGCTCGGGTCAGTAGCGAACAGGAAAGACTCCAGAACGTGCAGTGTCGCCATCGCGCCCGCCAGGCCGATGCCTGCTCCCAGCGCCGCCAGCCTCAGGCCTCGCCCGAGAACGAGCCCGACAATCCGTCCGCGTGTCGCGCCCAACGCCATCCGCAGACCGAGTTCCCGCATTCGTTGAGCGACCCAGTAGGCCGTGGTGCCGTAAACCCCGACACTCGCCAGAAGGACGCCGAGCAAAGCGAAGATGCTCATCAGCACGAGGAAAAATCTTGGTCTCGCCACCGATTCACCGAGGCGCCGCTCCATCGTCGTCACCTGACTGATGGGCAGGCTTCGGTCCAGCCTCCACAGGAGTTCCTTCACCTGCCGCGCCACGACAGCAGCGTCCGTCCCATCCGTGCGGACGATGAACGTGAAGCTCCTCTCTCGTTTCGTTCGCGGGTAAGGGAAATACAACTCCATGCCGTCACCCATCGGGTCGTCGAGCCCGCTTTGCTTGACGTCCCGCGCAACGCCGACAACGGTGTGCCACGGCTCGTCCGCATCAAGGCGGAAACGGCGGCCGACAGGGGAGTCGCTTCCCCAGTAGCGCCTTGCCAGGACCTCGTTCACGATCACGACGGTTTCCGGATCGTCGCTGTTGAAAGTGCGCCCCTTGATGAGCGGGATGCCCATCGTGGCAAAGTAGTCTGGAGCCACGACCGTGTGTGGCAGCACGAGGCCGGTGGCGTCAACCGCCTGCCGGCCTTCCGCCTCGGGCTGAATGGCGAAGGAAGTATAGCCGCTGGTTGGGGGCACGCCGGATGCAAAGGTCGCGCTTCGCACGCTGCCCGAGTCTTCCACCAACTCGTCGAACTGTTCGAAAAAGCCGAGCCCGGCGCCCGGCGCCCGATAGCGGTCACCCCTAAGCCGAGGCTCGAAGACCAGCAGATCTTCCGTGTCGAATCCGGGGTCGACGTTCACCAGCCGTACGAAACTCCGCAAGAGCAGGCCGGAACCCGCCAGCAGGACCAGGACAACCGCAAGCTGAGCAACGACCAGAGCCGGCTGCCACCGGCGATGCGCGCCTGCCTGTTGGACAGTCCGGCCTTTCAGCGACTCGACCAGATGAGTCTCCGAAACACTGAATGACGGGATGACGGTTACGGCCAGACAGGTCACCGTGGAGAGCAGCACCGCGAACCCGAGGAAACGCCCATCGACCGTCACGGCGGCGCTGGAAAAGACCGCCAGCTCCGGCGGCATGATCCGAGAGATACCCGCGAGGCACGCTTCGGCAACCAGGAGAGCGCCGCATCCACTGAGCAGCGCCAGGACAAGGCCCTCCCAGACCGACTGGCGCAGCAGGTCGGACCGTCTCGCACCGAGCGCCTGCATAATGGCGAAGCGGCTCTCGCGTCCGTGCGCCCGAACGAGAAAAAGGTTCGCCACATTCCCGCAGGCCACCAGCAAGACCAGCGCCACGGCAGCCAACAACACGTAGAAAGCGGCGCCGTGTTGCCGGGCCCGCTTCGACTGACGCAACTCTTCGATCAGCAAGTTGCCGGAACCGCCAGGCAGTACGCCGGCTTGCCGCAGGTTCCCGGAAACGGCGCGCAGTCGATCCCCGGCGCCTTCTCGCGGTACGCCGGACTGCAAGGCTGCGATCACTGTGAAGACGCCGCGTGAATCCGCGGCCAAAGGCCGCCACACGTCGGCTCTTCGTGACAGGAACCCGAAATTCCCAGGCAACACTCCGACGATCGTGTGCGGTTCGTCCTCGATCGAAATACGGCCGCCCACAGCCGAAGCGCCGCCCCCGAACCGGCTCAGCCAGAGTCGTTCACTGATCAAGGCGACCCGTACGCCCGGCAAGGCATCCTCATCGTAGAAGAGCCGCCCTCTGCGCGGCGCGGCCCCGAGCAGATGGAGGAGGCCGGGTGAAGTACGCAGGGCGTTGACGGATTCGGGTTCGCCTGCCCCGGTGATGGTTGCACTTTCCGGCTGATAGCCCTCAACGGAGGAGAATAACCGTGCTTCTTCACGGAGCGCATGGACGATCTCACCGCCCCTGAATTGGGGAGACCTGCTACCCGGGACTCGTTCCCACCATACCTCGACGAGCCTTTCGGAGTTCGGATAGGGTAGAGACCTGATGAGGAGAACGTCGACGACGCCGAATACGGCCATGGCGGCACCCAGGCCCAGGGCCAGAGTAACCACGGCGAGCGCCACGACCAACGGGCTTCTCCAAAAGCTACGAAGGGCTTCTCTCATGGCTAACCTCCCAATACCCTACAGTCCGTGGTAAAAGTCCCGTGGAAGGCGCGGCGGGCTCCTGCGGTCGCTCGGCGCGGAGTGAGGAGGATGGCGATCCGGGTGATCTCCTCCGACGAACGACAAAGCCGACGAGCGCAAATGTCCGTCGCCCAAAGGGTTACGCGCCGCTTCCGGCCAACGGCACAGAGGGTGCAGCGCCGTGTTCCTCGAACGACCAAGCCGTTACTCCATCGGCTCCCGGCGCGTAACGCCGCCCGCGTGACTTTTACCACGGGCTGTCTAAGCATTGCTCCTGCTCCTCACCGCGAAACGGGAACCGGATCCGGCCTCTTGGACACTCTGCCGTCATGGGCTTCATCGATCGAGATGTTGTTCACAGCAAGTGTTTGGCCGGTCACTTCATCCAGGTTCGTCCGCTCGATCACGAACTCGTTCCGGGTCAGGATCTCGCCGGCCCGTGACTGCGCCAGGGAGCGCTGCCGTTGGACGACCTTGAACGTGTCCGAATACCCGAGTTTGAATTTCTGTTCCTCGCCGTCGAGCATCTTTTCGCGAAGCTCGCGTGTCGCTCGCGCCGCCAGGTAGCGCGCATGCGCCTGTTCCAAACCGACCACAGCCGACTGAACCTCGCGCCGAATCTCGTTGAGCTGTTGTTGCATCCGCAGTTGGCTCTGCCGGCGCCGCAACAAGGCGTTGGCGGCATCCGCCTGCGCGCGGCGGTTTCTAAGCGGAATCGAGACCGCCAAGCCGACCGAGTAGTCGGGGAAATTGCGTCGAAACATCTGCCCCAGCGCCCTGCTGAGTCCCCCGATGAAAAAATCCGGAGTGTTCGGAACCTGCCCCGGCAAGAGGATCAGGTTGGGATTCAGATCTCCGGCCAGGCCGTTGTTCGTCGTGCTGGCGACGAGGTCGACCGACGGCAGCAGCCGGTTGCGGGTCCCCTTGAGCAGGATATCGGCATTTTCAAGTTGCAGACGGGCCTGCGCAATATCCGGGCGCGACGCCAGCGCCATCCGCATCAGTTCCCGCAGGGGCTTGATCTCGAGAGTTGCGGGCACTTCCACATGATCGGTGGGGATGACCTCGACCTCGAGCAGAAAAGGACTCGCCAGGCCGTTCTTGCTGAGTGCGGTCTTCAGAGTCCCTTCCTGTTCCCGCACCGCGGTGAGCGCAATGGTCAGTTCCTGTTCCCTCTGGCCGACTTCGGCTTCGGACTCGATCAGGTCGATGGGCGCCAGCTTGCCGATCTCCACGCGCTCCCGGTTGCCCTCGTAGAGCTGCCGGGCCAGCCGTAGATCCTCGCGGCTGCTCTCGACCTCGGCGCGAAACCGGACGAGATCCCAATAGAGCCGCTGAATCGATGCCACGGTAAAGATCACTTGCTGTTTGAATTGCAGATCCGAGGACTTCAGGTTGTTGCGGGCGACTCGAAGGCTGATCTTGTTCACTCCGCCGAATCCCTGCAGGAGCGGTTGTCGGAAATCCAGACGCAGATCGGAAGTCGAGAACGGATTGAAGTTCGAGCGAAGGGAGTTCGAGAAAGAACGTCGCGTGGTCCATGAAAGAGAACCGGAAGCGCCGCTCCAAAAACTCTTGCCGATGGAGATCCGTGAGATAGTGTCGTCGTTGACCAGGAAGTTGGTGCCGGTGGTGAAATCACTGAACGTCGGGGCGCTGTTATGGCGCTTCGAGAATTGCGCCGAAAGCACGGGGTCGAGGTTGAGTCCCCCGGAGGCGCCCGAGCCGGCAACGCCGCCCGCGCCCCTTCCATCGGTTGCCGCTCGGCCGGAAACGGCCCCCCGGCCCGCGACGCCGCTCGTAGCACTCGAAGAGTCCCCCGTCGAGGCCGTGCTGACGCCGCCTTGGACCCCCGATACGGCCCCGCCCGTCTTCGCACGCAGGAGCTGCGTTTCGGCGATCTTTCGCGAAAAGCGCGAGACGGCCACGTCCAGGTTGTTTTCGAGCGCCAGGGCAATAGCGTCGCTCAGCGACAGGTACAGCTTCCCGTCATGGATCAGCTCATCGAGCCGCGGCGAATTCCCCTCCTCGACGTACGGCTCATCGGGCATCTGGAAAGCGTGGAGGATGTTCGGCCAAGTGTCCGGACCGATGCTGTAATCCCGCTCGCTGGAAGCCGCCGGCATCTGCGCCATGAGCGGCGCGAAAGCCAACTGCGCGGCGAGAAAGACGGCGCAAAGCCTGGTCAGGGTCATCGGCAAGACAAACTCCGGAAATCGCATCTCAAAAAACATGGCTATTCGTATCGCAACGCTGTCATCGGATCGACCTTCGTCGCTCGCCGCGCGGGCACATAGCAAGCAGCAAGAGTGACCAGCACCAGCACCGCCGACGCGCCCAGGAACATCTCCGCGTTCAGTGGGTCCGCGCCGTACAGAAACCGGGCAACCAGCCGGCTCAGCGCGGCGGCGGCGAGCAGCCCGCAGACGATGCCGCCGCAGGTGAGCACGAGGCCCCTCCGAAGCACCATCTTGATGACATCGCCGCGCACGGCGCCCAGGGCGGTGCGAATGCCGATTTCCCGTGTTCGCTGGTTGACCCAGTACGAGATCACTCCGTAGATTCCCACCACCGACAGCACCAGAGCCAATGCGCCGAACACCCCGAACAGCGCGCCGGCCAGAGTGGCCGGGAAGCGCGCGTAGCGCAAGTGGTCGCTCATCGTTTGCACGTCGAACGCCGGGATATGCGGGTCGAGCGTGCGCATCTCCGTCAGCATGGCCGCCAGCACGGAACTCGCGTTGCCCGCTGTGCGCACGTGCAGGTACAGCAAGGGCTCGTAGTGTTGTTCCAGGGGCAAGTAGTAATAAGGAGTCGGATCCTCTCCCAGGGTTCGGTACTTGCCGGTCTTGGCGACGCCGATGATGCGATGCTCCACGTCGCCGACGCCCATGGCGTTTCCGACCGGATTCCGGCCGGGCCAGAAGCGCTGCGCCAGCGCCTCGTTGACGATCACCACGTTTTCGCTGTCGTCCGTGTCGCTCCGCAGAAAGCCGCGGCCAAAGAGGATCGGGGTGCCGATGGTTTCGAAATAGCTGGGGCCGATGCCGTTGAAACCGAACGACATGAACTCCCCCTCCCTCGGTTCATGCCCCGGAACGGAAATGCTGCGGCTGCGCGCCATCGGTCCCAGCGGCACTTGGGCGCCCCAGGCGGCTGATTGCACGCCGGGGATTGCGCGGACCTTCTCGAGCAGGGCTTGGTGAAATCGCCGTCCTTCCGATTCGTCGTAGCCTTGCAGTCCTACGCTGATCCCGGCTCGCAACAGGCCTTGGGGATTGAAACCCGGATCGATCGTACTCGCGTTCCACAGGCTCTTCAAGAAAAGCCCCGCGCCGATGAGCAAAACCAGCGACAGAGCGACTTGCGCCGTCAGGAGCGCGTGACGCAGCCTCGATCGGGAGCCGCTGACCGCGGCCAAAGCGCCGGACTCCTTCAGCGCCGGGATCAATTGCGGCCGGGTCGCCTGCAATGCGGGAAAGAGTCCGAAAAGAACACCCGTGACCACCGATACCGCAAGCGTGAACAGCAACACCGGGACATCGAGACCCATCTCCAAGCGCACGGGCACCAGCAGGGTTGGCATCAGAGCGAGCAGACCATGCATGGCCCAGCGAGCCACCAGCAGACCCGCGGCCCCCCCGATCAGCGCCAACAAGACGCTTTCGGTCAGCAGTTGCCTCACGATTTTCCCTCGGCCCGCCCCGATCGCGAGCCGCACTGCGATCTCTCTGCGCCGGGACACGCCCCGCGCCAGCAGCGTGTTGGCGACGTTCGTGCAGGCAATCAGCAGGACAAATCCGACCACGGCCAACAGCATCGACAGGACGCCGCGGGCGGCGTCGGCCGCGCCGCTGACCAGTGGGACCCGGTCTTGATGAAACCCGACGACGACCGCTCGCTTGTTGCGGTTGCTGCCGGGGTGCTCTTCGGCAAGCCGGTTCGAAATGACCTGCAGCCGGGAAGACGCCTGACTGAGCGTGACTCCGGGTTTGAGACGGCCCACGATGGCAAGCCACTCGTTCCCGCGCCGCTCCATGTCGACCCCGAAGGGGACCATCCGTTCGACGATCGACATCGGGGTCCAAATGTCGATCTCGAGAGCGGCCCATGTCCCGCGGAAGCCTTCCGGGGTAATGCCGACCACCGTTGTCGGCGAGCCGTTGACGACCAGATTGCGCCCGACGACGGCCGGGTCGGCCCCGAACCGCCGCTTCCACAGCCCGTCGCTGATCACGCAAACGTCGCCGGCTCGGGAGGGGTAGCCCTCCTCGGGTAGGAACGTGCGTCCGTGTGCCGCGTCCACGCCGAGAACCGAAAAATAGTTCGCTGTGACGACTTTGCCGAGAACGACTTGCGCCGAGTCACCACTGCTCAAGCTGACGGGCGCCACCGTGTTGGCGGCAAGTCCGGAGAAGACGTCGCTTTGGTCCCGAAAGTCTCTGTAGTCGGGATAAGAGGACGTGCCATAGGGACCGCCGCCCTCGTGGCGCGAAAAAACAGTTACCAGCCGCTCCGGGTCGTCCACCTGGAGGGGCCTCATCAGAACGGCATAGGTGAGGCTGAAGATGGCGGTGTTGGCGCCGATGCCGAGCGCCAGGGAGATCCCGGCCACCGCCGTAAATCCCGGCGTTCTCGCGAGCATCCGAACCGCATAGCGAAGGTCCTGTATCAACCTGCTCATCTCGTGGCCCCCTTGACGGCATGGCGCAAACCCTGAACCGGTCCGTTCATCGCCGCCGTCCCTGCATCGGTTTCATTCCACAGTGAATCCGCCATCTGAAACCTACCCGTCTGTCGTAAGGTTCAAATCCGGCGCCTCGCTCTCGTCCACGATGCGGCCGTCGAACAGGTGCACGGTGCGCTCCGCGTATTTCTCATAGCGCGGGTCGTGCGTGACCATGCAGATCGTCGCGCCGTTCTGATGCAGCTCCCGCATCAAGTCCATCACGGCCTCGCCGTTTTTCGAGTCGAGGTTGCCCGTCGGCTCATCCGCCAGCAGGATCGCCGGGTCCCCCACCAGCGCCCGAGCCACTGCCACGCGCTGTTGCTGGCCGCCCGAGAGCTGCGACGGATAGTGCTTCATCCGGTGCGCCATCTCCACTTGCTCGAGAGCGCTTTTCACCCGCTCCTTGCGCTCCTTCGAGGGCATCCCGCGGTAGGTGAGCGGCAACTCGACGTTCTCGTACACGTTGAGGTCGCCGATCAGGTTGAAAGCCTGAAAAATGAACCCGATCTCGCGGTTGCGGACGCGCGCGCGCTGGCTCGCCGAGAGATTTTCGACCGGCTCGTCCTTGAGAAAGTGCTCGCCCTCCGATGGCGTGTCGAGCAGGCCCAGGATCGACAGCAGCGTCGATTTGCCGCACCCCGACGGCCCCGAGATGGCCACATACTCCCCGCGGCGAATCTCCATGTTGATGTTCGAGAGCGCGTGGGTCTCGACTTCCTCGGCCAAAAACACCTTCTTGACGTTGTGGAGACGGATCAGGGTTGAGTCGTTCGTGACGGATTCATTCATGCTGATTTTCCTTCAAGGCGTTAATCCAATCGCACGCGGTCGTACGCGTCCATTGCTGACATGTCCGACAAGACGACCCGGTCGCCCGGTTGCAGTCCCTGCCGGATCTGGATTTCGTTCACGGAAGTGCGGCCCACGGCGACCCGCACGCGCGAGGCATGTTCCCCGTCGGGCTCCACCCGGAACAGCGAGATGGTCGCGTCGGGCTGCGCGTAGACGGGCCGCCCGACTTTGACGACGTCCACGAGGTGGTCGAGAATGATCCTGCCGTCGACGCTCAGGTCGGGTCGCGCGCCCTTGGGCAGTTCTCCGTCGAGACGGACGTCCACCGTCACCGTGCCTTCTTCCGCCGCCGGATCGATGCGCGTCACCGTGCCCGGGATTACGCCGTTGCGAGTGTCGATCTCGGCCCGCTGGCCGAACGTGATGTCCTTCGCCTGCGTCTCGGCGATGCGCAGCTCGGCTTTGAGGTGGCGGGGGTCCGATACGCGCGCCAGCACGGTGCCCGCTGAGACGAGTTCGCCCACCTCGACTTCGAGTTGCTGCAAGACTCCCGTCGCCCCGGCTCGCACGATCAAACGCTCCAGCTTCTGCTGGCGCAAGCGCAACAGGCGTTTCTGCTGCTCGATGCGCGCCCGCTTCGCCGCCAACTGCGCTTCGACGGCCTTCTCGCGGATCGCGGCCCGCTCCTTCTCCAAGTGAACGCTGATTTCCAGTTGCTCGGCCGTAACCTTGGCCTTGGTGAGCGTCACTTGATCGGTGAGACCCTTTTCCGCCATCTGTTTCTGCGCCAGGTACTCGGTCCGCGCCTGCTGGTAATTCGCTGCCACCGTGGCGGCGTTGGCCCGCTGCGTGAGCGTCTCGTTCTCCAACCGCACTTCGAGGTCGGCGTACTCGGCCTCGGCGGCGCGAATCTCCGATTCGGTGTCGAACACTTCCTGCTCGAGCTGCGGGTTGCTGAGCTGGAACAGCACCGTGTGCGCCTCGACCTGCTCGCCGGGCAGCAGGAAGCGGCGCTCGATCCGGCCCTGATCCCGGGCGGGCACCAGAAGCACGTTCTCCGGTACCAGCGTGCCCAGACCGCGGACGTCGAGCACCATGTCCCCGCGCTGGACCGTGTCGATGAAAGGCGATCCGTCGACCGTGGGCGCGGCCGGCTCGAGCCGCGAGAGACCGTACGTAATCACTCCCATCGCCGCGACGGCCGCGATGGAATACACGATGCGGCGAATCCGGCGCTTTCGGACGAGGTCTTTACGCGGAATATCCAAGCTGAACTCCTCTTTGACAGGTTGCCGTCATCTCGACCCATCACACATGCACGTGGCGAACCATTTGCCCGGAGATCACGGAACCTGCTGATATAGAAGGACTTGACGGTATGTCCATTGCTGCTGCGGAACCTGAGCTGTCCGCTAATGGGACGGCCGCGTCCCAATATCGGGACGGGTACCGCCCTGCTCGTATCGAACTCCGGCCATCGGATCGATCTTCGCGACCCGTCG
This sequence comes from Bryobacterales bacterium, assembly GCA_028819575.1. GTDB lineage: Bacteria > Acidobacteriota > Terriglobia > Bryobacterales > UBA6623 > JAPPLB01. The sequence goes on along the minus strand of JAPPLB010000186.1, from coordinate 14,792 downwards.
AACCGATCTTCGGCCCCATCCCGACCAATCCAGGCAGCACCATCGCCCCGGCCGAAATCTCGGAACTCGTCAACATCCGCAAGCGGTAACGCAGGTTATGGAGAAACCCCATGGCAGCTCCCCTTCGGATAGCTTGAGACCCGCAGGCAACCGGAACCTGCCCTTGCGTCCGCATGAATCTCACTGCAATCGGTAGACGACGACGGCAGAGAAGAGTTCACTGTTTCGACCAAAAGCTCAGGGACCGCTGGCCCTGTGCCTCGACAACCTACGAAAATGGTCCCCCGCGATGGCAGGACGACGTTCTCACCAGGGTTATCCCCGAGATGCGGATGCACACCTCGCAGTCCTAGCCGATGACCTGAGGCCCTTGGTCGGAGATCGGCCGGCCGCAATGCGAGCGAGAGAGTTTCCAGGCTGTAGAAGCCGCCAATCGGGTCCTGGTGATGTGGTGGTGATTCGGCAAGACACAGAAATCACCAACAACATCTGCTTGGGAGCGCGGAATGAGCAGGCACGTCTCCACGGAATTAAATAGGTTCCTATTGCTTTCCCATAGGAAAGTGTGCCATACTCATATGGCAATCCCATAGGTCGATGAAAGAAAAGAACGACGTCTGGCAGGGCACGCTTTCGCTCATGGTTCTCAAGACCCTCGAGGTGATGGGGCCACTGCACGGCTACGGTGTCGCCCGCAGGATCGAGCAGACCAGCGGCGATCTGCTGTCCATCAATCACGGAACACTGTACCCGGTCCTGTTGAAGCTGGAACAGGAGGGGGCGATCGCTTCGAAGTGGGGCGTCTCCGATAACAACCGCAAGGCGAAGTTCTATCGGATTAAGAAGGCGGGGCGCCGCCGGCTTGAATCCGAGAGGCGTCAGTGGACGCAGACCACCGAGATCATTGCCGCTTTCTTTGCGGCCTCGAGTGGAAGGCCATGAAAGCGCTGCGCAGTATCTGGCGGAGGATATCCGGCGCGCTGACCGGCTATCGCCGAGAAGACGATCTCGCGAATGAGATCGAGTTCCACCTCCGCATGCAGACGGACGACTACGTCCGCGCCGGCATGAGCCCTGAGGAAGCTCACCGCAAAGCGAGACTGAAGTTCGGCGGTGTCGAGTCGGTCAAGGAGGCCTATCGGGATCGAAGAGGCTTACCGGTCCTGGAGGCGTTTGCGCGGGATATCCGGTACGGACTGCGCATGCTGGCGAAATCGCCGGGCTTCACCGCGGTCGCCGTGGCGACGTTGGCGCTCGGCATCGGAGCCAATACGGCCATCTTCACGGTGGCCAATACCGTTCTGCTGCGGCCCCTGCCTTTCCCCGAGCCGGACAGGATTGTAGCGATTCAGGAGGAAATTCCTGACTTCCAACGCTACAGGGGCCGCCGTTTTCCGCCAGAAGTCAATTACGTGTTCCAGCGGGACCAACTGCAGAGCTTCGATCATCTCAGCGGCTTCGTGCTCGCAAGTCAACACCTCACCGGCGTGGAAGATCCCGAAAGGATTCTGAATGTTCGGACGACGGAAGACTTCTTCACGATCCTCGGGGCGCAACCCCTTCATGGCCGTCTGCTTGAGGAAAGAGACCTTGAAGAGCGAGCCCGTGTCGTCGTCATAAGCCATTCTCTCTGGATGCGCCAGTTTTCCGGGGATCCGGAGATGGTTGGCCAATCCATCCGTTTGAACGAAGAGAGCTTCACGGTCATCGGAGTCTTGCCGGCCGATTTCCGTTTCCCTTGGCGCGGTATCCGGTTTGACTCCTGGTCGCCGATGAGTCTCTCTCGCCAATACATGGAGCGGAACCCCGCTTGGGGGCTCAGTTACACGATCGCCCGCCTTAAAAATGGTGTGTCGTTCGAACAGGCCCGCGCCGAGCTGGAGGTGCTTCGGAGAAGAATCCACCCCGAAAACGAAGCCGGCGAAGGAAGAACCCTCGTTTTCCGCACGCTGCATGACGACTTGGTCCATAGCGTTCGGCAGGGCATAGTCCTGTTGCTGGCGGCGGTCGGTTGCGTTCTCCTCATCTCCTGCGTCAACCTGGCCAACCTGTTCCTGGGCCGCGGCCTCGGGAGGCGAACCGAGATGGCCGTACGCAATGCATTGGGAGCGGGCCGCTGGCGGCTCGCCCGGCAGGTCTTGACCGAAAGCATTCTCGTCGCCGTTCTCGGAGGCGCACTGGGGATGCTGGTGGCCCACTGGGGTGTCCGGGGACTGGCTGCCGTCAGTTTCTCGCGGCTCTCTCTCGTTTCCGACATCGCCATCGACACTGATGTCGCGCTTTACGCCTTCGCTCTTTCTGTTTTGACGGGACTGCTGTTTGGAACTTTGCCCGCGCTGCGCCTGTCGCGTTCCAGCGTGAGCGAGTCATTGAAGCAGGGAGGTCCGCAGGAAACCGCCAAGCGCGGATTCAAGAGAATGCAGGGTGCTCTCGTCGTGGCCGAGGTTGCACTCTCGGTTGTCCTCGTCGTAGGCGCTGGTCTGATGGTGAACACGTTCATCCGGATCAACCGGATCGAGTTGGGATTCGATCCCGAGAATGTCCTGGCGGTGTCAGTCGCTCCACCACGGTCACTCCTCCGCGATCGCGACAAGCGTCTGGCGTTCCAGGACGACATCACAGCGAGGGTGCGCGCGCTTCCCGGTGTCGAGTCCGTGGCATGGACGGGCCACTTGCCGCCTTCCCACATCTACAGGACACACAAGTTCCGTCTACCGGGTCGGCAGTACGCTGATAGGGACGAAATGCCCTATACGTACTCTCGTTTGGCAACGCCGGGATTCTTCGAAACACTTCGGATCAGGCCCATTGAGGGAAGAGTTTTTGAAGAACGAGACCGGCTCCACTCCACGAGGTTGCTCGTCATCAACAAAGCCATGGCGCACAAGTATTGGCCCCAAGAAAGCGCCTTGGGGAAACGGATCATTCTTCGTGAAAGGCGGCAAGAAGTGCCCGCGGAGATTATCGGCGTTGTGGAAAATGTGCGAACGCACGGCTTGACGGAGGGCCCGCCGGACGTCATGTACATGAACCCCGAGCAGACCGGCCGCTTCCCATCCAGTCAAATCGTGATGCGAACTTCGGTGGAACCGCTTTCGCTGGTCCCTGCAGTGAAGAGCGTCATCCGCGAAATCGATCCCAACCAGGCTTTCCGGAACGTCACTACCCTCGAACAGCACTATGCCGCCAATCAGGAATACGCGGAGCCGCGTTTCTACACCGCGTTGCTGGGAGCCTTTGGCGTTCTGGCGCTCTTGCTGGCGTCGGTCGGACTCTATGGCGTCTTGAGCTTCATGGTCAGCCGGCGCTCTCGCGAAATCGGACTGCGCATGGCGCTGGGCGCCCAAAGGTCCACCGTGCTCGGGCAAGTCATGGGCGACGGCCTGAAACTGACGGTGCTGGGTTTGGCGATCGGAGTGAGCGCCGCCGTCTTCTCCGCCCGGGTGCTGGCCGAGCTTCTGTACGGCATCTCTCCGACCGACGCCTTGACGTACGTCTGCGTCGTGGCCGTTCTCATGCTCGTCTCGCTGACAGCGTGTTACCTTCCTGCACGGCGAGCCACCCGGGTCGATCCGATGACGGCCTTGCGGCACGAGTGACTTCCCATCGTTGGAAGCGAGCCGCCGGCTCACCTCGGATGCAACTGTTCGCCGGTAATATTCTCGCCCGCCCGGAATACCTGCGGTAGTCCCCCGGCGGGCTCCCTCCGTGCTGTCAACGTCAATAACCTTCAAGCAAACCGAGGACACATCTGGCTCTCAAACCTTTTGGCAGACAACTTGTACGATCAAGTACGCCTACGCGTTAAGCGGCTCGCGCCTCGTCCTGACGGCTCGCTCACGCACTTCGCCTTGCCGCGTGGTGAAGAAAGGCAGGTCAGACGTTTACATGCAGGCGCAGACCGATAGCGCCAAGAGCGGCGTCGATCTGATCGAGCCGCGACTGGTGCTGAATGTCGAGAACGCGATCAACCTGCGGCAAATGCCAGTGAAGCCGCCGCGCGAGTTCGGCCTTGCCGATTCCTTGATCCCGCATCTCCTGGTAGAGGATGAGTTTCACGGCGGTCATGCTGCGCAAGGCAACGCGAACCCTTCCTTTTGAAGGCCGTGGAACATCCTCGCGTCGCGCAATTCGCGCCGCAATCGCTTCGTCAAAGGCGTCGATGGCCCGCGCCAGGGCATCGTCGCGATCTTCACCAAAAGTGGTCAGTTCCGGGAAGTCCGGCGACGTGACGAGCAACGTGCCGTTGTCATCTGGTGTGAGTCTGACGGGGTATTCGGCCATCATGCCAACTCCAGGTCCTTCTTGATCTTCTCCACCAGACCCTTGCCAAGTTCCTTGCGCCCGCCGTGCATTGGCAGTTGCGAGGTGCGGTCCCCGCGACGCACCGTGAGGTGTCCGCTGCCTCCCTTGTGCGTTTCGAAGGTGCAGCCCTGCTTTTTCAGCCAGCGGCGAAGTTCGCTGGCGTTCATGCTTGCAGGATAGTAAACAGAAATGTTGTTGTCAACAGAACTGTTGTGTTCTCTCTTTCTCCAAGAGCACCCGTCGCAGCCAACACAGGCCCGTTTCGATTTTGAATCGGACTGAGCCCTTACGGGCAGGTGATATGGACGGAGAGGACACTGTGAACAGGATCATGTATGTGGTGCAAGCGGACCGCCTTCAGAAGAGGCGCGGCGGGCTGGAGCAGCCCGCGCCGGCATCACAGCCTTTAAGGTTTTTCACGAGTCACGAATCACGGCTTTTTTTCGAAACACAGCCTTTTTCCCCTCTTCACCCAACCCCCGCCTTGCGGATTTCCGGAGCGAACGCCTGGATCTTCCGCACCGCCTCGGCGATCTGATCCATGTCGTCGCGGGAGCCGAGCAGCTTGCTCTGCGTGAGCCAGACCGCCTCGCTGCACAGCCGGTCGTTTTCAGGCGTGTGGTTGCGCTCGCGCCAGTTGTTCAGTTCCTTGTCGGAATAAATGCTTCGAAATGCGCGCGACTGGAAGGTGTGCTCGAGGAACTTGTCCTTGTTGAGCGGACGGTAGCCGGTCGAGCAGTGAACGCCCTCCGCTCGCAGCGCCTTGACGAACCCTTCCCGCGGCAGTCCGGCGAAGGCATGCGGGTCGTAGCGGAACATGTACAGGTGGTAGGCGTTGCGCGTGCAGCCTTCGTACACGCGCGCCGGCGCGATGCCGTCGATCTCGTCGAACAGGCTCGTCAGGTAGCCGGCATGGTCCTCTCTCTCCCGCGCCTGTTCTTCGACCCGGTCGTACTGCGCCGCAAGCAGCGCCCCTTGAAACTCCGTCATCCGCAGGTTGCATCCGTTCGTGCGGTGCGGAATCGGGTTGTCCGCCTTGCCTACCGAGCCGCCGTTGGTATGGAAGCGCTCGGCCCGCGCGATCAGTTCGTCGCTGTTGGTGATCAGCGCGCCGCCCTCGCCGCAGTTCAGGTTCTTCGACGCTTGGAAGCTGAAGCACCCGATGTCTCCCACGGTTGCAACGGGCTGATTGCGCCACTCGGCGAGATGCGACTGGCAGGCGTCTTCCACGACCGACAGCTTATGCTTCCTGGCCAGCTCGAGAATGAGGTCCATCTCCGCCGCCGCGCCGCCCATGTGGACCGGCAGGATGCAGCGCGTCCGGGGAGTGATGCGCTCTTCGATCTTCTTGGCGTCGATCTGGAACGTCTCGCGGTCGGTGTCCACGAACACCGGCAAGGCGTGCTGCAGCAATACGACGTTCACCGTGGCGATGAACGTGTACGGCGGAACGAGCACCTCGTCCTTCGGCCCGACGTCGAGGGCGTTCAGCGCCGTCCATAGGGCGGTTGTCCCGCCGGACGTGGCAAGGCAGTAGCTTGCGCCGAGACGGCGGGCCCAGGTCTCCTCGAACTGCTTGACCGCGCTCCCCCGCGTGCGGTTCCACTTCAGCGTCCTCAGGACCGACATCCAGACCTTCTCGTCGCTCTTGCGGACGATCGGCCAGACGGGGAACGGTTTCTTGCGGATCGGCCTGCCGCCGAGCACGGCCGGCTTGTCCCCCAGGGTTGCCGCCGCCATGCGCGCCCCGGCCGTTCCGGCCGCCGACGCCATGCTCAAGAAGAAACGGCGCGATCGTTCCGCCATCGTGAACCTCCCATGGGTCGGGGCGGCGCAACAGCCGCCCCGGGGGAAAACGGTGTTGATCCTATTCGGCCTGTTTCGCGAACTTGCGCTTGTTGCGCTGTTCGCGCAGCACGGCCTTGCGGCTCAGCTTGATTTTATTACCGTCCAGGGCCAGGCATTTGACCAGAATCTGGTCGCCCTGCTTCAGCTCGTCCTTGACGCTGCGAATGCGGTGCTCGGCGATCTCGCTGATGTGCAGCAGGCCCTCGGTGCCGGGGAAAATCTCGACGAACGCGCCGAAGTCCACGATGCGCGTCACCGTGCCCAGATAGGTCTTGTTGACCTCGGCCGAGGCCGTCAGGTCCTTGATCATCTGGATCGCCTTGTTCGCGGCCTGCTCGTCGCTCGACGCGATCTGCACCGTGCCGTCGTCATGGACGTCGATCTTCGCGCCCGACTCCATCACGATGCTCTTGATCATCTTGCCGCCCGGTCCGATCACGTCGCGAATCTTGGCGGTCGGAATGTTCAACGTGTAGATGCGCGGCGCATGGGGTGAGATGTTGCTGCGCGGTTCGGGGATGGCGGCCTCGATCGCGTCGAGAATCTCGAATCGCGCCCGCTTGGCTTGATCGAGCGCCGTTTCGAGCACTTCCAGGCTGACGTTGGGCTGCTTGATGTCCATCTGCAGCGCCGTAATCCCGTCCCGCGTGCCGGCGACCTTGAAATCCATGTCGCCGTAGTGATCCTCGGCGCCGGCGATGTCGGTGAGAATCGCCGTGTCCCCGTCGCCGCCGGTCACCAGCCCCATCGCGATGCCCGCCACGGGCGCTTTGATCGGCACGCCGGCGTCCATCATCGCCAGCGTTCCGCCGCAGACGGTCGCCATCGAGCTCGATCCGTTCGATTCGAGGATGTCGCTGACGATCCGGATCGTGTAGGGGAAATCCTCGTCGTCGGGGATCACGGCCGAAAGCGCGCGCTCGGCCAGCATGCCGTGGCCGATCTCGCGGCGGCCCGCGCCGCGCAGGAACGACACCTCGCCGACGCTGAACGGCGGGAAGTTGTAGTGCACCATGAAGCTCTTCTGGGTATCGGGGTTTTCGAGCTTCTCCTGTCGCTGGCCCTCGTCTTGGGTGCCCAGGGTCACCGTTGCCAGCGCTTGCGTTTCGCCGCGTGTGAAGACGGCCGAGCCATGCGCGCGCGGCAGTTCGGACACTTCGCAGGTGAGTTCGCGGATCTCGTCGAAAGAGCGGCCGTCGGGCCGTCGTTTCTTTTCGAGAATCGATTGCCGGAACAACGATTCCTTCAGGCGGTTGAAAAACTTGCCGGCTTGGGCGGCCTGGTCATCGTCGTCGCCCTGCTCTTCGACAACCTCTTTCTTCAGGGCGTTGACCCTGGCTTGACTGTCGAGTTTGCCGGTCTGGCTCGTATCGAGCGCTTCGGTCATCCGCGCGCTCCACTTGTCCGAGAAGGCCTGGAAGGCCTCTTCGTCAAACACAGGAGGCTCGACGTTCCGTTTCGGCTTGCCGGCTTTCGCCGCCAGTTCCCGCACGCCCTGAATGATCTTGCGGCAGCCTTCGTGGCCCACTCGCATGGCCGCGACCATGTCGGCTTCACTCACTCCCGAGGCGCTCGACTCGACCATCACGAGGCCCTCGTCCGCGGCCGCGACGACGATGTTCAAGTCGCCCTCGTCGATCTGTGGGTAGCTCGGGTTGAGCACCCACTCGCCTGCGGCCCGCCCGACGCGCACCGCGCCGATCGGATACAGGAACGGGATATCGGATATCGTCAGCGCGGCGGAGGCTCCCACCATCGCCAGCATGCTCGGGTCGAACTCCGGGTCCGCCGATTGCACGAACGCGATCACCTGCGTTTCGTTGCGGAAGCCCTCGGCGAACAACGGCCGGATCGGCCGGTCGATGAGACGGCTGGTCAGGACCTCCTTTTCCGAAGGACGCCCTTCACGTTTGATGTAGCCGCCGGGGATTCTGCCCGCGGCATAGGTGTATTCACGGTAGTCGACCGTGAGCGGGAAAAAGTCAATGCCCTCGCGGGGCTTTTCGGCAGCGGTCGCCGTGACCAATACGGTCGAATCGCCGCAGCGCACGATGACCGCGCCGCCGGCTTGTTTGGCCAGACGGCCGGTTTCGAGCTCGATCGTTCGAGAGCCGAGCTCGATCTCTACTGTTTGTTTCATGTTCTTCTTTCAGGAGCAGGCGCTTGGCGCCGCCGCAACAACGCGGCGGAGGCCCTGCTCGTCTTGGTTTGAAATGTTGGAGGGAACCAGAAGCAAGCCCCGGGAACCTGGGAGCGCGTACGAAGGAAAAATCCTCGCCCGCATCCGTCGTCCGGGTGAAGTGGAGGGATACGACGGAAAGATTCACGGTGACGCCCGAGGACGCCGCCAAGTGCGAGACCGGCGGTCGGCAGAGTCAAGGGACTCGGCTGCGAACCGTCGGTTCGCCGGCAACTGGATGGGGATCGGTTTTCGTGAACGGGCTCATCCCGGACACGACGAACGGCCTAGCCGCGCAGGCCCAGACTCTTGATCAGCTTCCGGTATCGCCCGGGACTGGTGTTGCGGAGGTACCGCAGCAATCGGCGCCGGCGGCTCACCATGGTCAGCAAGCCTCGCCGGGAAGAGAAATCCTTGTGATGTCCCTTGAGGTGCTCGGTCAACCCCTTGATCCTCGTGGTCAGGATGGCAACCTGCACTTCCGTCGAGCCCACGTCGGACCTGTGGGTTCGATACGTGGCGATAATCTCTTTCTTCGCCTGCGTCTCTAAGGGCATGGCCGTCCGTCTTTCGACTCCTTTTTCTTCTTTTCCCTTTACGTTACACCGTGAGTATACCACAGCAGCCCCTGCCACGCCGCCCGCCACAAGCATCACGCAACACAAAACACGGGGGTTTCCCTGCCCCTCCGGCGGCTCCACCGAGAGCAACCCCAAGCCCGGCCAACGGGTTTTTCACAAATCACGAGACACGAATCACGGCCTTTATCTCTTCAGGTCCGCAGAACCGAACCGGCGGCGCTGTTCAGGCGCCGGCCGTGCCCGGCCGCGTACGGAGTGCCGTTGGTGGCCGCGTCTCCGTCGTGCTCGCCGATCTTCACCGAGACGACCCGTGATACGCCCGGTTCCTGCATGATGACGCCGTAGAGGGTCTGGGCGACCTCCATCGTCGTCTTGGCGTGCGTGATGAGGATGAACTGCGTCTGTCCGGCCATTTGCTGCAGCAGCCGCCGGAACCGGACGATGTTGGAGTCGTCGAGGGCCGCGTCGACCTCGTCGAGAACGCAAAACGGACTCGGTTTGTATTGGAAGATCGCCATCAGCAGCCCGATCGCCGCCAACGATTTCTCGCCGCCGGAGAGCAGCGCGACATTCTGGAGCCGCTTCCCGGGGGGCGATGCCACGATTTCGATGCCCGCCTCGCTCGTGCCCTCGGTCTCGATGAGCCGCATTTCGCCGACACCGCCGCCGAACAGAGTGGCGAACATTCCCCTGAAGTTGATGTTGATCTCTTCGAACGCCTCGTTGAACTGTTTCCGCGAAACCGTGTCGATTTCGTTGATCGCTTCCTGGGTGTCGCGGATCGAGTCCAGCAGGTCCTGCCGCTGGGTGTCGAGAAACTCGTGGCGTTGCTGCGCCTCTTCGTACTCCTCCAGGGCAAGCACGTTCACCGGGCCGAGGTTCCGGATCTTCGTTTCCAGGTGCTGGTGGAAGTCTTCGGCTTCGGACAGCTTCTCCGGGGCGCACTCCCCGAAGTCCGCCGCGAGCTCGGCGAGCGGACGATCCAGCTCGCGCCGGCAGGCTTCGTCCTGGTGCTTGACGTCGGAGTTCAACTCGACGAGCCGCAGCTCGGCGGCGGAGCGGCGTTCGCGAACCGTCTCGAGCTCCTCACGGTCTTGTTGCAGCTCGTCTTCCATGGAGGCTTCTTCGTTGCGGCTCGCCTGGATGTCGTCGGCGCACCGGGCCGTCCTGCTTTCCAGCTCGCTCTTGCGAGAGGTGTCGCGCCGGATGCGCGTCTCGAGTTCCCGGTTCTCCGCGAGCAGGCGTTCCCGCTCCGTGGTCCAGCCGGCTACCTGCCCGGCCATGCGCTCCCGCCGTTCGCTTTCTTCCCGCGCCTGTTCCCGAGTCCGGTCCAGCGCGACGAGCGCCGCTTTCCGGCGCTCCTCCAGCGCGGCCAGCCCGGTCCGCAGCACGGTTTGCTCCTCGGCGAGCCGGGCGCCGGCCTGCCGCGCATCTTCCATTTGTCCGGCGAGCTCGACGATGGCCGCCTCGGCCGCGATGCGCTGTTCCTCGCTTTCCTCGCCAGCCCGCATCTGTTCGACGCGGCGGGCCTGTGCCTGGCCGTGCTCCTGGCGCAATCGCTCCGCATCGGACCCGGCGACGGCCATCGACCTTTCGGTCCGATCGATCTGACCGCCCAGTTGCCGCATTTCCTGTTCGACGGCGAGGACTTCTCTCTCGGCGCTTTGCAATCCGGACTGGATCGATTCCAGCTCCGTGCTCTTCGCGGCAAGCTCGCTCTGCTCTCGTTCCAGGGCGGCCGTGGTCGCCCCGAGTTGTCGCTCCCGCTCGGCGAGGCGCGGACCCAACCCGTGCAGCTCGCGCCTCAGGGCCAGTGGCCCCGCGCTCGACTTCTTGCCGCCGCTGACCGTGTAGCCGTGGTAGCAGACGCCGCCTGGCAGCAGGAAGAACAGGTCCGGATGCCGCACGGCCAGGCGCTTGGCGGTCTCGTCGTCCTCGGCCAGGTAGCAGGAACGCAGCTTCGGCAGCAGCGTCGATGCCGAACCGGAAAGGCCGTTGGTCAGCCGGATGTGGTCCGCGAGACGCCCGCTGACGCCGGTCCCCGGGCCAAGCGCCGCCGGCTCGGGAAGCACCGGGGAGTCCGGGTGCACCAGGAACGTGGCGTAACCGTTCAAATCGGACCGCAGCAATCCAAGTCCGACCCTTGCCTCTCGCCAGTCCTGAACGACCACGAACTCCAACTCGTCGCGCAGGAAGTCTTCCGTGGCCTTCTCGTATTCACGATCGACTTCGATGCAGTCGGCCAGCACGCCGATTGGCCGGAAGTTCTCGGCAGGCTGTTTTTCGATCAGGCCGAAGAGATTCTTGACGGTTTCCGTCGTGTAGGCGTGATGCGAGAGGATCTCGTCAAGCGATTGGCGGCGGGCGCGCAACCGGGAGAGTTCGTCGCGAAGCCGCTCGGCTTCGTCGCGTCCCGCTTCGATGCTGGTTTTCAGGTTCGCGATCGCGGTCAGAATGTTCGCGCGCCGCTCGCTCAGATCGTCGAGCTCCGCTTGCCGGCTCTCGATGGTTTGCCGGATCTCGTCCTGCTTCCGGCGGAGTTGGGCCAGCTCGGATTCCGCCGCGGCCTGCTCTTCCTCGACGCGCGCGAGCTGGCGTTGGGTTCCGGCTTGAAATTCGTCGATCTTGGCCAACTCGTTCCTGTGCGCGGAGGTTCGGCCCAGCAGGTTGAGAACGAGCCGCCGCTTCTCTTCCCGCTGTTGCTCGGCCTCGTCCAGGAGCGATTGCTGTTCCCGGACCTGATCGCTCTTGTCCCGGAGTTTGCCGCGGAGGTCCCGCACCTCTCCGGTGACTCGCTCCAACGCGGATTGCTCGACGCCGACCTGTTCGTCGAACGCGGCGAGACGCTGGTCGAGCCGGACGATCTCGGCCTTGTTCTGCTCCATGCGCTGTCCGGTCTCGACGACGGTGCGCGCCTGCTCGGTGACGCGGGACCGGATGCGTTCGATCTCGACGGTCAGGCGGGAGAGTTCCGTTCGCTGCTGTTCGAGTTCTTCTTCCGCGGCTTGCCGCTGCTCACGGCTCGTTCGGAGGGCTTCCTCGAGTTCCTCGACCCGCGCGCTTCGTTGGCGGTACTCGGTATCGGCGGCCGCCAGCTCCCCTTCGCCAAGCTGGACTCGGCGGTGCAGGTCGTGGTAGCGCGCGGCCATCAGGACGGAAAGGTTCTCGTCGCGTTGCTGCTTGAGTTCCTCGAAGCGCCGGGCGCGCGAAGCCTGCCGCTTGAGCGAATTCATCTGCCGCGTGACTTCCTGCAGAATGTCGTTGACGCGGTGCAGGTTTTGCTTTGCGCTTTCGAGCTTGAATTCCGACAGCCGTTTGCGGGACTTGAACTTGGTGATGCCGGCGGCCTCTTCGATGATCGAACGGCGATCGAGCGGACGCGAGCTGAGGATCTGCCCGATACGGCCTTGCTCGATAATGGCGTAGTGCTCGGGGCCGAGGCCGGTTCCGAGAAAGATATCCTGGATGTCGCGAAGCCGGCAGAGCTTGCCGTTGATCAAGTACTGGCTCTCTCCCGACCGGAAAAGCTTGCGCGTGATGGTGAACTCGGCGGCCCTGCCGTTGGGCGAGCCGTTCACGCGGGTTGCTCCGTTGGACCCGTTGGCCACCAGAGCCGTCCTGGGCTTGAGATGAGCGTCGGGGTCCAGGAGCGTGAGACTCACCGACGCCATGCCCGACGGTTTGCGGTCGCGCGACCCGTTGAAGATCACGTCCTGCATGCGGCTGCCCCGCAGCGACTTCGCCGAGCGCTCACCCAGCACCCAACTGATCGAGTCGCTGATGTTCGACTTGCCGCAGCCGTTGGGGCCTACGACGGCGGAGACGCCGCCGCCGTTGAACGGCAGTTCCTGGCGGTCGCAGAACGACTTGAACCCGACCAGCTCGATCTTCTTCAGTTTCAGCAAGAGAGCGAAGCCTTTCGGGCCCGGGACGGCGCGGGTCTCCTGTCCCGGACAGGAACCTTCCCCCTTTTCCGGGATGGCGGGGGAAGGGAAGCAGGCGGATCAAGGCCGCCCCGTGTGAATATCCTATCCCTGGTCATGCATCTTGCATAGGCATCTTAGCGCAACATCTTGCACATCATGAATAGTTTAGCACGACATCTTGCTCACCGGTGGAAACGGTGCGTTTTGCGGTCAATCGACTATAATCGGGAGTCTCAACCATGACTTTATCTCTTGACTTCTCACGCCACGAAACGCCTCTGAGCGCTTCCTGGGAGCGCTTTATGGGAGTCGATTGGAAGAAATGAAGCCTGCACGGGTCAAGCCCCCCATCAACATCGATGTCGTCAATCAAGTTGACGCCCGCGTCGGCACGATCGAGAGCGTCAGTGAGGTCGAAGGGTCTAACAAACTCGTTCGTCTCAAGGTCGATTTCGGCGACCACAAGCGGACGATATTCGTGGGGATGAAACAGGAGCGCGAGGATCCGACCGAAATCGAAGGTCGACAGGCGTTGTTCATCGTCAACCTGGAGCCGAGGAAGATGATGGGAGGGGAAATCTCGGAGGGCATGATATTCGACGTCGGTTATGAGGACGGCCTTCAACCGGCGTTCCTGACCCCAGAGCACTCGGTCCCGAATGGCGCCCGCGCGGGTTGAGAAATCGGAGAGGGAGAAAGCCATACAGTGATGAGCCGTCTTTGGATCCTCCTCTTGGGCTGCGCTCTGCTCCCCGCGCAGAGCAGCCGCTACCTCGCGAACATCCGGCAACTCACCTCCGGGGGCCAGAACGCCGAGGCCTACTGGTCGCCCGACGGCGAGGAGCTGGTGTTTCAGTCGACGCGAGGCGAGCATCGCTGTGACCAGATCTACGTGATGAAGAGCGACGGCAGCGATGTCCGGATGGTCTCGACCGGCAAGGGTGCGACGACCTGCGGCTACTTCCTGCCCGGCGGCGACGAGATCCTGTTCGGCTCGACCCACGAGGGCGGCGATGCCTGTCCGCCGCGGCCGGACCGCTCGAAGGGCTACGTCTGGGCGGTGTATCCCAGCTACGACATCTTTGCCGTGGGGCGGGACGGGAAGGGCCTGCGGAAGCTGACGACGGCCGATGGGTACGACACCGAAGGGACCGTCAACTGGAAGACGAAGCGGATCATCTACACCTCGAAGGCCTCGGGCGATCTGGAATTGTGGTCGATGTCGCCGGACGGCTCCGGCAAGCGCCAACTCACTCGCAGCCTCGGCTATGACGGCGGCGCTTTCCTCTCACCCGACGGGGAGAAGATGGTGTGGCGCGCCCATCACCCCAGCGGCGAGGAGGACATCCGGAAGTACAAGGACCTGTTGGCGCAAGACCTGACCGCTCCGATGAGGATGGAGATCTTCGTGGCGGACTCCGACGGCAGCGGCGCGAAGCGGATCTCGGATTTCGGCTGCGCCAGCTTCGCCCCGCAGTTCACCCCGGACGGCAAGCAGATCATTTTTTCGTCCAACCGGCACGATTGCGACAGCCGCCATTTCGAGCTCTTCCTGATGGACCTGGACGGCTCGAACCTGCGCCAGGTGACGGACTTCGGGGGGTTCACCTCATTCCCCGAGTTCTCGCCCGACGGCGGGAAGCTGGTGTTTACCTCCGACTGGAAGGCCACGGGCCGCTACGAGTTCAATATCTTCGTCGCGGACTGGAAGGAATGAAAATCCGAATTCCGGGTGAGATCGACAAACTCCGAGTGCGCTCCACACGCCGAGCTTGCCAGCCTCTAGCAGCCCGTGTCAAAAGTCACGCGGGCGGCGTTACGCGCCCCTGGACCGATTGCGTACTCCCTGGCTGCTTCAGGAAGGCGGCATCTCGCTCTGCGCTCAACCGAGCGGAAGAGGCGCGTAACCCTTTGGGCGACGGACATTTGCGGCCGTCGGCTTTGTCGTTCGTC
>JAPPLB010000025.1 GCA_028819575.1 Bryobacterales bacterium | reverse complement strand
CCGTCGGCTTTGTAGTTAGTCGGAGGAGATCACCCGGATCGCCATCCTCCTCACTTCGCGCCGAGCGACCGCAGGAGCCCGTCGCGCCTTCCACGGGACTTTTGACACGGGCTGCTAGTCGAAGTGCGTGAGAAAGGCAGTTCAAGCCGTCATCGACTCGCCGGCAGCCGTCCCGTTCACGGACGTTTCCGACTTCACTCCCTTTGCTGAGTCCTTGTACAGGTACTTGATGCTGTCTTTGTAGATGACCAGGTTTGCGCCGTTCTTCCGATTCAGTTTCAGACACTCCTTGTCGTACCACTCGATCACGCCGCGGAACACTTCACCATCGGTCAAAACCACGACCATCGGCGTCTGGTTCTGCATCTGCTTGACGTAATAGAAGTTCTCCGCGTTGGTCTGACCCGGAGGCGTGCCGCGGCGTTCTCTCTGGTGCGGTCCATTCGGGCCGCCGCCGCGCCGTTTTTGGTTGGTGTACTGATCCCGCAGGTTACTCAGAGAAGGACGAATCAGTTTGCGATTGTTCGAGTCGTCGATGTCTTTCATCGAAACCCCTTTCCGCACATCGCGGAAGGTCTGGCGGCCGGCCGGTAAATCAACAGATCTCTGGTGGGAGCTGAGCCTCGGCTCCTTCCCGATAGTTCTTGCTTTGACCTTCGAAGAACCCAAGCCCGTACAGAAATCTCAAGAAAGGGGCCGTACAAGTTGCCATAGGGATAACACAATCTCTCTCACCCCTGCAAGCAACTCGCGCCTTCCATCCCCCAAGAGGATGCGTCGCATGTCGGGAAAACGATCTATGCTTTGCTCTCCGGACCTGTGATCGCTTCGGCTCGCATGGTCCGTCGCAGGCCAACCGCAAGAGCTTCGAGCGCAATCTGTTTCTGAATATTGCGCCGCACCAGTACATCGAGTTCGGCCAACCTCGATACCGCCCCCTCGATCCACTCGAAGGAAGCCGTCTGCGCCAACGGCGTCAGCTCGCCGCGAATGTCTTCATGGATCAGCAGCCGGCTCGATCCGTGGCGCAGATGAAGCAGGTCCTGAAGCAACCCGTACAGCGATTCCGTCAACAGGTCCAACCGCTCCTGGCGGCGCTTGGCGAGACGATCCGTTTGCGCTACCAAGTCGCCGTAGGAGGCAGTACCCAGCGCACTCCGAAGCAGTGCCAGCATAGCCTCCCGCCGTTCTCCGTACGCCTCGAGATCCAGCGCGAGCGCCCGGCCCGGACTGCCTTGCGACCAACCAACGAGTCGGGCACGGCCGGTCGTCCTGATGTCGGAGCGAGCATCCAGAAAGCGCTCCATCTCCGCGACCGAAAGCGGAGCGAAATGGAAAGGAATGGACCGCGACCGAATCGTCGGCAACAGGTCGTAGGGGTTCTCCGCGGTGAGAATGAGCGTCAATGCTTCCGCTGGCTCCTCGAGCGTCTTGAGGAGGGAGTTCGCTGCTTCCGTGTTGGCGCGATCGGCGTGATCGATCAGAAACACCCGTCGACGCGCCCCCGACGGCCGGAATTGCGCCGCCGCACGCAATAACCGTGCTTGCTCGATCGTGATCAGGCGCAACGGCCCGTCCGGCGGAAACACAAGGAAATCAGGATGTGTCGAGATCACGAGCGGGTTCTCGACGCGTTTCGCCGACGGTAGCTTCTCGCGCTCCGCGAACTGCTGCGCGAACTCCTCGCGCGACAAATCCGCCTGCAGAATCCGCAAGCAGTTCGAGCACCCGCCGCAGATGTCACCCGGCGTGCGGTCGCAGTTGATGGCGGCCGTCAGCAAGCGAGCCAGGGTGGCCTTGCCTACTCCCGACGGCCCGGTAAACAGAAGCGTCTGGGGCAGCCGCTGGTCCTCGACCATTCGCCGCAGCACGCCGACCGTGTCGGTGTTCCCGATGAAATCCGAGAAATTCATCATCCGCCCGGCTCCGCAGAGCTCTTCGCGAAAAAGAGATCTACTTCAGCTTCGATTCTCGTAGCGACTTCATCAATCGATCCTCGGCCGTCGATCTTCTTGACCCGTTCGGGATCGGCAGCCAGCAGTGCGGCGTACCCCTTCGCGACTCGCTCATGGAACTCTCGGCTTTCCTGCTCCATGCGGCTCTCGTCGTCGCTCTGTTCGGCGTTGCGGTGCAAGGCTCGTCTCACACCGGTCTCGATATCGATCTCCAGCAGGATCGTAAGATCCGGTTGGACTCCCTGGCACGCGACGCTTTCCACTTGGCGAACCGCCGGGACACCAAGTTCCCGGCCATAGCCCTGGTATGCCACGGTTGCGTCGGTGAAACGATCCGCCAGTACGACCCGGCCCTCCCGCAATGCAGGTTGAATCACCTCTTCGACATTCTGCGCACGTGATGCGAAGTAAAGGAGCAATTCGGGGATTGGCCTCAAATCCGAACTCGCCGCGTCGAGCAGGAGCCGCCGGATCTCGCGCCCGACTCGCGTCCCACCGGGTTCCTGGGCCAAAGTGACCGCATACCCTCTGTCCGTGAGCAACGTCTCCAAGCGGTGGAGTTGCGTCGTCTTCCCACTACCGTCAATCCCTTCGAGCGTGATGAACAGTCCCTGCTTCAAGCTGCGATTATAGCCTTCACTCACACGCCGCCTGGCAGCCCTCGGTCCTGCCAGTTGTTTCCAGCCCAGCACATAGAATGGTCTCCATGATCGCCGACCGTCTCGCCCGGGTCCGTGAACGCATCGAGAAGGCAGCGCTTTCCGCAAGACGCGATCCCAACGCAATCACACTCGTCGCTGTCTCCAAGGTCAAGTCTGCTGCCGACGTCCGTGAAGCTTACCAGGCCGGACAACGCCATTTCGGCGAGAACTACATCCAGGAGTTCGACCGCAAGTCCACGGAGCTCGGCGATCTGCCCGGCGCCATGTTTCACTTCATCGGCAAGCTCCAAAGCAACAAGGCCAAACCCGCCGCGCGGCTCTTCCAGGTGATCCAAACCGTCGACAGCATCAAACTCGCACGCCGCCTCGACAACTGCGCCAAACCGCTCGATGTCTTTCTTGAAGTCAAGCTGTCGCCCGAAGAAACCAAGGGCGGGCTCGATGAATCCGACCTGTCTGCGGTCGTCGAATATTGCCGCAGCCTGGCTCATCTTCGCCTTCGTGGACTCATGGGCATGCCTCCCTGGTTCGAAAACCCCGAGAAAGTCCGCCCGTATTTCCGACGGCTACGGAGTTTGGCCGAAAAACACGAGCTCAGAGAAATCTCCATGGGCATGAGCCACGACCTGGAAGCGGCCATCCAGGAAGGTTCGACGCTCGTCCGCGTCGGCACCGCTATCTTCGGCGAGCGTAACGTGAACAGATGAAAATCGCTCTCGTCTACCCACTGCCGCCCAGGCCATGCGTCCAACAGGGTGAATTCGCCGCAAGCACGAAGTCATCGGACCAGCCCGCGCAGGCAATCCAACAACAACGTTGCCAACGGACTCACGATCTCAGGTACGGAAATCGCGAGTCCTGGACTGCATTTTCACCACTTGGGTACGTCAAGTGGGTTTAGAGAAGCATTAGACAACCGACAGGACGAGGCGCGAGCCTTTTGTCGAGCACAGGTGTACATGCCAGCACATTGGGCACGGCGAGAAAGCGCAACGAAGTCGTGGTTGTCTTACGGCGTGCTTCGGCCTTCAGGTAGTGACAAATGCAGGTCAGACTGCAGAACTTTGGAAAATACGACAAAAAGTGCCCTGTAGGGACACTGCCGAGCTTTACATGGACCATTGCCGGGGTGGTAGAATCCAACCGGGTGAAGCTGCCCGCGTCGCCAGACGGGCCAGACTTTGCCACTCGCCGCAGAATGGCATGGGAAAGGAGGAGGCCATGAAGCCCATTCGATTTATTCTCGCGGTACTGTTGGTGGCTGCGCTTCCGTTCCTGACGGGTTGCGAATCGTCAGAGAGTGAGACCGCGAGCGCCGAGCCGGAACCGAAAGCTGAGGAAAAAGAAGCGCCACCGGAACCTCTCACCGGCAAGCATGTCGTCATCATGGAAACCACCAAGGGAGACGTGACGATGGAGCTTGACGCCGACGTGGCGCCGAAGACCGTCGAGAACTTTCTCCAATACGTTGACCGCAAGTTCTACGACCAAACCGTCATTCACCGTATTCGCAAGAACTTTATGGTCCAGGGCGGTGGCTACCAGATTGATACCTTTGATACCAACCGGCTCCGTTCAAAGTGGACGCGCGACCCCATCCCCAACGAATCGGATAACGGCCTAAGCAACGTCCGAGGCTCGGTGGCGATGGCTCGGGGCGAGGACCCCTCCAGCGCGACTTCGCAGTTCTTTGTCAACGTGCGTAACAACAGGCAGTTGAATCGGGACCACCCCAAGAGCGACGGCCATGGTTACTGCGTTTTCGGCAAGGTGATTGACGGCATGAGGGTCATTGATGAGATCAGCCGGGTCAACACGACGGAAAAGGGCAGCCACAAGTACTACCCGGCCGTTCCGATCTTCATCAAGACGATCCGGCGAGCGCCGGCTGAAACTGCTGACGAAGAAGTTTCCGGCGGTTAGTCGCAGAACCGACGCCGAAGCTTCGTAGAGAAGCCAGGAAATCCCGCTCTACCCGATCGCCTGATCGGGGAAAGGGGGTTCGGGCGCTCGGCTTCATCGGAGTGTGAACATGATGAGCGCCGGAGAAACCGAACTGCATAGGTTGTGGTTTGCCGGGTGTCGGTGGAGGTTCGCGCGGGGACTTTCGTCGTTCTCGCCAGTGTCGACACGCGGTTGACGGCTCGGTGTGGCTTGCCCGTTTCTCTCACGATCCCGTCGAGACCCCGATGCGCCATCTGACGGAGGCACGGCAGGACGTGCCACTCCTTTATCTACCCTGCAGAACAAATCGCTTACCAGAAAAACAGCAGGACGCCAACCCAACCGCACGAAGTGAACACCGAATCTCTTCGTTACACTTGGGAAGGTCTTTGGATGCGTCAGAAAACCGTCTCAGCGTGGCTTGCCGCTATGGCGGTTCTGTATGGCCTGTACTTCTGGGGTATGTCCAGGCGGGGCCTGGTCGGTCCTGACGAACCTCGCTATGCCGCAATCGCCCGCGAGATGGCCGTGTCGGGCGACTGGGTCACGCCGCGTCTGGACGGCGAACCCTGGTTCGAAAAGCCGGCATTGCTTTACTGGATGGGCGCCGCTGCGGCCCGCCTCGGCTTTGACGATGACCGCGCGACCCGGTTGCCCGTCGCCCTGCTGAGTGTCGGCTTCCTGATCTATTTCTACTTGGCCCTGGCATCTTCATTCGGGCGTAACGCAGCCGTTTTGGCGACGATGATCCTGGGGACTTCTGTCGGTTGGGTCGCGTTCAGCCATGCCGGCATCTTCGACGTGCCCCTGGCGGTGACCGTTTCCGTGGCCTTGATCTCGCTGTTGCCATGGATCGAGCAAGCAGAACGGAGCGAACGTCCGCCGCCTTTGATCTTCGGCGGATTTCTCGGTCTGTCAGTGCTTGCCAAGGGCTTGGTCGGACCAGCCGTGGCGGCGCTCGCACTCTTGCCCTTGCTGGCTGAGGCGGGTCTGAGAAACCGTCTACTTTCGCTCGTGCGCCCCGGCATCCTGCTTGCCTTCGCGGCTGTAAGTCTGCCTTGGTACGCGCTCTGTTACTTCCAAAACGGCGCCGTGTTCGTCGAAGACTTCATCTGGAAGCACCACGTTGTGAGGTTTGTGAGTTCTGAACTACAGCACGTTCAGCCGGCTTGGTATTTCGTGCCGGTCTTGCTGGGCGCGCTATTGCCATGGACACCTCTCCTCGGCGTCCTGCCCCGACTAGCGATCGGCAGCGATGCCCGACTGCGCTTCCTCGCCGGCTGGGCGGCAACGACTTTCCTGTTCTTCTCGCTGTCTGTGAACAAGCTGCCGGCCTACATCCTGCCGGCGCTGCCGCCCCTCGCCGTCCTGATGGGCGTTGGTTTGGCCAAGGCTCGCCGGCCGGTGATTTTGCTCACTTCGGCGGCCCTGCTGCTGATGCTGGTCCCCATTGGAGCCGCTCTGGCGCCCGAGGCGATGTCGCATGGGTTACGACGGGCTTGGCCCCCCTCCAACGTATCGTGGGTCTGGGTGGCGGCTGTTCTGCTGGCCGCGGCGGGCGTTGCGATTGCAGCGGCGAGAGGAACGACCGCCGCAACCACCGCCGTTGCCGCTGTCGCAGCAGTGAGCCTCGTCTTGCTCAAGATCGCGGCTGTACCCGAAATCGACCGCCAGGCAGGGACGCGACCATTGTGGCAACAGATCAAGCCCCGGCACGAGGCGACTTGCCTTGGAGATGTCCGACGCCATGTCGTCTATGGGTTGAGGTACTACAGTATGGGCCGCCTGCCCGATTGTTCCGCTGAATCCCGCCCGTTTCGGGTTGAATCCGACCCACCGCGCATCGTGCACGTTGGGACCGCAAGTGCACCGTAACTTTCGTCCCTGACCCAAGTCGCTTCAAACCGAAAACTCAAGACTACACAGCTTCGTCCGGTCCTCCCGATTGGGAAAGAACGCGGAGCGGGCGGGTATAATCTCCTGGATGGCGGCGTCGCCTGTGCAGTCGAGCGAACTCACGATAGGCGATCTTCGCGAGTACCGTTCCGACATCCTCGAATCGCTTCTGGCCGAGCAGGCCGCTTACTGGAACCGGTATCTGCATTGGGACTTCAGCACTTCGAAGGAAACCCTATTGCGCTATATCGACTCGCGGAACCTCTATGGTTTCGTGTTATTGAAGGATGTCGACCCGATCGGCTACAGCTACTTCATCCACGAAAATCACAAGGCGCAGCTTGGGGATCTGTTCGTTTCCGAAGCGCACCGCGAGTCGTATGCCGAACGAATTTTGCTGAATCACACACTGCGTACTGCTGTGGTTTTTCCAGGCGTACGGCGCATCGAAGGTCAACTCCTGGCGCTGTCCGACGATCTGCCCGAGACGGAGGTTTATGGCAGCAGGGTGCGGGTAATTCCTCGCCATTTCATGATCTTCGAAGGATTGCCGGCGTCCCGACCCTCGAGATCTTCCGCGGCGTTGATGTATCGAACTTGGACTGAACGCGATCTCGAATCCACCTCGGACCTGATCTGCCGCGCCTATCAGCACCATGTCGACGCCCGTATCAACGATCAGTATCAGAGCAGGGCGGGAGCACGACGCTATCTGCGCAACAGCACGCAGCATCCCGGATGCGGTCTGTTCTTCCGCAAGGCTGCTCGAGTCGCGTTCGACCGGCTGACGAACATGGCGGCCGGCGTTTGTCTGGGAAGCCTGGTGCAGCCCAAGGTCGGCCACATCACGCAGCTCTGCGTCGACCCTCGATTCCGCTGTTCAGGCGTTGGCCGGGAGTTGCTCGGCCAGGCGCTTGACGCCTACCGCGCACACCGCTGTGAAGCGGTCAGTTTGACGGTCACGGCCTCGAATCAACATGCCATCCAACTTTACGAACGCATAGGTTTTCGCTTGCTGAAGCGATTCCCGTCCTTTGTTTGGGAGTCCTGCTGAAGGGTAAGCCCGCTCCTCTCTCGTGAACGATCTCCGCAACAGGCTCGTCCTGATCCTCGGTCCTCTTTGCCTCCTGCTTCTGTTGCTAGGTTGCGCCGGGTGGAAGGGCTGGTTCGGCGTGGGGACGTTGCTGCTCATCTTTCTCTGTACGGCGTTGGGATTCGGCGCTAGTTCGGCGCGGAGAGAGATCTTTCCGGCTTTACTGGTGATGCTTGCCGCCGGAATCATGCTCATGGGCGCGATCCTGCTGACAGACCGAACCGACGGCTCGCCCGATCTCGTACTGGGCGTCCCTGTCGCGACGGGCTTCCTGATCTACGGCATCTGGCCACTGGGCGTCTTCATCGGCGTCCTCTATTTCCGAGTCTTCAATCGGCTGGTGCTGCCGAGACGGAAGCTCGACAAGTTCCTGTCCGAGTTCGGCCGGCGGCCTTCTTCCGACTGATGCCCATCGCCGACTCCCCCGCGATTATTGTCTGCGTAATCGGCTACCTGGTTGCCTGCTTCGGCATAGGCATCTGGGCGATGCGGCGGACTCACAGCAGCGCGGATTTCTTCCTGGCCGGGAAGAGCCTCGGGCCGATGGTCGTCGTGCTCGCGACGATGTCGAGCATCATGAGCGGCTTCGGCTTCGTGGGCGGTCCGGGGCTGGTCTTCGAATCGGGATCGACCTCGTTCTGGATCACTTTCGCGGCGACCTTCGCAATGCCCCTGGGAGCGGTGATGCTCGGGAAGCGTCTTCGGCTCTTGGCCGAAGTGCGGGAGATCCTCACATTGCCGGACGCGGTGGAAGCCCGCTACGGCGGTCGCTGGCCTCGCGCGGCGATGGCCGTGGCGATCCTGTTGGGCGTGTTGGGCTATCTCGGAACTCAGGTGATGGCGATCGGCGTCGTCCTGATGGCCGTGCTGGGTGTCGATCTACGAGTCGGCTTGGCGATCGGCTTGGGTGTGCTGGCCTTCTACAGCATCGCGGGCGGCATCATGGCGGGCGTCTACACCGACTTGTTCCAAGGCCTGCTGATGATCGGTGCATCGCTGGCCGTGTTCTCTTTCGCCGTCAACGCGGCCGGAGGACTGAACGCCATCGGCACAACGCTTTGGGAGATGGATCCGGCGTTTCTCGGGCCGTGGGGCTCACGCGGGCCGCTGACGTCGCTGAGTTGGTTCCTGCTTTTTGTCATCGGCGGTGTCGGGCAGCCGCACGGCATCACGAAGTTCATGATGCTCAAGGACATCGGGAACCTGAAGTGGGCGGGCTTGCTGACGGGGCCTTGCTATGCCCTGCTGAGCCTATTGTGGGTGAGCATCGGACTTTCGATGCGGACGCTGGTCGAGAACGGCGCACATTCGCCGCTCGCTTCACCGGATCACGCCGCGCCGGTCTTCCTGCTCAACTACGTGCCGGAACTGCTGGCCGGTGTTGTCTTCGCCGGTCTGCTGGCTGCGATCATGTCGACTGCGGACAGTTTTTTGAATCTCGGAGCGGCTTCGGTCGTGCGGGATATCCCGACGGCGTTGCTCGGCCGCCCTCTCGAGCGCGAACTGCTCTGGTCACGGGTCGCGACGGGCGTGTTGCTTGTCTTATCGGCGCTTTTTGCCCTCTACATGGAGAACCTGATCGCGCTGCTCGGCACATTCGGTTGGGGCACGTTTGCCGCCGCGATTTTCCCAAGTATCGCGATCGGGCTCAACTGGAAGCGAGCGACTGGAGCGGCGTGCGTCGCCTCGATCGTGACCAGCGTTGCCCTGAACTTCGCGCTGGAGTTATCGGCGCGGCACGGACTGTTCCAGCTTCCCTACGGAATGAATGTGGGGGCGTTTTCGCTCCTGGCGTCGTTGGTTATGTTCATTGGGGTCTCGTGGTGGCACACTCCCGCCGTTCGACGGGATCTCCCTGCTGACGTTAAGGCAGCGATGGAAGTGTAAGAGAACGCAACTCCTGGCCGCCCGGCTGGGAGCCTCTCCGCGGGGTTGGGAACGAACGCCCGTTGCCAGCGCCACGGGACGCTGCGGAACGCCAGCCCAGATCGGCGCCGTGCGCTCCGGGCCGCGATGTATCCTGAAGTGACGCGTGGGCAAGCCCACCGATCCTTACGCGTTGTCCAACCATCCCATTTACGATGAAGCGGGCAACCGCCAGCGAATTGCCGCGCTGGCCGCTCGAGGCGTTGACGTCTGGGGACCCGAGCGAGTCTACGTGGCCGCCGATGTTCCCCTCGGAAACATCGAACCGGGCTCGTCTATCATCAACGCAACACTGAGCGGACCGGAAACGCGCGTCGGACGCGGATCGCGCATCGGCGTATCCGGTCAAGCGCGGGTTGAGAACTGTCAGATCGGCCGTGATGTCGAACTTGGCGCGGGTTCTTACCAGAACGCCACGCTACTCGACTCGGTTCGAGTACGCGGCTTCGCGGAGATCCGCGAAGGAACACTGTTGGAAGAGCAAGTCGACGTTGCCCACTCCGTAGCTTTCAAGAACACGGTGCTCACGGCGACCGTCGTCACCGGCTCACTCATCAATTACTGTGACCTGTTCATGAGTGGCGGCACGTCGCGCAAAGACCACAGCGAAGTGGGCTCCGGCGCGGTTCATTTCAACTTCGACCCGCGCGGTGACAAGTGGAGCAGTATGATCGGTGACGCCACGGGAGTGCTTCTGGAGTCGGCTCCGATTTTTGTGGGCGGTAACAGCGGCATCGTGGGACCGGTAGCTATCGGCTTCGGCGCGGTCATCGCGGCCGGGTCGATCGTCCGCCTCAACGTCGGCCCGAACTGCATTCACGTCGAGGCGATGCAGTCACAACTGGCGCAGCCCTTCGACCCCGAGCGATACACGATGCTGGGCGGCAAGTTCACCCAAACGGCTCGCCTTGTCGGCTCCCTGCACGCGCTCGACGCCTGGTACGAACAGGTGAGACTGGCCTTCGCGGCGGATTACCAGAAACCTCTCTACTACGCGGCACGCCGGCAGATTGAGCGACACATCGCCGAGCGCGCCATCCGTCTCCAGAGGATCATCGGGAAACTCGATCGCTCTATCAGGAAGTGGGAGCAAGTAGCAGGAGGCAGAGGCGAGGCCTGCATCCGTGAGCATCGGGCGCTCATCGAAAACCAGGAGCAGATCGTCAACACTCTCGTCGAGCCGGGTCCGCCTCTACCTGCGCCACAGCAGGCTGTCGAGGACTACCAGAAACGGGATACCAAGGCCGGCCATGTCTCTCGCGTCAGCAACCTCGACGAGTCAGCCGGCGGGGCCTTCGCCGAGTGGCTGCGCAGCATCGCCGACCGAACCGCCGAGAAGATGGGCGCGTTGCTCGCAACCTGAGCCAACAGACGAAAGAACTCCCCATCCGGCTCGGCTCCGAAGGCTGGCGAAAAGCCGGAGATACGGAGCAGCTCCCGTTTAGCGGGATACGGCCGCCGCCACAGGTGAACCCACGGGTCATTTCTGGAATAACGCAATGGCCTGGTCCAGGCTTTCCCGGTCACCCACCAGCACAACCGTGTCGCCGGCTCGGTAATGGAATGCCGAGTCGCGACGGTAGATTGGATGACCCTCCCTGACCACAGCGATCTGTACGGCGCCTGTTCGGCGCCTCAACTTCAACGACGTGGCGCTTGTTCCGATTACCTCCGCGCCGTCCCTGATTTCCACCAACTCCAGGGCATCGTGAATACCGAGATGTTTCAGCGCATCGAGTCGCAAGTCGGGCTGCCCTGTTCCACGCAACAGAGCGTAATGTTCCGTTCGCACCGTCTCGGCTTCCTGCCATATCCGGTTGATCGGAATCCGGTAGCTTTCGAGCGCCTTGGCGAACAGCTCGATGGAGGCTTCGAACTCCTCCACCACCACGTCCGTGGCCCCCAGCGCCATCAACTCATCGATGGCGCGCGTGTATCTGGTGCGCACGACGATCCGGGCAGCCGGATTCAGGTCGCGAGCGGCCGCGACACCTCGCCTCTCCTCGGTTGGTGAGGAGATCGCGAAGACGACAACCCGAGCACGGTGCGCGCCGACATGCTTCAGGACTGCCGGTTGAGTGCCGTCCCCGAACTCCACCGGAATCCTGTCTTCACGTGCGCGGCGAACGAGATGCGCGTCGTGTTCGACGACGATGCACTTGATGCCCGCCGCATTGAGCACACGCGCCAGGTATCGCCCGGCAACACCATAGCCGACAATGATCGTGTGGTCGGACATCGTATCGGCTGAGGCGGCATCGGAGAGTCGCTGCAACCCCCTGCCGGATGGCGCGATGCGTTCAGCGATGGGCCGCGCAACAGAAATCAGAAACGGCGTGGCCATCATGGACAGGACGGCGGCACTGAGGAAATACTGGTAGTCGTTTTCGCGGAAGAGCCCCAGGCGCAACCCCTCCGAGGCGAGCAGGATGGAGAATTCACCGACCTGTGCCAAGCTGAGGCCGCTGATCAGGGCAGTCGACGTCATCCCTCCCACTGCCAGGACCGACACCGCCGCCAGCGCAACCTTCAGTACAAACAGGACCGCCAGCAGGGCAAGGAGCAAGCCAAACTCAGTCATCACGGCGGAAACGTCGAGCAGCATGCCGACCGAGATGAAGAAGATTCCGCTGAACACGGCCCTGAAGGGCAGGACGTCCGATAACGCCTGCAATCCGTATTCCGATTCCGAGATGATCAGACCGGCGATGAAAGCTCCAATGGCGATGGAAAAACCCGCCGATGCGGTAACCACCGCTGTGCCGATACAGAAAAACGCGACGCACAGGGTAAACAGCTCGCGGTCTCGGAACAGCACGATCCTGTCCAGCGTCCGCCGGACGATGAACATACCGCCGACCATCAGCACGGTGATGATCACGAGCCCGCGCAAGAACTCGATGCCCAGCACCCCGATGTCCGCATCTCCCAGGTCGGAGAGAACCGGCAGCACCAGAATGAGCGGCAATACGCACAGATCCTGGAAGAGCAGGATGGAGATGACGGAGCGCCCCTGCGCCGAGTCCAGTTCACCCCGGTCGGCATAGATCTTGGTGACAATGGCGGTCGAAGAAAGCGCGGCCAGAGCGCCGTAGAATATCGCCTGGCCGGGTGGTACCCCGAAGGCGAACGCCAACGCCGCCACCCCAAGCAGTGTGCAGCCCACCTGCAACCCGCCCCCGATGAATACCGCGCGCGCCCACTGGAGCACGTGGGACAGGGACAACTCAAGTCCCACCTCGAAAAGCAGCAAGGCGACGCCGAGTTCGGACAGGAGTTCCACCTCGTCCGTGGCGCTGATCAGGGCGAATCCGTTCGGACCCACCAGGACGCCGGCCACAAAGAAACCCACCAGGGGTGGAGCCGACAAACGGTGCGCCAGCGCCACGATGGGGATCGCCATGCCGACAAGCAGCGTCAGGTCGATCAGCAACCTTGCTTCAGACACGGTTCTTCCTGCCTCAGTTCCGCGGGCGTCGGGCGTATCGATAGCCGGGGCGTCATGATTGAGTCCATCACCAATACCTTGCCCATGGAGAGTACGTTCGGGGCCGGCTTTGGGTGAAAGCGGATCAGGCTATGACAGGGCCGCTGTGCGCCGACACCTGATCAAGCCTGTCGGCCAGGCGATCCTGTTCCCTTTCCAGGTCGTATTGGCTCTGGAGTCCCATCCAGAACTCGGGAGAGTTGCCAAAGTAGCGCGAGAACAGTAGGGCTGTCTCCGGTGTGATGGACCGCTGGCCGTGGATGATCGCATGGATCCGGCGAGCATCCACACCGATCGCCTGGGCCAGTCGGTACTGGGTGATCTTCAGGGGGCCGAGAAACTGCTCATTAAGAATCTCCCCGGGATGAATAGGGGATAGTTTTTTGCGGCTACGCGGCACTGATCTGCTCATGTCTTTGACTCCTTCTTGCTTCTGGGTCGTTGCGCTCTCAATGGTAGTCCACGATCTCAACCTGATAGGCATTCCCTTGCTTCCAGGAAAAGCAGATCCGCCACTGGTCGTTGACGCGGATGCTGTACTGGCCTTTACGGTCTCCCGAAAGCGCCTCCAGACGGTTCCCTGGAGGCGCCCGCAGATCGTTCAAGTCCTTGGCGTTGTTCAAGATCATCAGTTTGGCCTGGGCGCGGCGCTGGATGTCCGCGGGGAATGTCCTGCATCGTTCTCGATTTGCAACTGCTTCGGTGTCGAGGTTCTTGTAACTTCGGATCACCCTTAAACCATGGCGCATTACACTAATAGTGTCAAGAGCTATTAGTGTCCATTCGTGGTCGCGCCAACCCACGCGCCCGTGAGCCAAAACGCCCCCCACTCTTCGTCGCCGTATCAGTATCATAGTTGGCAGTGCCCATCAGCCATTCCATAGCCCAGTCAGCGGCTCGGCTTGCCGCCGCATCTCTTCTCGCCGTTGCCGGCCTGCAATCCGGCGAAGCCCCAACCGCGATCGATTTCAATCGCGACATCCGTCCCATCCTTTCCGACAAGTGTTTCGCCTGCCATGGGCCGGACGAAGCTCAACGTCAAGCGGGATTGCGCCTCGACTCCAGAGAGGGAGCCTTCGCCGACCGCGGCGGCTACATGGTCATCATCCCCGGTGACCCGGCCGCAAGCCGGCTCTATCAGCGCATCAGCCATCAGCAGGAAGTGGTGCGCATGCCCCCGCCCCATGCCGAGCGCAAGCTCACAAGGGACGAGATCGACCTGATCCGTTTGTGGATCGAACAGGGTGCTCCCTGGGAAACGCACTGGGCATTTCGGCACCCAGAGCGTCCCGAGGCGCCTGCTGTCGAGAACGCCTCATGGCCGCGCAACCCCATCGACAACTTTGTCCTTGCGCGGCTCGAGGCGGAAAGTCTCGAACCTTCGATCGAGGCCGACAAAATCACACTCCTGCGCCGCGCAACTTTTGACCTGACCGGCCTGCCGCCCACCCCCGAGCAAGTCGATTCCTTTCTCGATGACGACTCCCCCGACGCCTACGAGGAGCGTGTGGACGATCTCCTGCAATCGAAGCACTACGGCGAGCGCATGGCGATGGAATGGCTCGATCTGGCGCGCTACGCCGACACCCACGGCTACCACATCGATTCCCACCGCGACATGTGGCACTGGCGAGATTGGGTGATCGAGGCGTTCAACCGAAACATGCCTTATGACCGGTTCACCATCGAGCAGCTTGCCGGAGACCTGCTGCCCAACCCCAGCCGCGAGCAGCTCGTCGCCACCGGGTTCAACCGCAATCACATGATCAACTACGAGGGAGGCGCGATCCCCGAGGAGTACCACAACGAGTATGTCATCGACCGCCTCGAGACCACCGCCACCGTCTGGATGAGCATGACGGTGGGCTGTGCACGCTGCCACGACCACAAGTATGATCCCATCACGCAAAAGGACTTCTATCGCTTCTATGCATTCTTCAACTCCGTTCCCGAGAAGGGACTCGACGGACAACGCGGCAACGCCGTTCCCATGCTGCAATTGCCCAGCAAACCAGACGGGAAACTGCTCACAGCCATTCAACGCAAAATCGCCAAGACCGAGCGCAAGCTGCCGAAGCCGGAGATCGATCGTCTGGAATTCGCGTGGAGGGCGACGGCGCTCTCCGAGATTCCGAACGTCCCGGCAGACGGCCTGAGGGCGCACTTCGCCTTCGAGGACAATCTCGCAGGACTCGCCGAAAGCCGGGAGGTCGAAACCCACCGCGGCGAAGTCACCTACGTTGACGGGCAAGTCGGACGTGCTGTCCGCCTCAGCGGTCAGACGCACGTCACCTTCGGTCAGAAGCACTCTCTCGGCGACCATCCCTTCTCCATCGCGCTTTGGATGCGCGCCACCCGGCCCTCCGCGAAGAGCCTTTTCCATAAGATCGCCGATGCCGAGAGCCGTACCGGCTTGGAACTCTTCCTGGGCAAGTCCGAAAAAACCGGCGCCTACCGCCGCGGGCAAACGCTCTATGTCCGGCTCGTTCACCAATGGCCCGACAACGCTGTGCTTCTCGAATCGGCGCAGAAGCTCAGTCTCAATGACTGGCATCAAATCACGGTCAGCTCCGATGGTTCCGGGACGGCGGGCGGCGTCTCCGTCTATCTCAACGGCAAGGCGGCCGAGATGAAGGTCACACGCGACAGCCTGAGCGGCTCGATTGCGAACAGTCGACCGATCGGCATCGGCGACGCATCCGTCGGCGAACCTTACAAAGGTGACATCGATGACCTGCGCGTCTATGACCGTGTGCTCGGAGAAGCCGAGGTCGAGCAGTTGGCCGTCCACGAACCCATTCGCGCCATCCTCTCCTCGCGCCAACCCGACCATCCCTGCGCGCAGTTCGGTGACCTGCTAGCCGAGAAGAAGGGCGAAGTCCAAGTCGCGCAAGAGAGAGAGGCGAAGGAAGAAAGCCGCTGCCGGTCGCAAGACCAGACACTGCGTCATTACTACCTCACGCACTATGCGCCGCAGCGTCATCGCGACGCCTACACGATGCTTCGCGAGCAGCGCAAGCGCAAGAGCGACCTGGAAGAACACATCCCGACGACCATGGTGATGCGCAGCATGAACGAACCCCGGGAGACGTTCGTGTTGGGACGCGGAGACTATCGCAACAAGGGCGAGAAGGTAACGGCAGCGGTGCCGGCGGTTCTTCCGCCGCTTCCAGAAGACGCGCCGGTCAACCGCCTCGGTCTCGCGAAGTGGCTGGTCTCAGGCTCGAATCCGCTCACCGCGCGCGTCGCCGTAAACCGTTATTGGCAGATGTACTTCGGCGTCGGCCTCGTCAAGACAGCCGAGGACTTCGGCTCGCAAGGCGAGGCTCCCTCCCATCCCGAACTGCTCGACTGGCTGGCCATTCGGTTTGTCGAATCCGGTTGGGACATCAAGGCCTTGCAACGTTTGATCGTGACTTCGGCGACTTATCGACAGTCCTCGCGCACCACCCCCGAGCGACAGGCCGAGGACCCCGAGAATCGACAGCTTGCCCGCGGTCCGCGTTTCCGCTTGCCCGCCGAGACGATTCGCGACAATGCCCTCGCCGTCAGCGGTCTGCTCGTGCCGACAATCGGCGGCCCCAGCGTCTATCCTTATCAACCGCCGGGCCTGTGGAAGGAAATGTCGTTTGGCGACCGCTTCACCGCGCAGCAGTACTTCGTCGGCAAAGGCGACGACCTCTACCGCCGCAGCATGTACAACTTCTGGAAGCGGACCGTGCCGCCTCCAACACTCGTCACCTTCGACGCTCCCGACCGCGAGAAGTGCACCGTGCGGCGTCCTCGCACGAACACGCCGTTGCAAGCTCTCATCCTGATGAACGACCCGACATACGTTGAAGCTGCGCGAGGCCTCGCCGAGAGGACCCTGGCGGAAGGCGGGTCTAACGACTCCGAGCGGCTCGCTTTTGCTTACCGCCGCGCCACGGCCCGGGAGCCTTCGCCGAAAGAGAAGGACGTTCTGCTCACGCTGCTTCAACAGCTAGCCGAAGATTACCGCCGGCAACCCGATGCGGCCCGCGAGCTCCTCGCGGTGGGTGACTCGCCACACAATCCCAATGTTGACGAACAGGAACTCGCCGCATGGACGATGGTGACCAGCACCATCCTCAACCTCGACGAGACGATCACCAAGGAATAGCTCGCCTTGACAAGGTCCTCCCGGGCGGAAGATTGATCCCCGTGCGCCATTACCGATCGGCGAGTTGCAGATCTGACCGGGAGTAAGCCGCTCGATCACGGCCACTCGCCTGCCGGTCCTTCAGTCGTCTTCGGAAGTACGCCACCGCTTCCTCCTCGGAAAACGACTTCCTCCCGGAAGGCGGCCGCAGCGCGGCGATGGTCTGGTCCAACTGCGATGGAAAGAACCCGCCGGCCGCGCGGGACACACGATAGAGCAGCGGGTAGTGCCGCGTATACGTCAGGTCGAAAGCCAGCCCGGCGTTGTTCAAGGCGCTGAGATGCTTGTTGAACGACCAAGCGTCCGGCAGCGCCGCACATTCGCCGCGCAGGAGGCCGAAGAGCGCTCTCTTCAGTTCAAGGACCCTCGTCCTGGCGATCTGCCCATCCCGGCTCTTGCGGTAAAGCTCGGCCAAGCCAGCGGCATGCCTGTTGACGATCTCCGCCTTGCGCAAGAAAATTTCCGGCTCACGTGAAAGCCTGAGATACTCCGGCGACGACTCCCCAAACTCTTTCTTCGCGAACGCAGCCGCCGCAAGAAACCCTACCAGCGTCGAAGCTGCTTCACGGATCGCCGTGGGCCAACCTTCCATTCTCGAATCGTTGTGGAAGTCCTCATGGGGAACCACGACCAGTGTCCGCTCGACGCTCGCTTTCTCGAGACTTGGCGTGATGGGCGTATGCCCGCTCGCTGCGGCTTCGACCCGATAGAAGAAGACGTCGTATTTTGCCTCGTCGATCGGGCAGCCTGTTGGCGTTCCGTGGCGCAGCTTGAGCTTGTAGTAGTCCGAGGGAAGCTTCAGCTTGCCCGTGAAATAGCATCGGTAGTCGATGTAGGCGCGGCTCGACAACTGCGAGAAGTTGTCCGTCTCCTCGAACCCCGCATCGAGCTCGAAGTCCTTCAATGAACGGATCAACTCCACCCGCGGTGCATCCGCCGCGCGAACGAGCCGCTCTTTCGCCGCGCAGCCCAGGCAGGCGGCCACCAAGGCGAGCACACCAACAATCCTTCCGTGCCGCATCAGCAAACCAAGACCGTATTGTCCCGGAAAGTCGGCGTCCGTTGCAGCACGAAGTTACCCGACCAGTCAGCTACACTACATGGACTCGTGCGGCAGTTCACCCGCCAGATTACCGTTCCAACCCGCGGTAAAGGTTTCTACGAAGTCACCCGAGAGACCTGCTCCTGGGTCGAGAGTCTCGGCATTCAGGAAGGCCTCCTCACCATCTTCCTCCGACACACCTCCGCCTCTTTGCTCATCCAGGAAAACGCCGACCCCGATGTCGTCAGAGATCTCGAAACCTTCTTCAGCCGCCTTGTCCCCGAGGACAACAAGCTCTACACCCACACCATGGAAGGTCCCGACGACATGCCGGCTCACATCCGGGCCGCCCTCACCCAGAGTCAACTCTCCATCCCCATTCGCCGGGGCCGCCCCGCGCTCGGAACCTGGCAAGGCATCTACGTCTTCGAGCACCGCCGCCGCGCGCACCAGAGAATCATTGCTCTGCATGTTCTCGGCGAATAGGGCAACCGCAGGCCGAGGCTTCGCAGCAAGCCGCGAGACGACGGATGCGGCCGATCAGCCGCTCCACCCCGCGCATTAGCGCGCGGCAATCTTCTTCGCCATAGGCTCGACACGCGCGGAGCTCTCTTAGTTGCAGCGTGGCGGCGAAAGACGACTGCTACAATCCAGGAAAGTCGCTCCCTGTGGCCGCCATGCTCAGGTTTATCCCCCTCACCTTCAAGAATCTGCTTCGGAATCGCCGCCGTACGATTCTGACCGTCGCCAGCATCACCATGTCGCTCCTGCTGGTCGGCGTGCTGCTGTCCGTCTACGCGGCGTTCTATTTTCGCGACGGACCCGAAGAGGAAGCCCTGCGTCTCATTGTGCGGCACCGCGTGTCGCTGGCGATGGAGCTGCCGCAGTATTACGAAAGCCGCATCCGAGACGTCGACGGCCTCGAAACCATGACAAAGTTCTCCTGGTTCGGGGGGAAGTACAAAGACAATCGGCCGGAGGAGTTCTTCGCTCGTTTCGCCGTCGATCCCGAACAGATATTCAAAGTCCTCACCGAAGTCAGCATCCCGGAAGACCAATACCAGGCCTGGCTTCGCGATCGGCAGGGCATCGCGATCGGCAGCTCCGTCGTGAACCGCACCGGCCTGAAGCTCGGTGACCGCTTTACCCTCGTCGGCGACATCTACCCCATCGATCTCGACGTCGTCGTCCGAGCCATCTTCGAAGGACCGGAAGACAACAACAGTTTTTTTCACTGGAAGTACTTCGAAGAAAGCCTGCCCGAGAACCGCAGGGGAGAGGTCGGGACGTTCTACATTCGGGTCCGCTCCGCTGACGACGTACCCCGAGTCGCGCAGACCATCGATGATATGTTCCGGAATGCGCCCCAGCCGACCAAGACCGAAACCGAGCGGGCCTTTCAGCTCTCCTTCGTGAGCCAGATGGGCAACGTCAAGCTCTTTCTGTTGAGCATCGCGGGCGCAGTTGTCTTCACGATTCTGCTGGTGTCGGGCAACACGGTCGCCATGTCGGTCCGCGAGCGCATTCAGGAAATCGGCGTATTGAAGACTCTCGGCTTCACTTCGGCCACTGTGTTGTCAATGATCATCGGCGAAGCGGTGCTCATCGCGTTCGTGGGAGGGGTGTTGGGGACGGCTTTGACCTACCTGGTGACGAGCATGGCCACCGAAATGCTGGTCGGTTTCTTCGAGGGACTCATCCTGCCCTGGTGGGGAGTGTTCTTTTGCCTCGGTGTCGCCCTCCTCATCGGCCTCATCAGTTCGATCGTGCCGGCGATCATTGCGGCGCGCACTCGAGTCACTGACGCGCTTCGCCACGCCGGCTGACAACCATACATCCCTGCAATGGCCATCCCCCTCTCCTACAACATCCGCAATCTGTTCGTTCGCAAGACGACCACCATCATGACGGCGCTGGGCATCGCCCTTTCGGTCGCCGTGCTGGTAGGAATCAGCGCGCTTATCAGCGGCCTCAACGGCGCACTCGCGGTGACGGGCGATCCGTTGCACGTGATCGTCATGCGCCAGGGTTCGACTGCGGAGCTCAATAGCACCGTCACCCGCGAGCAGTTCCAGAACCTCAAGTTCATCGAGGGGATCACCGAAGAAAACGGTGAGCCGATGGCGTCGCTCGAAGTGATCACGGTGTTCAATCTTCCGTTCAGGAGCAACCCTGACGAGGTCGCCAACGTGAACGTCCGCGGACTCCCTCCGATGGGAATCCGGCTCCGCGAAACGGCAGGAACTCTGCAGATCTCCCGGGGCCGCTGGTTCGACCCCGGCAAACGCGAAGTGGCGGTCGGCCGGGGCATCTTCGAGACAAACGAAGGAACCTCCATCGGTGACATGCTCAACTTCGGCCGGGGCGAGTGGGAAGTCGTCGGCGTCTTCGACGCGGGCAAGTCGGCCTACAACAGTGAAATCTGGGCTGACGCCAATCTGCTCGCCGTCGACCTCGGCCGTGGCGGCACGTTGAGCACGGCTTTGCTCCGGGCAGAGGACGAAACAACCGCCGCGGCGCTGAAAAACCGCGTTACCGACGACCAACGGCTGCTGCTCGAGGCGCTCAGCGAACGCGAGTACTACGAAAAGCAGACCATGTCCGGCCAACCGGTTCAGACTCTGGGCGTGTTCGTCTCGATCATCATGGCCATCGGCAGCAGTTTTGCGGCAATGAACACAATGTACGCGGCCGTCGCTCGGCGTGCTCGCGAAGTGGGCGTTCTGCGGATGCTGGGCTTCTCACGAGGCAGCGTACTGCTCTCGTTCCTCTTCGAGTCGCTGCTGCTTTCCTTGCTGGGCGGGATGCTCGGTTGTCTGCTGGTTCTGCCTCTGGACGGCCTTGGCGGCCGGATCGGAAACTTCATCACGTTCAGCATCACCACTTTCGAGTTCGAAATCACGTCCGGCGCACTGCTGCTCGGCATGAGTTTCGCGGCGTTCATGGGTGTGCTGGGAGGAGTGCTTCCCGCACGGGCGGCGGCGCGGCAGGAGGTCCTCGGCTCGATGCGCAACGTCTAGCCTACATTTCTCACCACCCGACGGCCGAAACACGCGATACGACCGCCATGACTTCGTTGCGCTTGCTTGCCGTGCTCGATGTACTGTTCAAGTACACCTGCGCGCGCCAAGCGGCTCGCGCCTCGTCCTGACGGCCCTCTCACGCACTTCGACTCGCCGCGTGGTGAGAAATGCAGGCTAGCCGGCCTCACGGATGAAGCAGAGCCGAAACCGCTACACTGCAAGCTTGTGGCAGCGGCTGGAAGTCCCGGCCGACCTTCTCGACCAGATCAATGGCTAGCGATACCCGGCAAGTCGATCAGAGGCTCGCCAGCCTCAAGATCGACCGCTCACAACGCGGCGGCGAGCCGGCGCGCTGGGCGAAATGGTGGATCATCATCGGCGTTGTCGCCTTCATCGCGCTCGGAATCTGGCGCTTCGGATTTGCCGAGGCCGGGCTGATCGAGGTCGACACCATCAGAGTGATTCCGCAAACAGCAGGTTCAAGCGGTCAGCAAGTCGTCCTCAACGCCGCCGGCTACGTCATCGCGCACTACAAGATCGAAGTCGCCTCCAAAGTTCTCGGCAAGGTGGCCTGGATCGGCGTCGAAAAAGGCGACGCCGTCAGCAAAGGGGACCCCATCGTACGTGTCGAGGATGACGAGTACCGCGCCAGGGTCCGCCAGACTGAAGGAAATCTCGCGGCCTTGCAGGCACGGCTCGCGGAACTGGAAGCCGGCTCCCGCCCTGAGGAGATTCAACTTGCCCGTGCGAACCTCGCGGAAGCCAAGGCGGACCTCGAAAACGCCCGTGTCAACCTCGATCGCGTTCGCACTCTCCATGCGGAAGGCGTTGTGCCGCAGCAAGACCTGGATGACGCCAAAGCTCGTTACGACGCCAGGCAAGCCCGCGTGGCATCTCTGGACCGCGCCTACGAGCTCGTTCGCATCGGCCCGCGCCAGGAAGAAATCGACTTCGTGCGAGGACAGGTCAAACAAGCCGAAGGCGAGTTGGCGTTCACCCGCACGCAGCTCGACGCCACGGTGATTCGCGCGCCCGTGACAGGTACGATTCTCGAGAGGAACGTCGAGGTGGGCGAGTTCATCACGACCAGCTTCGTGGGAGAGCGCGGGGCCAAGGGGTTCGTCGTCTCTCTGGCGGACCTGAACGACCTGCAGGTCGAGCTCGATATCAGCCAGGACGACTTCGCGAAGCTCACCATGGGCCAAAGCGCCGTCGTCGCCACCGACGCCTTTCCCGATCGGAAATACAAGAGCACCATCGTCGAGATGTCGCCTGAAGCCGACCGCCAGAAAGCCACGGTTCAGGTGAAGGTGCAGATTCTGGAGCCGGACTCCTTCCTGCGGCCCGAGATGAACGCCAATGTCGCGTTCCTCGCCGAGCAGCAGCCCGCCGACGCCGCGCCCGCGCGCCCGACGATCACGATTCCCACCTCCGCCCTGGTGAACGGAGACAGTGTTTTCGTTGTTCAAGACGGCCGCACCACCAAGCGCGCGATCACTGTGAGGAAGACGACGCCGCGCGGCGTGGAGATCGGCGGCGGTCTGTCCGGCGGCGAGGAGATCGTCGTCTCTCCGCCGCAGGATCTCCAGGACGGAGCCCCTATTCGAGTGAGGCAGTGATGAGCGAAGAAACCGGTCAGAGCGAGCAAGCCGTCGAGCTGCGAGGCGTGGTCAAGGAGTACCGCCGCGACGAGTTCAGCGTGCTGGCGCTCAACAACGTCGACCTCGACATCCCGCGCAACGATTTCCTGGCGCTGATGGGTCCCTCCGGGTCCGGCAAGTCGACGATGCTCCATCTCATCGCCGGCATCGACAGGCCGACGGCGGGCCGCCTGACCGTGCTCGGCGACGATATCGGCGGCATGGGTGAAAAGGAACTCGCCGCATGGCGCAGTGAGAACATCGGCTACATCTTCCAGACGTTCAACCTCATCCCCGTCCTCACCGCCTTGGAGAACGTGGAGCTGCCGCTGCTGCTGACCCGTCTCAACAAGAAACAGCGCCTCGAGAACGCCAGGACGGCCCTCGATATCGTCGGCTTGAGCGACCGCATCGATCATTACCCGCGGCAGCTCTCCGGCGGACAGGAGCAGCGCGTCGCCATCGCCCGCGCCATCGTGACTGACCCGGCGATCATACTGGCCGACGAACCCACCGGCGACCTCGACGCCGCTTCCGCCAAAGAAGCGCTGAACGTCCTCGCCCTGCTCAACGAGCAGCACGGCAAGACCATCGTCATCGTCACCCACGACCCCCACGCCGCTCGCTACGCCCGCAAGACCCGCTACCTCGAAAAGGGAGACCTCCTCCCCGAAGGCCAACTCCCCGAAGACTGGTTCGCCACCACCGCCCCAACCTGACCCGCCGATTACTATCCGTTTTTCCGAGGGACAAGGGCGCCCATTCAGCGCCAAGCACTCACAGCATTGTTTGACTTCCCGTTGGGCCTGTGGTACCTTCGGCTCAGACTTAGGTTGGGGGGGGTAGTTTGCCCGGGGGCGCCATAGTGCACGATCCGAGCAGTTGGTAGAGGACACTCCCACATTGCCAGAGATCGAACTTTCTCGAGGAAAAAAACAACATGATTCCATCCAATCGGAAGGCAAAGTTCTTCAGCGTGATCGGGCTTGTTGTGCTGCTGGGGTTGGTAACGCTCCCCCTTCACGCGCAACGAACCACCACGCAGACCATTGAGGGTCTGGTTTCGGACGCCACGGGCGCGGTCATCCCCGGCGCCACGGTGACCATGACGAACGTGGACACGGGCATTACGACCACCGTAACGACGAACGAAACAGGCAACTACCGCTTCTCGTACGTGGCGGTGGGCAACTACACCGTCCGCTGCGAGCTGGACGGCTTCAAGACGCAGTCGGTGAGCGGAGTCCGCGTGGAGACCACGGCGCAGGTTCGAACCAACTTCACGATGGAAGTCGGCGACGTTACCGAAACCATCGAAGTCGCCGCCGACGCGATCACGCTCAACACCGAGAACACGACGGTCGGCAGCGTGATCGAAAACCGGCAGATCATCGAACTGCCGCTCAATGGCCGCAATATCGTGCAGTTGGCGGTCCTGGTTCCGGGCGTGCAGTTCGGACAGCGCTCCGGCATGAACCGGGGCGACGGCGGTTACATCCCCGAGGGCAGCTATTCGGTGAGCGCCAACGGCGTGCGCGAGCTTCACCAGGTGGTCAGCCTCGACGGCACCGACACCTCAGACGTACGGCGCTCGATCACACCGTTCGTGCCCGCCCTCGAGGCGATCGAGGAGTTCAAGCTCCAGACCAGCTCCTTCTCGGCGGAGGTCGGCTTTGGCGGCGGCGCCGTAACGAACATCTCGCTCAAAGGCGGCACGAACGAGCTGCACGGCACGTTCTACGAGTTCCTGCGCAACAACGCCATGGACGCCGAGCCCTACTTCCTGAACTTCGAGCGGCCCGCCAGCCAGCGCAGAGAGGTCAACCAGCGCATCCGTAATCAGTTCGGCTTCGTCGCGAGCGGCCCGATCGTCAAGAACAAGACGTTCTGGATGTTCACCTGGGAAGCGCGCCGGGAGCGGACGAAGAGCGTTGCGGAAGGCTTCTTTCCCCATGATTCGTTCCGCGGGGGCGACTTCTCGGAGCTGATGACACCCACGCCTCGTTCCGGGGGCGGGATGCGCCAGCCCATCCTGATCTACGACCCGTTCACCGGCGAGCCCTTTCCCAACAACACCATCCCGTCAGACCGCATCCATCCCGGAATCCGGGACAACATCCTGCCGGTGGTGGCGCGGGCCGACTTCCGCCAGCCGGACCCCCTGGACTTCACGCGCCGCCAGGGGCTCGTCTTTCCGCTTACCGTGAATCAATACTTCACGAAAGTCGATCACCACTTCAGCGACACCGACCGCGTCTTCGGACGGCTTGCGGTCTCGAAAAGTCATCGGTTGAGCCCTACCCTGAACCCGAACTTCATGACTACCCGGGGGGAGAACACCTACAACGTCGCCACGCAGTGGATCCACACCTTCAACCAGAACATGATCAACGAGCTCCGGTTCGGCTTCCAGAAGTTCAACCGGGGAAGCTTCAGTCCCCGCAGGGGAGACGAAAGCTTCAACATGCCGGGCCTCGGCATCGGGCCGTTCCACATCGTGGCGGGCTCGGGCCGACAACTCGACACCGACGAGCACGGCTATCCCAACTTGAGCCTCTACAACATCAACGACGGCCGCGAGTACAACAACCCCAACAACCAGCAGTTCGGCAACCACCTGTCGGTCATCAAGGGTTCCCACAACCTGAAGATGGGCATGGAGGTCTACCGGCTGACGATGCACGACGGCGCCGCCAACCTGGGCCGGGGCCGGGTGCGTTGGAGCGGCAACCAGGCGGGCCTCAACCATGCCTCGTTCCTGATGGGCATCCCCTCCACGACGGAAACGCCCGAAGGGGTCGCCATCACCAGCCCGGTCGCCGTCCGCCAGGGCTACTACATCCAGGACGACTGGAAGTTCAGCCCGCGGCTGACGATCAACATGGGCTTCCGGTTCGACTACAACGGCAACATTCGAGATCGGGGCGGTTTCCTGCGGACGGTCCTGTTCCCCGACGAAAACCATGCGCCGGGCACCGCTATCGGCAACGGCGGTTTTACCGATCCGGATACGGGGCGGCAAATCCCCACCATGGGACCGCCGGAGTTGGGTGAGGGCGGCGCCATCAAGCTGTTCCACCAGGACATTCGCTTCTTCATGCCGCGTCTGGGCATCGCCTACCGCCCGACCGAGAAGTGGGTCGTTAGGGTTGCCGCAGGCTACTTCGACAACCTCATGCACTGGAACAACTGGTCGATTCTGAACCTGAATCCCCCGTTGGCCGCCGCGACGGAGTTCATCCAGACCATGGACCCCGCTCAAGCCATCACGGTCGCCGGGGTCGGCGGAGAGCCGTTCACCCTGCGAACGCAGAAAATCCGGGACCCCAACCTGGCGATCACGCTGGACGACCCGTTCCTGGACAACGTCGGCGCGCTTCCCAGCAACCTCGGGGACCCCGTCAACACGGTGACGGTCAATCCGGAGACAAAGGATGGCGACATGTGGAAGTGGAGCTTCGACCTCCAGCGCGACCTGGGGTTCAACACCCAGTTGACCCTGGGCTACGTCGGCCACGCGATGCGCCATGTCGGCAACAGCATGCGCAACTGGAACTCGCCCCAACCTTCGCCGGACAGCGCAATCCAGGCAAACCGGCCGTTCCCGCGATTCTACGACCCCGCCACGCCGGAGCTGGGCGTGCAGAACCTCTCGACGGTGCGGTACCTGGATACCTACCAGAACGCTTTCCACCACGGCTTGCAGATGGAGTTGAAGAAGCGTTATTCGAACGGTTTCATGTTCGGTGTCGCCTACACCTTCTCGAAAACCCACGGCGACGGCGAAGCAGGCGGCAACCAGGGCGCGCAGATTCAGCGGCCGCGTTTCTGCCGAACCTGCGACCGCGGACGGCTGCGGTTCGACCAGCGGCACTACATGGTCGCGAACTTCGTCTGGGATATGCCGGGCAGGAACCTGCCGGGGCCTCTGAAGCACATCATCGGCGGCTGGCAGTCGAACGGGATCGTCTCGCTGCGCACCGGTTTCCCTTACTCGATCCGGGCCAACCGGGGCGATCTGAATGTCGTCGAGGAGAACCCGCGGCCTGACCTTGTCGGGCAGCCGGCGTTCGCCGGCCAGAACCGCAAGTTGTGGTACCAACCGAGCGCGTTCCAGCGGGTCACCTGCCGCATTCCCGAGCGGCAGGACCTGTGCCACTTCGGCGACTTGGGCTATAACGTGCTGGACTCGCCGGGGCAGCGGAGGGTCGATTTCGGCCTCTTCAAGAACTTCCAGATCACGGAGGCGATCAAGCTCCAGTTCCGTTCGGAGTTCTACAACGCGTTCAATACGCCGTATTTCAACCAGCCTTCGAGCAACCTGTCGTATTCTTCGATCACCCAGCTCACGCCGGACGGCTCTCGTCAGGGCGAGATCCGGGGTACGCGGCAGGACATGCGGATTCTTCAGTTCGGGCTGAAGCTCTTCTTCTAGCTCTCGAGACTGAACAACTTTTCAACAAGGGGCCGGCCCTCACGGGCCGGCCTTTTTCCTTGCCCTCGTCCTTCATACCTAACGCGGGCTCTTCCGCGTTTGCCTCGCGATCCGACAGGCATCTACAATCAGCCCACGGGCGCGGGTGCGTGTCTTCCTCATCCTGACTTGGAAGACGCGCCTGTCGCTTACCGTCGGATAAGCAGTTGTGAGTCGTCCGGAAAAACCATCTCGCTTCCGTCCGGCGTGCTTGACGGCCGCTCTGGCAATCGCTTTGTCCTGCGGTTGCGCGGCCCCGACATCGACGGAACCGGCGTCCCGCCCAGAGCCGGGCCGCTGGACTTTCACGCGAGATATCGCTCCGGTGATCTACAGGAACTGCGCCGGCTGCCATCGGCCGGGTGAATCCGGTCCCTTTCCGCTGCTGACCTACGACGACGTTCGCCGCCGCGCGGAGCTTGTTCAGACCGTCACGCAGAGCCGCTACATGCCGCCCTGGCTTCCCGAACCGGGCTATGGAGATTTCGAAGGCGTGCGGCGGGTGAGCGGCGAAGAGATCGCCATGATCGAAGAGTGGGTTGCCGGAGGCGCTCCCGAAGGAGACCCTGCCGACCTCCCTCCCTTGCCCGAGTGGACGCAGGGATGGCAGTTGGGCGAGCCGGATCTCGTGATCCGGATGCCGGAGCCCTTCGAACTGCCGTCCGGTGGAGAGGATGTCTTTCGCAACTTCGCGATTCCGATACCCGTTTCCGAACCCAAGTACGTCCAAGGCTTCGAGTTCCGGCCCGGCAACGCCAAGATCGTGCATCATGCCCGGATGCTGCTGGACCGTTCCGGCCGTTCCCGGCAGCGAGACGCCGAGGAGCCGGGACCCGGTTTCGCGAGCAGCATGTTCATGGACGAGATCTTCGATCCCTCCGGTCACTGGATCGGCTGGACGCCGGGCAAGCAGCCCGTCCTTCGTCCCGACGACATGGCGTGGGAACTGTCGCCGGGCACCGACCTTGTGCTCGAAATGCACATGCTTCCGACCGGAAAGCCGGAGCGGATCCAGTCATCGCTCGGTTTGTATTTCACCGCCGCGAAACCGTCGCGGACACCCTTCATTCTTCGCCTGGGCTCCAAGACGATCGACATCGCGCCTGGAGAAGAGCATTACGTGATCGAAGACCGCTACGTTCTGCCGGTGGATGTCGAGGTGCTCAACATCTACCCCCACGCGCACTATCTCGGACAGCAAATGGATGGTTGGGCCGTTCTTCCCGACGGGACCAAACACCCGCTGCTGCGCATCGAGCGATGGGACTTCGACTGGCAGGACGAATACCGCTACGCAAAGCCGCCAGTCCTGCCTCGGGGAACCGTGATCGAGATGCGTTTCACGTACGACAACTCGACGGGAAACGCGGAGAATCCGAGGAATCCCCCGGTACGAGTGACGTACGGCTGGAAGACAGCCGAGGAGATGGGGGACCTGTGGTTTCAAGTGTTGCCGCGCGACTCGAACGACTGGGCGCTGCTGAGCCGCGACTTCGGACGCAAGGAGCGGCTGGCGCAGATCGCCGGTTACGAGAAGCAGTTGGAGATTCATCCCGAAGACTACGAAAAGCACAACGCGCTGGGAAATCTCTACCTCGAAGCCAATGACACCGGCAAGGCGGTCCCTTTTTTCCGCAGGGCTCTGGCGATCAAGCCGAACTATCCCTACGCGCACTACAACTTGGGCGTCGCGAGCGAGTCTTTGGGCAAGGCGGATGAGGCGATCGGC
This sequence comes from Bryobacterales bacterium, assembly GCA_028819575.1. Lineage (GTDB taxonomy): Bacteria > Acidobacteriota > Terriglobia > Bryobacterales > UBA6623 > JAPPLB01. The sequence goes on along the minus strand of JAPPLB010000025.1, from coordinate 15,559 downwards.
CACTACCGCACCGCGCTCCGCCATCTTCCGGACCACGCTCCCTCCCACAACAACCTTGCGATCGCGCTGTTCGCCCGCGGCGACGTGCCCGCGGCGATGCGGCATTTCAAGGAAGCGGTTGCCGCGGACAAGAACAACCCGGAAGCACACAACAACCTCGGCATCGTGTTGGGATCGCAGGGCGATCTCGACGCCGCGGCCCGCGAGTTCCGGCAAGCCCTGCGGCTCGCCCCTGAATACGCCGAGGCTCATAACAACCTGGCTAACACTCTGGGTGCGATGGGCAAGCTTGACGAAGCCATCCGCCACTACAAGAAGGCCCTGGAAATTTCTCCCGATTACGCAGACGCCCGCCGCAACCTGGCGCTTGCGGAGCGCGCCAGACAGTCGGAACCCTGAGCCCGGCTCTGTTTGCCTGTTTGCCATGCCAACGGGACGGGTTTGCCAGGCGCAAAACGGCCCCGTACAATCAGCTTTGAGGGAGCGGTTTCGACGGGAGGCGAACCGCCGCCGAAAAGAGCGCCCCTGGATGGACGGATCGTTCTGAGCGGGAACTCCAGGATGCCAATCTCCGGACTGTGCAAGGCGTGCAAGGAGCCGACACTCGCTCTTCACATCGTCCTGCCGGTGCTCGCGATCCTGCTGATGAGCTTGTCATGCGGCGGGTCCGATCCGGAAGTGGTGTTGCTTGACCTCGACGGACGATCGGTCGCCCCTCTCGAAGAGATGGACGCTCCGGCAAGCGTCTTCATCTTCAGCAGTGTCGATTGTCCTGTCTCGAACCGTTACGCCCCGGAGGTGAAGCGGCTCAAGGCCGAGTTCGCGGACCAAGGGGCACGGTTCTGGCTCGTGTATCCAAACCCCGCCGAGACGCCGGACGCCATTCGGCAACACCTGAAAGACTTCGGGTACGACTTCGATGCGCTCCGCGACCCGGAGCATCGGCTCGTGGACTTGACTCGAGCCAGCGTGACACCCGAGGCCGCGGTTTTTACTTCCGACAACCTCCTGGCCTATCGCGGCCGGATCGACGACCGCCAGGTCGATTTCGGAAAGGTCCGTCCGCGCCCGACGAAGCACGACCTCGAGGAAGCTTTGCAGTTGGTCCTCGCGGGCGAATCGTTCACCCCACGCTTCACCACGGCGGTCGGATGCTACATCTCCGATATGAAGCGTTGAGCCCGTAACGCTTTCTGCTCGGCTTGCACCACAGGCGGTCAGGCGGCGAGATAGCCGTCGAGCTTCTGCTTCGAATCCCGCAGGTACGCGGGCATCGCTTCGCCTTCGCCGCCGATCTCGAAGATCAGCACGCCGGGATACTGGATCTCCCGCAGCTTGGAAAGCAGCCGAGGGTAATCGATGAAGCTGTGGACGAGCGGCTTGTGCTCGCGCCAGGTGTCGGGCTCGATGTCGTGGACGTGCAGATGGAACAGCTTTTCGCCCAGCGCCTCGACGATCTTCACGTTGACGTCATTGTACGCCTTGATGCCTTCGGGCGTCCCGTAATCCTCGGGCTTGACGTGCGACAGCTCATCGAAGCGAGCCTGATGTCCAACGTCGAGCGTCACCCCGACGTTGTCGTGGTTGATCTCGTCGATAAAGTCGACGAGTCCCGGAATCGAACGCGGCACGCTGGTTTCGCAGGCGATCTGAAATCCCAGGTCGGCGGCCATGGACGCCCATTTGCGCGTTCGCTCGATGACCGTGGGACGTGTCTCCGCCAACTGCGTACCGCCGGATTGGGGGTGCAGCACCGCGACCTTGGCCCCCATGAACCCGCTGGCCTCGATGCTCATCTCGAGGTCCGCGACGGCATCGTCGTCGTCGGGATTCATGTAGGGGATCGAGAAGGGCAGATGGACCGTTACCTGGTCGAACGGCTCGAGCGCCTCCTTGATCTTCTCTTTCTGCTCCTCCGCAAGCTGGTCGTAGCGGAAACCCGGGTGTTGGCCCTGTGTGGCTTCGAGGCGCCCTAGGACGAGCAGGATCTCGAGCGTGCGGAACCCGAGGCCATGCACGATATCGATAGCCTCGAAAAACCCCTCACCCTGAATGGCCGTGTTCGCGCCGACAACGTGAGTCACAAACTCGAATCGCTGCGGAGGCGCGTCAGACGCCGGTTGCCGTCCGCCGCAGCCGAAGAGGGAGGCGGCCGCCCATCCACCCGCGCAAGTCAGAAAGTCGCGACGATCGAGCCTATGCATGGGCTTCATTATAGGAGCCCGCCCAACCGGATCCGTTTTCAAGGTAGAATCGAACCGGCGTGCGCCAACGAACATGCTTCGGGCTCGCGCTGACGAAACCGCGGCGACTTCCGACCATGCTCCGCCTGCTGCCACTACTTATCGCCCTCGGCATCGTTTTCGCCGCGGCCGGCGCCTCGGATCACGGCTTCGTTCCGATCTTCGACGGCGTGAGCCTTGATGGTTGGCGGGTTGTCCCGGCCGAGCGCGAAGATGACTGGTCGGTCCGCGACGGACGGATCGTCGGCAGCACGCAGGGCGAGGGCTCGGACCTCATCTGGACCGGAGGGGAATTGAGCGATTTCGAGCTGAAGCTCTCCTACCGGATCAGCTCGCCGGCCAACTCGGGGATTCACATCCGCGGCTTGCTCGGCCATTCCAAAACGCACCGCGTCGCGGGCTATCACGCCGATTTCGGCCACGTCGGGATCGGGCCCAGCGTGCTCGGCGCCTGGGACTTCCACGGCTACCCGCGCGGGTCGAACCTCGTCAACCGCGGGCAAGTCGTCACGATCAGCGAATCAGGAGACAGGACCTTTCGGGATCTCGAAGACGCGCTGACTCCAAGCGACGTCAGGCCCGACGGATGGAACCTGGTTCATGTCATCGTTCAAGGCGAACGCTTTTCGTTCACGATCAACGGCAAGACCGCCTCGCAAGTGATCGACCAGGAGTCCTCGAAGCGCATCGACCGGGGTGTGATCGGCCTGCAGATGCATTCCGGGAAGCCGATGTGGGTGGAGTTCAAGGATATCGTCCTCAAGTCAACCGAAGAACGTTAGCATGCATATCTCACCAGGCGGCGAGGCGAAGTCCGTGCGGGTCACGAATCACGGCCTTTTATCGCCTGCTGCGGCCGTCAGGTGGTAAGAAATCCAAGTTAGGAGGGATCAACCATGAGAAACCCCGAGTTCCTTCTTCGCGGCGGTTTTGCTGTTCTCGCCACGGCGCTCCTGGCATTCAATCTGAGCACCCATCGGCGGGTCAGCGCCGATGCCGCTCCCGACGCGGACGCCCGCGTCGTCCTCCAGTCCGGAGAGCCGGTCGGCAAACTCAACTTCCAGATCACCGAAGCCGTCAGTGGCCGCTACCTGCCGGCGCGGCTTTATTTCGATCATGCCGGCGGCGGCGAGCCGCCTGTCGTCGGCCGCTGGGAGAATTACCTGGTCACGCACTCCGGGCGTGAAGAGAAGGTCCTGCCCGCCGGCGACTACGCGGTCTACATCAGTCGCGGAACCGAGTATTCCCTCGACCGCCAGCAGATCCGCATCGAAGCCGGCAAGACCACCTATCTCGATTCGACGCTGGAGCCAGTCATCGAAACCGACGGCTTCATCTCCGCCGATTGCCATCTGCACCTCACGTTTCCGCTGCGCGAAGGGGCCATCGTCGCCGCCGCGGAGGGCATCGATCTGCTCACCGCTACCGATCACAACATCCTCAAGGACTACTCGCCCTACATCCGGCAGCTCAACCTGCAGCAGTTCCTGCAGTCGACGATCGGCGCGGAAATCGACACCGCCTTCGGACACTTCAACAGCTTTCCGCTCGAAGTCAACCGTTGGAAGGACCGTTCCTTCCGTCATTCGATCCGGACGCCGTCCGAATTCTTTCGCCTGATTCGGCTGGACCCCGGCGAGGAGATCATTCAGGTCAATCATCCGCGCCGCTGGGACCCGAACCCCCGCAGCGGCTACTTCGACACGCGCCTGGATCCGAAGAGCGGTGACTACGATCCGGCCTTCTTCGATGGCAGCTTCGACCAGTTCGAAGTCTTCAACATGCTCACCGATCAGACCGAAGACCGCATCGGCAGGACGGAGGTCGTCGACCAGAAGCTGCTTGACTGGTACCGCTTCCTCAACAAGGGAGTCCTGGTGGCCGGGGTCGCGAACACCGATGCGCACGGCTATCCCGATCACGTCCCCGGCTATCCGAGGAACTACATTCAATCGATCACGGACAACCCCTGGGAGATCGATCCGGAAGCGGTCGTGACCGCGCTCAAGAGTCGGGCGGCCACCACCGCCCACGGTCCCTACATCCACCTCACCGGCGATGGCGCCCCGGTCGGCTCGCTGGTTCCGGACACGGATGGCTCGGTCACACTGCGAATCGACGTGCAGTCTCCCAAGTGGGTGCCTGTGGAAACGGTCGAAGTGATTCGCAACGGCGAGGTTCTGACCACCTACGAAGTCAACGCACCCGCCGTCGAAGACAAGGCGCTACGTTTCGCCGCCGAGTTGATCGTGAAACCGAAACGCGACTCCTGGTACGCGGTGATCGCGTCGTCCGAGAAGCGCTGGGGGACGCCTTTCGACAACTACAGCTCGTTCTCGTTCACAAACCCCATCTTTGTCGATGCCAACGGCAACGGCTACTTCGATCCGCCCGAAGCACAACGGCAGGCCGGTCGGCGAACGAACGGCTCTCTGCTGAAGGCGTCATCAAGGCAGTGGCTTGGCGACTAGTGGTCAGTGGCCGTTAGTCACCAGCCGTGGCACATGAGTCGGTGTCAAGCCTGCATTTCTCACCATGTGGTGAGGCGCAGTGCGTGAGAGGGCCGTCAGGACGAGGCGCGAGCCGCTTGGCGCGCGCAGGCGTACTTGAACCGTACGTTGAGCACGGCAAGCAAGCGCAACGAAGTCCTGGCGGTCGTATCGCGTGCTTCGACCGTCGGGTGGTGAGACATGCAGGCTAGGGCCACTGACCTCTGTCGCCGCTTTGCAGTAACCTATTCCTCTGCTGTTGCGCCCTACGTTCTGAGGCCCAGGAGTGCGGGCAAAGCGGACTCAGGTACGGCGGGCGCTTATGTTCAGCGCTGATTCGATAGTCGGTCCAGATGCTCGTCGATCCCGAGACGATCCAGCTCGCACAGTCCGGAGATGCCTCGGCGTTCAACGTGATCGTCCGGTCGTACCGAAGCCGTATTCTCGGTACGGTGTTTCGGCTGATCGGACGGCCGGAGGACGTTGAAGATGTTACGCAGGATGTATTCGTACGGCTCTACTACTCGCTCGATCAGTTGCGTCTGCCGCAGGTCTTTGAACCCTGGCTTCATCGCCTGACGGTGAACACGACCTACGACTATCTGCGAAAGCGGCGGCGGTCGGGCAGCGTGGCGATGGCAGATTTGAGCGAGGAGCAGGTGATCGCGGCGGACGCCTCGCGGAGCGGCAAACGGCACGAGGAGGATGTTCGACACGATGAAGTGAGGCAGGTTGTCGGAGCGTTGTTCGAGAGCATATCCGACGACGATCGCATTTTGCTGACGTTGAAAGAGATCGAGGGCATGACGCTCAAGGAGTTGCAGGAGATTTACAACGTCAAGGAAAACGCGCTGAAGGTTCGGCTGTTTCGGGCCCGGAAGCGTGCGCTGAAAGCGCTCGAGAATTTGAAGGATCAGGGTAGGATTTGATAGACTCTCGACGGAGTGGACTTATGAGCCGTTTGCTGGAAGAGAAACTCGAGCGGATCTGGAAGCTCTACCGGGCCGCCTGTCCGGCGCCCGAGCCAAGCGCCGGCTTCATGCCGGGGCTGTGGGCGAAGATCGACGCTCGGCGCAGCCCGGGTTGGCTGGCGCCGTTGCGGATCTGGGCGACGAGGGTGGCGGCCGTGGCCGGGGCGGCGGCGGCATTGCTCGTGGCTTCCGTGGGAATGTGGCAGCCGCAGCAGTCGCTGGAAGTGCGGGAATGGGGATACGTCGACGTCCTGGCTCAAGACGCCGTCGACCAGCGTGACGGCGATCTCTGGCTGTTGGTAAGCAACGGGGAATGAACGGTCAACCGAAAAAAATAGCGGCCCTCTACCTGGGTCTGGTGTTCGCCGCCGGCTTGGTGCTCGGCGCGGCGGCCCACCGTTTCCACGCCGTGCAAACCGCCGATGCCCGCGTCGTGACTCCGGTCAAGAAATCTTCCTCGCAATACCGCAAGGAACTCATCGCCACCCTCCGCATGGAGCTGAGCCTGAGCCCGGAGCAGGTCGAAGACGTCAACGAGATCTACGACGAGATCGGCAAGCAGTACCACGCGGTTCGTAAGACCATCGATCCGCAGGTCAATGCCTTGCGCGCGCAACGCGCTGAGCGGATCATGGCCCTGTTGGACGACGAGCAGAAGGTCAAGTATCAGGAGATCCTTGACGAACGCGCTCGCAAACGGGCGGGAAAAGGCTGTAACTAAGGTCTTCCCCGCGCGGCCGATCGGCGTCCGCGGTTAACCTGCATTTCTCGCCACCCGACGGTCGAAGCACGCGATACGACCGCCATGACTTCGTTGCGCTTGCTTGCCGTGATCAACGTACCGTCAAGGTTATATCCAGCGGCGGAGCCAGGGCAGCCAGCCCTTTCGTCCAACCAGTTCCAACAGGCTCAGCAACAAGGCCAGGGCGAGCAGGCCCGGCCAGAGGTTCATGGCGGTGGTGACCGAGCGCCCGCCCGCGTCGAAGGCGGCGGACAAGTCCGGTTGGAAGCGTCCGCCCGTCCAGGCCGCGATCTTCTGCAGAAGACGCTCGTCCGAGCCATAGTCGGTGAGTTCCGAGTTGGCACGGTGGTAGGCGATCTCGGGGAACGTATCGACGTGGGATGCCGGACGAATCCGGAACAGGCCGAAACGGTTCCCGATCGGAGCGCGCGCTTCGAACTCCGTCTCGCCAACGCGTTTGAGGGGAATGGACCTGCGGAAATCCGAAGGACCCAGCACGAAGAGGTCCGGCAGCGTCTCGGGCACGGCGGAGGAGCTGCGCTCGGTCACCCGGTAGCGGGCGACGATCTCGTCCGATGAGCTTTCGTACAGCGCGGTCGCTTCGGTGGCGGGCGAGCGGGGCAGCAGGTCTCGCAGAAGGTTGGTCCAGAAGCGGTCGAATGCCGGACTGTTGACCCAGTTGACGGCCCATCGCGCCTTGGCGTCGGACGCGAATACCGCCGAGCGACCCAGCCCGTATTGCCAGCGCAGCAGCAGGGGGTCCTTCTCGACTTCCTCGCCGATGGTGAGCAGGGTTTCCGCGTCGTCCTTGGCATCGAACTTGACCCACCCGAGCAGTGGACCGGCGTCGTCCAGCGAGACGCCTTCGAGAATCTCGGCTTCCCCCGCGGCCTCGGGCGCCACCGAAGTTTCCATGATCGAGGAGCCAGTATGCTCCATGACGTCGCGGAGGACGATCTGCTCCAGGCTCGATACGTCAATCAGAAAGTACGAACGGCCCTCGGCGGTCGTGGCGACGCGCTCGAGATAAGCACGGTTCACGTCCTGGCCCAGGCCGACGGTCGAGATCGTGATCTGCAGCTTGGCGGCCTCCCGCGCCAGCGCGATGCTGTCGCCTTCCTCCGAAATGCCGTCGGTCAACAGCAGGATGTGCTTGTAGACCGATTCGGTTTCCCGGATCTGATTGAAGGCTTCGTGGAGCGCCGGCGCGATCTGAGTGCCGCCGTCGGCGATGATCCCGGAAATAAGCTCCTTCAGTACATCCGGTTCGCTGTTCGGACGCAGCGGGACCGCCCATTGGAAGGAGTTGTCAAAGACAAGCACGCCCACGCGATCGATCGGGCGGAGGTTCATGACGACGCCGATGGCCGACTGCCGGGCGAGCTGCATCTTCTTGCCTTCCATCGACGACGACTTGTCGACGACGAGAACCACCGAGGTGCCTTCGGGCGTGCGTGGCGGGGCCAGGCGCGCGGGGAGCGTTTCCCACAGCGGATCGTCGCGGTCGTCAGAGGGCTCGACGTAGAGGTTCTTCTCGCCGGCGATGAAGAGGAAACCTCCTCCGGCCCGGACAAAATCGGCAAGCCGGGATTTCCGCGAAGGGGGCCATGCTTCGACATCAAAGTTGTTGACGACAACGAGAGCGTACGGGTCGAGCGGTCCGTCGATGACGCCCGCTGAACGCTCCACTTCGAAACCCGCCGCGCCGAGCACCTGCCGCAGGTGGACTTCGGTGTCGGTGCTGTCGCCGGAGATGAGCAGAGCGCGGGGCCGCTTGAACGTGATGGCGTGCTCGAACTGAACGGCGCCCATGTCGGCGGAAGCAATGCGGCCGATCAGGGGCGTCGCACCCTCGGTTTGAACGCGGGCTTGCGCGCGAACGACGTTGGCTCCGGCGGCAAGCCGGATATCGGAACGTCCGATCACGCGGCCTTCCGCCATGAGCTGGACGGTCGCGGGACCGGCGCGCTCCGCAACCACTTCCAACACGATGGGGACGTTCTCGCCCGCGAACGCCTGTGCGGGAGCGAAGGTGTTGGTAATGCGCAGTTCTGGCTCTGTCTGCCCGGCGAGGGCGAACGTATCGATGGGGATTCCCAAAGCGCTCGCTTGGTAGGCGGCGCGCTCGATGGATCCGAAGGTCCCCTTGCCGTCGGATATCAGCGCGATGCGCGGCACCAGGTCGGCCGGTAATGTCCCGATGGCGTTGCGGACGGCGACTTCGAGGTTCGTGGCGGCGGTGCGCGATGAGTCCGCCTCTGGTGCTCCGTTCCCGAAACGAGTGGTCTCATCGAACGGCACGACTTGGAGCCGGTGGCGCCCCCGGGCGTCGCGGAGCGCCGCGACCATCTCTTGCGTGCGGGTTTCATCGGCCTCCATGACGCTGCCCGACCGGTCGACCAGAGCGGTGAGCGCCACCTTGGTCTCGAACACGCGGAGGCGAGGCTGGCTGAGTGCGAGCACGATCAGCGCGAACGACACGGCTTTCAGCAGCAGCGCTCCGCGGCGGTACGAGCGCCGCCATTCCCAGGCAACCCAGAGTGCCGGCAGGAGCAACAGCGTCAGGACCCAAGCCGACTCGAAAGTCACCGCGCCCCCCTGGACTGCCCGGCCGGCTCATAGTCGCGCACGGGAGGCTGCGTAAAGCCCGGACCGCCGAGGATGCTGGGATTGAAGCGGCCGGCGGAACCAGAGACGCCCGCAACGGATCGCGGCGCCGAGACGCGGCCGTAGCAGGTCCAGTCAATCAACCAGCAGGCCGCCGCCAGCAGTGCGAGCCAGGGCCAGAGCGGAAAGCCCCATCCGGCCGCCGCGGCCGAGGGCGGCGGGACGCCCCGCAACGTCCCTTCCGGCGGGTCCCAACGGGACGTGCCGAGCTCGGGAAGAGTGAGGCTCCATCCGGTCTCTCGGAAGGGAGTCGTCACCTCCACGTTGCCCGGGGTGGGCATGAAGAAGCGCAGGCGCCCGTCCTTGAGCGACCAGGGCAGGCTGCTCAGCTCCGCCGAGCGAACGGCGACTTCGCTTTCGTCCTCGGCATCGACCGGGGTTTCCACGAGCCCGGGAGATCCGGCCAGCACCTGGCGGCTGATGAAGAGGTCCGGCGAGAACCAGCGAAGCGTATTGGCGAACAGCAGAGGCGTCACCAGGCGATTGGCCAGCCGCGTTTCCAGTGGATCGAATCCGTATGCGACGGTCTTCCGGCCCTCCCTTTCGCGGGCAACGACGACGGGGCCGTCTTGCGTTTCCGCAACGACCACGTCGCCGGGTTCGGGTGCGAACACCAGCGCCCTCGGCAACAGCAGGTCTTGCGTGCGCAGCCCCGCGGCGATCGGATGATGGGACGCCCATTGCGTAATGCGGGTCGGCCCGACGGAGCGGCTGACCGCTATCGGCGATGCGGCGCGGGGAGGCTCGATGAAGAGTCCTCCCGGCACGCTGTCCGGCGCGGTGCGATCGAAAACTTCAAGATCCGGCTCGATCGTGCCGCGGGAAGCGGCGAACACGGCTTCGACGGCAGGTGTCGCGGAAAGCAGCGGGCGCCATAGCGGCTCGCGCGGCGACGCGAAGCGCACGACCCGGGTCCGTATTGAAGGCAGATCGAGGGCCGCACGGTTATTGCCGGCGAAACCGTCTTCCTCCGCCAGACGGGCGGAGAGAACCCCGGCGCGTTCCGTGCCCAGATGGAAAACGACCTCCTGCGCCTGTTCGGCCGGAACCATGACCGCCTTGTAGCCGAGACGTTGTTGCTCGAACTCGAATTCGAGGCGGACGGGCCGAGGCCGGTTGCCGTGGTTGTGCACTTCGGCGACAACGCGCCATCGCCTCGGGTCGGCGGGCTCGCGATGGGCGCTGACGCGGGTGAGACCCACGTCATCGACTTCTTCACCGACGGCGATGTAGCGCAAGAAGGGCAGATCGGAAGTGTCGACCCGGCCCAGCACCTCGGGGGAGACCCGGCCGCCGCCGATGTAGACGATTTCCCCGACGGCGTTCGATGTCTCCAGTCCGCCGGCGCCGTTCGAGGCCGCCGCCAGGCGCAGGACGCTCTTGGCAAGCTCGACGGCGTCCGCCAGGTTGGCGGCGGTCCAGCTTGGCTGCAGCGAGTCGAGGGATTCCCGGAAAGCGGTCCGATTGGTGGTGAAGCCCTGAACGACCATCGGGTTCGCGTCGCCCTGGATCAACAGCACCGGATCGTCGGCGGGCAGGGCGTCGAGAAAAGCGGATGCCCGGTCGCGAGCCCGGTCGAGCAGGGTGCCGCCCTGCCCTTCCCCGGCTGCCGCGCTCATCCAGGCGGAGGTCTCGAGGATCACGACGTGATGGCGTGATGTACTGCTCGATCCGCTGAAGCGAAGGTCCGCGATCGCCAACAACAGCAAGAGCGCCGCCAGAAGCTGCAGCAGCAACGACCAGGGCTGCTGCAAGCGCCGGCGGCGCGTCGTCATCAGGTACACCGGACGCCGTGGCCAGAAACGCAGAGTCGAGACGACGCGGCGGCGGCGGGAGCGGTCGTAGAAATAAAGGGCGACGACCGCAGCGCTGATGGGAACGGCGAACGCGAGCAACTCGGCCAGTGTGAGACTCAGCAGTTCCATGTCCCGCGGCTTCCTCTTACTGCAGGCTCAAAGAGCCCGTGAACATCAGCGCCCCATAGAGAGCGTCGTCGAGGTCGACGTCGGTCGTGAGACGCGTGTAGCGGCCGCCGTTTCGGAGCGCGACGTACTCGACGTCGTGAGCATGTTGCTCGAAGGCCGCAACGTAGTCGTCGATCACGGGGCGGTCCACGCTCATCCGCAGCACCTCGCCCGACTCGGAGTCAACCAGCTCGAATTCCCCCTGGTCGAACGGGGCGGCGTCCTCCGGTCCGGCGAGGTGAATGAGCATCAGCTCCTGCCCGTGGTCGGCAAGGTATTGCAGGGCGCGTTGCTCATTGCCGTCGCTGAGGAAATCGGACAGGATGATCGTGAACCCCGAGGAAGGCGCCGCTTGCAGAAACTGCCGCGTGGCGGCGGCGAAGTCGGAGCGGCCGCCGGTCGACAGCCCGCCAATGAACTGCGACGCTCCCGCGAAGCGGTGGCGGCCTCCCCCGGAGCGGAAGTTTTCGGCCATGACGTCGGAGAACGGCTGGATGACGATCGACTCGAGCCTTACCAGTCCGATGTAGCAGAGCGCCGCCGCCAAACGGCAGGCATAGGTGAATTTCGGTTCGCCGCCTCTCTCGGAAGCTCCGCACGACATGGACTCGCTGGTGTCGATCATCAGCCGCACCGGCGTGCGAGGCTCGGTGCGGAACATTTTCAGGAACAGGCGGCCGAGCCGCAGATAGGCCCGCCAGTTGACCGAGCGCAGATCGTCCCCCTGCTGGTAGTGGCGGTGATCGAGGAATTCATGGCCCGCGCCGGCGTAACGCGAAAGGTTGTTGCCCCCCAACAGGCCCTGAAACGACTGCTGCCAGCGGATCGCGAGGCGCTCGAGGCGCTCGAGGGTCTGGCGGTCGAGGAGCGGATCGGGCGCTTGCACGCATTCAGACTAGCAGAGGCAAGGGGAGAGGCCGGCGCTCCACCGGGCGCCGCCCGTGGGCGCGGACACTGCACTTGCGGCAGGGGGAGGGGGTGCCCGAGCAATGCCGGGCAATCGTGGACCATCCTGAACAGGGAATCCAGGCGGCGATTCGGTAAATGCCGCTGTTGGCGCCTCGGGATTTCGCATTTCCGGGTTTTCGATTTTGCATCGCGAAACACGAATCACGGCCCTTCATCACGAGTCAAGGCTCTTCTCTCCTCATGCAATGCAGGTCGAACAGGACAAAAAAAGACTGAAGGGCTTCAGTACCCAAAGGAGCAAAACCCGTCAGGCGCCCGGGTATGATGGAGCAAGCCGATGGGAGTCGTCGCATTCCAGGGCGTCAGCAAGGTCTTCAAGACCTACCCGCACGGCTCCGGCCGCGTCAAGGAGTTTCTGACGGCGGGCCGGCTCCGGCGTCACGAGGAGCACTGGGCGCTGCGGGATGTCACGCTCGACATTCAGCAGGGCGAGACGTTCTGCATCGTGGGCGAGAACGGCTCCGGCAAGACGACCCTTCTCAAGCTCATCGCCGGCATCCTGCGTCCCAGCAGCGGGACCGTTCGCGTCCGCGGACGGGTCGCGGCTCTGCTGGAGCTGGGCTCGGGGTTCAACTCGGAGTTCACCGGACGCGAGAACGTCTTCCTCAATGGGACGCTCCTGGGGCTGACGACCCGCGAGATCGCGCAGCGGCTCGACGGCATCTTCGCCTTCGCGGAGTTGGGCCGGCACGCCGATCAGCCCTTGAAGACCTACTCCAGCGGGATGGTCATGCGGCTGGCGTTCTCGATCGCCGTGCAGGTCGATCCCGAGATCCTGATCGTGGACGAGGCGCTTTCGGTTGGGGACATCCGGTTCGCGCAACGCTGCATGCACAAGATCCACGAACTGCGCGAGCGCGGCGTGACGATCGTCTTCGTCAGCCACAACATCGCCGACGTCAAGGCCCTGGGCGACCGCACCCTGTGGCTCGAACAGGGCCGTATCGCGAAGCTCGGAGATACGAAGGAGGTGGCGCTCGACTACATGGCGGCGCTGGTCAAGAAGGATGCGGTCTATCTGCGGGGTGAGCGGGCGCGCGGGCGCGCCGACAGGCGGTTGGACCCGCCGGAAGAAGTGATTACGCGCCTTCCGAAAGATCCCAAGCGGCACGGAGACGGCCGCGGCGAAGTGCTGGGCATCACGGTCGTCGATGAGCGGGGCCGGCCTCTCCAGGCGATCGTTCCGGGGCAGAGGATCGTGGTGCGCATCAGCGTGCGGGCCCGCCAGGAAGTGCGGCTGCCCATCGTCGGCTGCCAACTGCGAAACGACCGCGGGATGGATTTTGCCGGCACCAATACCATCCAGGAAGATGTCGCCCTGCCCATCATGCAACCGGGCGACGTGATCACGGCCGACTTTCACCTTCACATGCCGCGCTTCGCCGCCGAGTACATCACGTTCACGCCGGCCTTCGCCGAAGGCGCCGTGACCGAGTTCGCGGTGTGCGACATGGTCGAGAACGCGCTCCGCCTGCCCGTGGAACAAGAAGCGCCGCCGGTGGAGGGCCTGTTGAGCATCCCGTTTCGCGCGGTGACCCATGGGCAGGGAGCGAAATCCACTACGGGACACGACAGAAGAATGGGAGGAGACGAAATATGCGGTCACTAAAAGGATGCTTCTTGCTCGTCGTAGCTTTCGTTTTGACGCTCAACAATTTCTTCTACGCCGTCAATCCCGCGACGGCCAAGCCCATATTCGATTGGCTCGACCCTTTTGCAGTCATCGCCCTCGTGCTCGTTTTCATCGAGAAAATCTTCGGTTCGGTGAAGGGAGAAACCGAATGGCCCCGGCTCGTGGTGGCGGTCCTGGTCGGGGCGCTGGCTCACTTATATGCCTACAACTACCTGGCGAAGATGGCGGACAGTGGGCTGGAGAGCGGAACCCTGTGGCTGGTCATGGTGCCGTTTGCAGCCTCGTTGCTCATCTATGAGGGCGTTTTGCTGATTCGTGCATCCGAATAGGGGCTTGTCGAAAAGTGCCGGCGAGGGAGTCCGTTGGGAGCCGGTCGAGTTCGAACTCGCGCTGAGCAACCGAGCCGCCCGTGCCGGCAACACGGCCTCTCAGGTTTTTCACGAGTCACGGCTTTTTTTCGAATCACGAGACACGAATCACGAAACACGGCCTTTTTTCGAAACACGGCCTTTTCACCGCCGTGCGTGGAGGATGGTTCGCTCGTAGACGAAGCCCGACGGACGCAGGATGCCCGAGTGCCGGCCGGCGGCCTTGACTTCCCGGAACCCGAACTTGCCCAACAGTTCCTCGAGGCAGGCCTGGTTGGGCCACCACCAGGAAATCTCATCGACCGCCGGGTCGGCGCCCCCGACGTAGAGCATGGCCGGCCGCTCGTCCGTCGTCTCGGGGAAGAACTGCGAAAGAACCAGCGTCCCCGTGCAAAGGGGAACGACGGCGGTCAGGGCTTGCAGCGGATGGAGCGTGTGCAGCAGCACGTCGCCGATGAACACCAGGTCGAAATCCCCTCCCCCGAGCTTTTCGGGAGTCAGGTCGTAGATGCTCGAATAGCAGCGGTCGACTTCGACATGCAGGCGCTCCCGGCAGAAGCGGAACGGGCCGTCGAGCAGCAGGTCGTAGTACTCGGCGGCGCGTTCGGCGGCGGACTTCTTCGGGCCGGTCCCTTCGCGGCCGGGATCGAGCATGTGCTCGATCTTGTCGATGGACTGCTCGACGGTCTGGCCGGGAAACCGGTCCAGCGATTCGAGAGAAGGCAGCTCCACCGAAGTGACCCGAGCGCCCCGCCTGGCGAACTCGAACGTGAAGAACCCGGTCGCCGAGCCGACGTCAAGAACGCGCATGCCCCTCATCTCTTCGGGAAACGCGAAGCGATCGAGGCTGCCTCGGAAATCGTAGAGCCCGGGCGTTACCAGCCCGTCGCCCAGATCGACGGCGTGGTACCAGTAGTAGCGCGCGGCTTCATCGAGGCCGAGCGCCCGCAGGCGTTCGTTGAACCGGCGCGTTTCGCCGGCATGCTCGGCCGCGATGCGCCGCTGCTCTTCCGGCTGAAGTTGCTGAACCATGACGAACTTCCGAGTGTACAACGCCAAGCTCGCCCGACAGCGCGCGCCGGCCTGCATGTAATCCGCCCTTGAGCAAAGGCCGTACCGCCTGCTCAGGTTTTGGGGTCACGAATCACGAGACACGAGACACGGCCTTTTAGAAATTGGCGTCCCCAGCGGGATTTGAACCCGCGTTGCCGCCGTGAAAGGGCGGTGTCCTAGGCCTGGCTAGACGATGGGGACGCGATGGGACCTGCTGCGGAGGGTTGCTGCTCGTCTCAGTCTATCGGCGCTTCGAGTGGGCGTCAACAAACCGCCCAGAGGCGCCCCGGAACCTCGGCGCCAGTCTCATGCCGCGAGAATCACAGGCTGGAAGGGTGCGGAGGTGGCATGTCTTCGAGCGATGCGTGCTGAGCTAGCCTGCATTTCTCACCACCCGACGTCCGTAGCACGCGATACGACCGCCATGACTTCGTTGCGCTTGCTTGCCGTGCTCAACGTA
>JAPPLB010000190.1 GCA_028819575.1 Bryobacterales bacterium | reverse complement strand
GCTTGCGCCTAGTCCTGACGGCCCTCTCACCCACTTCGCCTCGCCACGTGGTGAGCCATGCAGGCTAGACGGTCGCGCTCCCCATCCCCAACTTCTTCCATCGAGGTTCGGACTTCTTCGAAGCCGTGGTCCGTTGCGTGCTCGGGGTCTGAGCCCCGCGCAGGAAGTGTTCGAAAACGGCGGCCTCGTGCGAACTTCGTTTCACTTCCAGTACGCTAATGAATCCGAGCCCTGCCGAGCCGAAGGCGGGCACACGTAGGAGGAAACGGAAACATGGCGTTCGAAGGCCGAGTCAAGATTGTTGTTCCGGGCGATGACCCTGTCCAGATTCAAGGGTCGCCGGAACTGGACAAACTCAAGCCCTACGGCGATGTCACCATCTACACCGACCGCCCGGCATCGTCTCAGGAAAAAGTAAAGCGGGCCGAGGGGGCGGAGGTCATCATGAACACCCGCGGCGCCGTGAAGTGGGGTGAAGAGGAGTTCCGCCGGCTGCCGGACCTCAAGATCATCTCGCTGTGCTCGATCGGCACCGATATGATCGACCTTGACGCGGCACGGGATCACCGTATCGCGGTCTGCAACCTGCCCGGCCGCACTGCGCCCGTGGTCGCCGAGCACATTTTCGGGATGATGTTCGGGCTGGCCAAACGCACGGCCTTCTTGACCGAGCAGATGAAAGCTGGGCAATGGCCCCGCATGAACAACGTCATGCTCCAAGGCAAGACCCTGGGCATCATCGGAACGGGCAACATCGGCGCCACTATGGCGCGATTGGCGCGGGCTGTCGGCATGAACGTGATCGCCTGGACATTCAACCCTTCGCCGGAACGAGCGGAGAAGCTGGGTGTGCGCTATGTCGAGCTTGACGAGTTGCTCATGACCTCCGACGTCGTCAGCCTGCACGTCGCCGTGTCAGACAAGACACGTGGCATGATCGGCAAGCGTGAACTCGGCTTGATGAAGGAAGGCGCGCTACTGGTCAACGGAGCGCGCGGAGCCATCGTCGATACTCCCGCACTGGTGGAGACGTTGAACGCGGGCCGCCTGGGAGGGGCCGCAGTCGATGTCTTTGAACAGGAACCGCCTCCGCCCGATCACCCACTGTTTGCCTGCGAACAGGTGATTCTCACGCCCCACTGCGCCGATATGACCGTAGAAGGCGTGGAGCTGCTCAATGTTGGCGTGGTCGAGAACGTAATCGCTTTTCTGGAAGGTCATACCCAGAACAACGTCGCTATCTAGACGTTCAGCGGCGCTTCAGGGTCGGGCGGTCCTCTTCCTCTTCCGTCCCCAGACCTTCGTCATCAGCCGGGATCGTCGGGTCTCCCGAGGGCGCGCGGCGCAAGGTAGGCCGGTCGGGGTCTTCCTCGGCCCTCTTGCGCGCGCCACGAGTGACGGTCGCCGACAACTGGCGCTTGATATCGAGAAACTCCGACGTACTCACGACGTACTCAGGCTTGTTGGGCAGCAGGCTGTCGATGGTCTTCTGAACCTTGACGATGCGCTTGCCATGGGGAGGGTGGCTCCGGAAGAGCTTCGACATCGTGCCAGGCTTGCGCTTCTCGTCAGCCTTCATCTTCTCGAAGAAGTCGACAAAAGCCGTCGGGTCGTAGCCGGACTTGTAGAGATATTGCAGACCGAGGAAATCCGCTTCCGTCTCGGCTTGCCGGCTGAACCGCAGGAAGGTGATCGGGATGGCGAAGCCTGCGGCCTGATAGATGCCATAGCCGGTCCAGCCGCCCATGAAGATCAGCGGAATCGTAGCCAATTGCATCACTTGGCCCTTGGTGGCCTGCTTCGTGCCATGGCGCGCGGCAACGTGGGCGATCTCATGCGCCATCACTCCAGCTAGCTCGGCCTCGCTCTCGGCCCGTAAGAACAACCCCGCGTTCACATAGAAGAAGCCGCCCGGTAGAGCGAAAGCGTTGATTTCCTGACTGTCGATCAGTTTGATCGTGAACGGAACCTTGGCGTCGGAGTTGCGGACCAAGTTCTGTCCCACTCGATTGACATACTCGGCGATCACCGGGTCGTCAACGATCTTGGCATGGCGTTCGATATCCTGCGCGAGACGCTTGCCGAGGCCGATCTCCCTTTCGAGGGAATAGAAGTTCATCCCACCGCCAACCTCGCGGTCACCGATAGCTTCGACGTCTTCTTTTTTATTCTTGGGATCGCGCTTGCCCTTTGGGTCGGTCTTGGGTTCGGCGCTGAGTGAGAGTGGAAGGGCTAACGAGACTGCGAGCATCAGGAAACTTCGCCAGATTCTCATCACACCGCCTCCGTGCAGGGCTTCACACGCTGCCACTCAGTATAGCGCCGTGCACAAACTCGATCGAATCCCACTCGAACAACCCTATCTGAACGTCGCTCCGGACTCGATTGCATCATCGGACGGTACGGATTCCTCAATTCCCTCCAGGGAGGGTACGGTCTCCAGCACGAGTTTTTGACTGTCGTTCAGGATGTCGAAGGCCTCTTCGAGCGAGCCCTCCGACACCGACCCACCCGTTGCCCTTGCCGCCGCATAGAGGGTACTGATGGCATCGCCGAATTCGGTTCCGGTGCTGTATTCGGGAGCCTCGCCGAACGCGATCAGTTTCACGGCGTCCGTCAGACGCTCGGCCCAGACCCTAGCCAGACGCTTCGGATTGCTTTCTCCAGCCAGGGTCAGGTCTTCCTGCGTCAGCTTGACCAGGAGCCGTCGCTGGGTACCATCCTTGGCCTGTTGTACGATGGCGGGAAACTTGTCGTCTTCGTCCAGAGTGATGATCTTGCCGGGTTCTTCCTTCAGAATCGTGATTGATTCCTGAAGACTATCCACGATACTCCGGGCGCGGGCCGCTCCGCCTCCACCTTCCAGTGGATCGTTGATCACGAAAACAGCAATCTCGTTCAGCTTGATGGCGATCGGAACGCCGTCGGTCTTGCCCGCATTCGGCAGCAGCGTGTAGGTCACCTCGATTTCAGGAAGGTCGCTGATGATGCCGCCGGTTTCCAGATACAGCACCAAGACGGCTACACCGATGAACAACAGAATGGCCGCGATCATCACAGGCTGCTTGAGAATCGACTTCGCGCTTGGTTTTTTGGCCTGCTTGGTAAAAGCGAATTCGCCGGAACTCTCATCCGGTGGCGCGGGGGATTGATTCATGGCGTTCAAGAAACCTCAGGACCCACAGTCATAAGACGCTCTTGGGAGCAATGTGGATACACAGTATTTGATTCTACTGCTTGCTGGTCCCACTGCTAAGCTCCCAAAGCCAAGATCAGTACTCCTCCACCTCCGAGACAAGTGGGTTCAGGAGCCTCTTCATCAGTGGTTACAGTAACTGCAGCTATCAGATTTGATCAGAGCACGATGTTCGAGGTTCCCAGGGTTACGCTGGAAGTCAATCCCGGCGCGTCTGTAGAGCCGCGCGATGATTGATCACTGCAATAGCTGTCCCGGAACAGAAGCTCGGGGGCAATCGCAGCGACTCCACAACTCCTCGCGCCAAACGTAGCTTGGCTGTCAGAGTTTCTTGAGCAAGTCCCTAACCTCGGACTTCGGGTCCGGGTTGGGCTCTCGGTCCGGGGCTTGAAGATAACGTTCAATGAGTTCACGTGCTTCCCGGTATCGGGATTTTCGCTTCGCGAGGACCCATGCCATAGCAGCTGCCCGCCAGACTTTGGGGTCCTCCGAGTCGCGAGCAAACGCCAGGTCGAACAAGTCGTCACTCTCCGCATGCCTCCCGCGCCTGGCCAGAAAGCCGGCGTATTTCAGCAGTGGCCTCATTCCCTCTGGATCGAGTTTCCTCGCCTCTACGAACTGACCGTCGGCCCTGTCGAACTCGCCCACAGCCTCGTAATAGGTTCCGAAAGCTTCTGCTCCGCGCGCTTCATTGACAGCTTGAATCCGCCTCGCGATCTCCTTGGCTTCGGCCTTATTGCCTCCGACAAACGAAGGCGCTTGCAGGTGAAATCCCTGGAGCGCGTCATACGCGTCGAGGTTGGATTCATCCAACTCGATGGAGCGTTCCAATACCCGGCGCATCCGGCGCACGAGAGGCGCTGCTGCAAGCTTGCGAAATCCCGTCATCCTCTCGGCGCGCCGTCCCATGGCCAGGGCCAGCCAAAGGGAGTAGGTCGAGTTCTCAGGGTTTTGCTCAACGGCTCGTTGGAATGCATCCTGAGCCGCACGGAAGTCCTCCGCCGAGAAGTGCCGGATTCCCTCCTTCCAATCGTCCTCGTCCGGACCGCTCGCCGCGGCCGTCAGGGTCAAAGCCATAGCGAGAAGTACAATTCTTCGAGTCATGGGTCCAACGCCGCCGTCACTTGGAATTGAATCCGAGGTGATGCGGAAAACCGGTTCTCCTAGTACAACAGCTTTGGCCACCATCGCGCACAATCGAACTTAACCTGCATTTCTCACCACCCGACGGCCGCCGCACGAGATACGACCGCCAGGACTTCGTTGCGCTTGCTTGCCGTGCTCAACGTACGGTTCA
>JAPPLB010000010.1 GCA_028819575.1 Bryobacterales bacterium | reverse complement strand
CTGACGGCCCTCTCACGCACTTCGCCTCGCCACGTGGTGAGAAATGCAGGCTAAGGCCTCAGGACACGCCATTGGCAACCTGGAGCGCCGTCACGGCGATCTTGCCGCTGAAGCAGACATCCACGTCGTGGTTTTCTCTCCTCGGGCGCGAGGAGTACCGTCCGTTGTAGTGCAGCAGTTCGTTTTCTTCACGAAAGCTGAGAGGCAGGGGTGAGGGGTCGAGCGCGCAATAGACGACCTCGGGAGGTTCTTCGGTGTCGCCCGGCATCGGCAGGTTCACGTTCCAGAACTGGCCGGGAAGGGAAGGCTGCGCCAGCAGATCCTCGATGAGGGGCCTGGTCCACAGAACCGCCCTTCGCCAGTCCGCTTGATCCAAAGGCCGGTTGTGATAGTGGGAAACGGCGATCGCTTTCAGACCGTGAATTGCGGCTTCCCTCACGGCGGCGACGGTACCGGAATGGTAGACATCGACGCCGAGGTTGGCTCCGTCGTTGATGCCCGCCAGGACGCAGTCGAAGCCGGATTCATGGCGATGGAGAGCCACGCGCACGCAGTCGGCAGGCGTGCCCTCGACGGAATAGCGCTTGGGCTGATGAGCATTGACGCGAATCGGACTATCGGTCGTCGTGGCGTGGCTGATACCCGAGGCCGGTTCGTGGGGCGCCGCCACCAGGATTTCGCCAAGACCGTCCGCAACCTGCCGGAGAGCTTCCAGACCAGGCGCTTCGATACCGTCGTCGTTGGTGAGCAGGAGTTTCATGCAACGTTATTACGAGCATACCCTTCGCAGCGGATCGGAGCCCGACATCCGGTGCGAGCCGAACGGAGATTGGTTGTAGAATAGGCATCCGCATTATGAACCTGGAGCCCTCCCCACCGGTTATTGCTCTCCGCACGAAGCTGGAAGCGTTCATGGCCGAGAACGTCTATCCGAACGAGGAAACGTTCGATCGACAGCTCGATGAGGTCGGCCGTTGGCGGCTTCCACCCGTGATGGAGGAGCTGAAGGCGAAGGCGCGCGCGGCAGAGCTGTGGAACCTGTTCTGTTCCGATCCGGCCTACGGTCCCGGGCTGAGCAACCTGGAGTACGCACCTCTCTGCGAAGTGATGGGCCGGTCACTGATCGCGCCGGAAGTCTTCAACTGCAACGCCCCAGACGTCGGGAACATGGAGACGCTGATTCTCTTCGGCACCCTGCAGCAGAAGAAGCAATGGCTTGAGCCGCTTCTAAGCGGGGAGATGCGGTCGTGCTTCTTGATGACGGAACCGGACGTGGCTTCGTCCGATGCAACGAACATCCGGTCGAGCATCGTGCGTGATGGCGATGAGTACGTGCTGAACGGACGCAAGTGGTGGACGACAGGAGCAGGCGACCCGAGGTGCACGATCGGGATCTTCATGGGGAAAACGGACCCCGATGGTCCGAAGCACAAGCAGCAGTCGATGATCCTGGCGCCGATGGACACGCCCGGAATCACGATCAAACGGCTGCTGTCGGTCTACGGATACGACGAAGCGCCCCACGGACATGGTGAGGTGCTCTTCGAGGATGTGCGCGTTCCGGCCGTGAATCTGTTGTTGGGAGAAGGCCGTGGATTCGAGATCGCCCAGGGCCGCTTGGGGCCGGGACGGATTCATCATTGCATGCGACTGATCGGCATGGCCGAGCGCGCACTGGAGATGATGTGTACGCGTGTCAAGGAGCGGGTAGCCTTCGGCAAGCCGCTCGCGGAGCAGGGGACGATCCGGGCGGACATCGCGAACTCTCGGATAGAGATCGACCAGGCGCGGTTGTTGACGCTCAAGGCGGCGCACATGATGGACACGGTGGGCAGCAAGGCAGCCCGCGCGGAGATTGCCATGATCAAGGTGGTGGCGCCCAACATGGCGTTGCGCGTTCTCGACCGGGCGATTCAGGCGCACGGCGGCGGAGGTGTTTCAGCCGACTTCCCGTTGGCGGCGCTGTGGGCTCACGCCCGAACACTACGCTTGGCCGACGGACCGGATGAAGTTCACCGCGAGGCGGTCGCCAAACTCGAGTTGCGAAGGCAGGGCTCTTGACCACGCACCAGGAGCCCTGCAACCCCTACGAACTGCGTGCGGAGAGCGTCGAAGAGCCGCCGCTGACGCTCTCGGCGATCACCTTGCGGGTCGGCCCCGGCATTATCCTTGCCAGCACGATCGTGGGTTCCGGAGAGCTGATCGCGACGACAGTACTGGGCGCGGAACACGGCTACAGCCTGCTGTGGTTGATCATCGT
Source organism: Bryobacterales bacterium (assembly GCA_028819575.1). Lineage (GTDB taxonomy): Bacteria > Acidobacteriota > Terriglobia > Bryobacterales > UBA6623 > JAPPLB01. The sequence continues at coordinate 43,098 of JAPPLB010000010.1, read as the reverse complement.
GAGTTGCATCATCAAGATCGTCGTTCAGAACGAGTTGGGCCGCTATACGATCGGTACTGGCGAGACCTCACTGGAAGCGTTCGATCGGGTACCGGGCCCGAGGCTGGGTGCTTCGTGGGTGGTTTGGGCGTGGTTTCTCTCGCTGGCGCTGGCGTTGGTGGCCGTGGGTGGGATGTTGGGCGGCATTGCCCAGGTGGTGCATCAGATCGTCCCCTCAGTCCCGATCGTGGCGTTGGTGTGGGTGATCAATATCGGGACGGTGATCGTCCTCAGCATCGGACGCTACGAGCTGATCGAGCGGGTTTCCATGGCGATGGTCGGCGGGTTCACTTTGATGACAGTCGGCGCGGCATTCGTGTTGCTCGACAGCCCGCAATATTTCTCTTGGGACGCGATCGTGGAAGGGCTGTCATTTCGGATGCCCGAGGACGGGTTCTTGAGTGCGGTCGCCGTGATGGGCCTGACGGGGGTGGGAGCGGCCGAGTTGGGTATCTACCCCTACTGGTGCCTGGAGAAGGGCTACGCGCGGTTCACCGGGCCGCGCGATGACACGCCAGCCTGGACCAGGCGCGCCCGCGGGTGGATTCGTGTGCTCGGTTTCGACGTTGTGAACTCGATGGTCATTTACACATTCGCCACCATCGCGTTCTACCTGCTCGGCGCGGGCATCCTGAACGGCATGGGGATCGTGCCGCGAGGGACGGAGATGATCGAGACCCTGTCGAACATGTATACGGCCACGCTCGGCGAATGGTCGGGCTACGTGTTTCTGATCGGCGCCGTGGCGGTGCTCTATTCGACAGTGTTCGCGGGGACGGCGGCCCGGTCGCGGATGCTGGCCGATTGGCTGGGAATCATGAAGGCGTACGACAAGGGCAACTACGGCCTGCGTCTGCGGTTCCAGCGGCTGTTTGTCGTGGTGCTGCTGATGGTGCCTTCGCTCTATTACATGTTCTTCCAGGAACCGGTGATGATGGTCAAGATGGCCGGCGCGGTGGAAGCCATGATGCTGCCGATCATCGGGTTTTCGACGGTCTATCTGCGGTATCGGCATCTTCCGTCTTCGATCGCACCGAAGGGCTGGATAACGCTGGCGCTTTGGGTGACCTCGGCTTTGATGGCAGTAATGATGGGGTATTCGGTGCTTCTGCGATTGGCTCCGTAGTTTGGGAGATCCTGTTCATGAACAATGCGTTGAAAAAAACATCGCTTGGCGTGCTGCTTGTTGTCATTGCCATAGGAATCGCCGGCTGTGTTTCGAAGCCTACGCTGGAGATGTTCCAGAGCGATGATCCGCCGTGTTACGACCGCTCAGTCCAACCCCAAACCGCCCTCGTGGATTCCCATCTGCACTTCCGTCCATTTGGCGGTCCCGCGGTCCGTTTCGAGGAGATCGTCTCGTACCTCGAGAAGACGGGAGTATTGTTCGCCAACATCTACGGCATTGGCCAGATGCTTCCCATAGAGTCGTCGTGCACCTATTACCTGGATTGTCTCGGCACGCCGGTGATACCGACGCTGAAGAACGATTTCGTCAATGCCGCCAACTACACCACGAAAGCGCCGAAAGGCCTCCATCTGACTCTCTCGATGACCTTCCCGGACTTGTCGCGGCCGGAGTCGATCCTGCCGAATATGCAAATCCTGGAGCAGGAATACCCCGGTGCTTTCACATGGATGGGTGAGGTCAATCTGGTGAAACAGGCACTGTTCCAAAACGGGCGTGAGGCCGTTCCCATGGCAGCGCTTGCGGAGTGGGCGGCCTTCATGCAGGTGCTGCGGGAACGGGGCATCCCGATCGCGATTCACTCGGATTTGGGAAACGACGAGGCCCCGATAAAATACCTGCCCCTGATGAATGAAGTGTTGCGCTTGTACCCTGACAACAACATCGTGTGGATGCATATGGGCCTGTCGCGGGAACTCGTTGCAATGGAGGCCGCCGATCACATCCGAACGATGACGTCAATGTTGGATAAGTATCCGAATCTGATGTTGGATCTTTCCTGGCGGGTAATCGACGATTCCTACTTCTCAAAGCCGGACAAACGGCCGCTTTATGTCTCGTTCCTGAATGACTACTCGGAACGGTTCCTTCCTGGAACGGACTTCCTGGCCTCGAGTGACAAGGACATCGAGGTCTATCGAACCGAGCTGCAGGTAACCAGTCGGATCTTTCGTGACCTGAACGACCAGGCCTTCCGGAACATCGCCTTGGGGCAGAACTATTTCCGACTGCTCGGCCTGGATTACACCGCGCCGCCGGTGTGTGCAAGTCAAGGGCCTTGATGCGGCATGTTGTGAGAAGCAGTCATGCAATGAGCCTCTCATCACGCTCACCGCTTCATTCCGGTTTCAGGGCGAGAAGGGCGGTCTCGGTGAGTTTTGTTCCACCGTCTGCTGTTGAGCTCGTCCAGGTAGACGTGCAAGCCGCAGCCACAAACCAAGCCCCTTACCGAGCCAACCCTGTCCTTGCCGTGTGTCCTTTCCTGGGGCTAGCCTGCTTTTCTCACCACGTGGCGAGACGAAGTGCGTGAGAGGGCTGTCAGGACGAGGCGCGAGCCGCTTGGCGCGCGCAGGTGTACTTGAACCGTACATTGAGCACGGCAAGCAAGCGCAACGAAGTCATGGCGGTCGTATCGCGTGCTTCGGCCGTCAGATGGTGAGAAATGTAGGCTAGTCTTGCTGCATGGTGACTGAGCAGACATTTCACGGAGTACTGGTGTGGGCTATGTTCGCGATTGCGGGCCTCACCTTCGCGAGCCTGCTGCGTCTCAATGCGCCGTACGGACGGCACTATTCGGGGCGCGGCTGGGGTCCGGAGATGTCGAACCAGGCAGGGTGGGTGGTCATGGAACTCCCAACGACGGTCCTCTTCGCGGGCATCTACTTGATGGGAAGGGCGGCAAGCGAGTCGGTCCCCCTGATCCTGCTGGGGATCTGGCAGTGCCACTACCTGAACCGGACCTTCGTCTATCCTCTTCGCACGCGTACCTCAGGCAAGAAAATGCCGATTGCGGTCGTGGGCAGTGGGTTCGCCTTCAACGTGGTCAACGCGTACGTCAATGCGCGCTTCATCTCGGAGTTTGGCGAATATGGCGCCGAGTGGCTGGGGGATCTGTGCTTCCTGAGTGGGTTGGCCATTTTCGCGGCCGGCTTCGTCCTGAATCTCCACTCCGACAACATCCTGCTCAGCCTTCGCAAGCCCGGCCAAACCGGATACTCAATACCGAAGGGTGGGGCATTCCGCTACGTCTCCTGTCCCAACTATCTGGGAGAGTTGCTGGAATGGTTCGGATGGGCGGTGGCGACGTGGTCGCTGAGCGGACTCGCGTTCTTCACCTACACAGGAGCCAACCTCGTCCCGAGAGCTCTCGGCCATCACCGGTGGTACCGGGAACGATTCGCAGACTATCCTGCCGGCCGGAAGGCGGTGATCCCGGGAGTTCTCTAGCCTGCATTTCTCACCTCGCCGGGTGGTGAGAAATGCAGGCTAGGCCCATCGCAGCGCTCGCGCCTGCGAGCCGGCGGAGGCTGACGGGGTTCAGGGCCGCGCCTGTGGGGATGTTGGCAACCATGCAAGAGTACAGGGAAACACATGACTGCTCTCAAGCACTGGCTATTCCGTAATGCGATCAAAGCGTCTCAGTGCCGTTCGAGCGCGTCCGAGTCCGTCGGGACGCCTGTCCGCGAACATCTTCTGTGATTAAGGGGTTCTACTTCGGAAAGAGGGATGTGATGAGGGAGTCAGGGCAGCGTGATCAATAGTAAGTCTATTATGAGCAACAACTTGTGGTGATACCGGCGCAGTTGATGCAGGGAGTGAGCCTTTCATCGTGCTCACCGAGGCATGGCGGTTGCAGTATCGGAAAGGACGGCGTCGTCGGCGTTGGTATTCTCAACGGCGGTAGAATCGGATCGTCGTGATCGGCTTCACGTCTGAGGAGGAGTTGTGAGCTTTACTCGTCGAAGGTTCGTACAAGGTCTCGCGGGCGCTTCCGCTTCCACCGCCACGGCGTCGGCCGCAACAGCTCAGTTGCAGCCCTCACCGGAGAAGCGCGAGAAGCGAACCATCTACTTCAACGACGCGCGTCACTACTACCTTTTTGTTTTCGAGCCTCCCATGACCATGGAAGACGCCTGGCGGCCAGTGGATGAGGTGGCCGGCACGCCGGTCGATACGTTCATCTACGGCGTTGAGCGAGGCGATGGTCTTTTTTATCCCTCGAAGGTCGGCATGCAATTCGGGGCTGACAAGCGACCCTTTACGATGGCTGCCTACTGGCGGACCTGGGAGAACATGCAGAGCCTCTCGGGTCGCGGGCTTGATCCGCTGCAAGTGTTGATCGACCGCGCGCACGAGAAGGGGATGGACTTTTTCGCCAGTGTGCGCATGTCGAGCTATGGCGGGATGGATGCGAAGTTTCGTGTCCCGGAAGGCCGAGGCATGGCGCATCCCGAAGTGCGGGATCATCAGTTCGCCGTCCTGGAAGAGTTGGCGACGCAGTACGACACCGATGGCGTCGAGCTGGATTTCGCGGCCGCACCGGGAGGCATGCCGTTGTGTCTGCGGCCGGAAGATGTAGCGGAGTACACTCCGGTGCTGACCGACTACGTGCGGGAGATCTCGAAGATGGTCCGTGCCGTATCTGGAAAAGACAAGCAGATCGGTGCGCGCGTCTATCCGACCCAGCAGATGTGCCGTGACCAGGGCCTCGAGGTCGGCGCCTGGATCGAGGAAGGATTGGTGGACTACGTCGTCCCGCTGTTGTATATCGATTTCACCCAAGACCCGGACATGCCTATCGAATGGCTGGTCGAAAGGGCTCATGAGTATGACGTGGCCGTTTACGGAATGCTTCAGCCCTATGTCCGGGATGAATCGACGGGTTCACCGGTACGAATCTATCCCACACCTGACGTCGCGCGAGGCGTGGTGGCGAACCATTGGCATCGTGGAGTCGATGGGATCTATGCATGGTTCATGCAATGGCCTCTTGGTGACGCTGAGCGCCGGATTCTGACCGAGTTGGATGATCCCGATTTGATCAGCGAAGCGAGCAAGCGATACATTCAGCGTCGCCGCTCGGAGACGGCATTCGAGCTCGGCTACGATGCCACGCTTCCCATCGAAATTGCGGAAGCCGCTCCTGGCAGACGTTACTCTATTCCTTTCATGATCGCGGACGACATCGCAGCCTCAACGAAGCGGGTTCGGCAGGTCGTGCTGCAACTCGAGATCAAAAACCTTGTCAGTGCCGACCGCTTGAGCGTGTTTCTGAACGGCGAGTCGCTGAGCGAAGAGACCTCTCTGCGTGACTTCTCGTGGCGCGTGGCTCCTTATCAAGGGCAGAAGCTCGAGTATCATCTGGTGCAAGTTCGTCCGGTCAAGGGTCAGAACTTGCTTGAAGTCTCGCTCGACGGGCGGCCTGAGGGCCTGAACGGGGGAATTACGATTGAGCAGTGCGAGGTCCGCGTAGAGTACGGCTCCTATCCCTCGGGGCAGGTCGTTTCGTGAAACGGTGCAGTGTCGAGGTGACGGTATGAACAAAGCCGCCATAGCTGTCTTGACGGCCGCCGCGGTCTGCGTCACTTGCGCGCCGCCTTCGAGAGACGATGCTCGCGTAGATGTCCCTGCCGATGTCGAAAGGTTGACCGTTTTCCCGGCAGGGGAAGAAGGCTATCATTGCTTTCGAATCCCGGCATTGCTGGCGGCTGCGGATGGCACGATCCTGGCGTTTTCCGAAGCGCGTCGGGACAGTTGCCGGGACGATGCCGACATCGATCTGGTCCTCAAGCGCAGCCGGGATGGGGGACGGACCTGGGGACCTCTCGAAGTGCTTTTCGACGATGGTGACCTGTCGGTCAATCAGCCGTCTCCGGTTTTAGATCGCGAGACCGGTGATGTGATCCTTGTGTTTTGCAAGAACAATCAGCGAGTGTTTGTCACCAAGAGCCCGGATAACGGCTCGACGTGGAGCGAGCCCCGCGAAATCACCGATCAGGTTGTCGATCCGGATTGGAGCTATATCGGGGCTGGTCCCGGACATGGGATTCAACTCTCGTCGGGAAGGCTGCTGATTTCAAGCTGGGGTGACACCTCGCCCGGACCGCGCACGTGGCGGCCGGCAAGCTGGGGCAAAGTCCAGTTCTCATACGCCATGTACAGTGACGATCGTGGGGCAACCTGGCAACGGAGCGCTCCGCTCGACAGCGATCTCTCCGACGAATCGATGTCGGTAGAAACCGCCGACGGCAGAATCTATATGAACATGCGCAGCCGACAGGAAAGGCGCAGGCGTGCCTATGCCTGGAGCGAGGACGGAGGGAAAACCTGGTCTGACGTCCGGTTCCACCAGGACATGCCGGAACCATCGGTGCAGGGAAGCGTAGTTCGATTTACACGAGCGGAGCGCCACGGGAGAAACCGTGTACTGTTGGCTCACCCTGCGAGCCCCGTCGAGCGGGCGCAGCTTACCGTGCGCATGAGCTATGACGAATGCGAAACGTTCCCCGTTGCGAAAGTGCTTCACTCGGGCTCTGCGGCCTATTCGGATCTGGCGATCGCACCCGATATGACGATCCTGTGCCTGTACGAGGCTGACCGCTACTCACAGATCATGCTGGCCCGCTTCAGTTTGGGGTGGCTGACCGACGGAAAGGACAACCTTTAGCCCGATGATGGATCGAGAGCAAGCGCGACGGCGGCTCTGCGGCTGTTACGTCACTATTCCGACGCTGTTCCGAGATGGCGACCTTGCGGTCGACCTGCCGGCAATGAGGAAACATGTCGATTTCGTGATCGACGGCGGAATTCGAACCGGGACGGGTGTATTGCTCGTGGCGGGCGCGGCCGGGGACTTCTCGACGATGAGCTTCGACGAGCGGGTAGCAGCGACGGAGGCGGTGGTCGAACAGGCCGCCGGAAAGGTCCCCGTCGTCATGGGCGCCATGACCACCAGCACCAGAGAACTGGTTCAGCTCGCCAAGGCCGCCGAGCGCTGCGGGGCGGAGTACATCCAGGTCTCGCCGCCCTTTTACTTCAATCACACTGAAGATGACTTTTACGAGTATGCGAGGGCTGCCTCCGGCGCGGCCGAAGTCGGAATCATCGTCTACAACACCTACTGGACGAGCACCGGCGTGTCGGCTTCGTTGGCGGAGCGTTTGGTCGAGCTGCCTAATGTTGTCGGTCTGAAGTGGGCGACGCCCGACATCGGCTTCATGGAGTTCGAGCAGGTGGTGGCGTCATTTTCTGATCGGCTGAGTATCATCGACAATCAGTTGCGTTTCGTGACGAGCCACATGCTCGGTGCGCGAGCCATCGAGGTCCATATCTGCAACCACTGGCCCGAATGGGGGGTGCAACTTTGGGAGATGTTGCAAGATCGCCGATATGAGGAGTCGCAGCGGCAGTTGATGCGCGTGGCCATGCCTTTCTATCGGCTCTGGAACGAGATGGAACAGTACACGAGCGGCGACGGCTACCTCGACAAGCTCTGCATGGAACTGGTCGGCCTTGCTTCCAGCCGCTGCCGTCCGCCGACCCGCGATGTCCGCAATGAGTTCCGTGAAAGAGCACGGCGGATGTTGATCGATTGCGGCACGCCCCGAGTCATTCAGGGAGAGTCCGCACCTGAACCGATCAAGGCCGGGCAGGCCGAGTCTCTGTATTCAGCCTGAGCCGCGGCATCGGCAGCGAGCTACGGAAGGCTTCACGCTGCGGGCAAGCGGAGGGCCGAACTCAACCGCGCAGACATGCCGTGAACCGCTGCGGACCGATCCCGGCCTGCGCTGTGTCTTTGACGATGCGGCAGCGTGACTATTGGTTCCAGGGAGGCACGACGCCGTTGCTGCGAGCATAGGCGATGGACTGGCCCAGATGCTCGCTGAGGTGGCCGTTGAAGGTAATCAGCGCGCCCGCGTTCGTGCTGTCGCGTCCAAAGACCTTCACGGCGTTTTCGAGATCGGCTTCTGCGATGCTTTCGGCCGCTTTCCGGTAGTGGGCGAAGGAAGCCATCAAGGCTGCGATCACTTCGGCCTTGTCAGTGGTCGACTTGTCGTAGTCCGTGAAGTCCATGCCCTCCGGGGGAGGGGTGCCGATCATGTTCGGCAGCCGATAGTTGGCGCTGGCCACGTGAAGGAACGCCTCGCTGACGGAGCGGACTCCTTCGCCGGGGCGCCAAGTGTACTTGTCTTCCGGGATCGCCTCTGCCAGACCGACGATTTTCTCCTCCAACGTTGACAGGCGCGCCAGAGTGCCGTCTCGGACGGCGGCGATCGAAGCGGACGATTCCTCTCCGACGGAATCTTCCGTGGCGGGCTGAGGGCCACAGGACCAGGCCAGCGCGGCGATGATCAACAAATGCAAAAGCAGGGTTTTCGTCATGGGGGCTCCTCGTAACATTCCGTGGATGGTGAGTGGGGCACTGTCCGTGTCCGTAGGATGACGGAAGAGACCGCTCATTGCAAGCGAAAACCGATCCCCGTACTACACTAAGGTGCTTGTCCTGAACGCGTGCCTGACACCGCCATCCAAGACCTTTCCGCGCCCTACGATCGTCCGCTGCAACAGGACCTCGACCGCTGTGTCCACTGCGGGCTGTGCTTGAACGCCTGTCCGACCTATCGGGAGTTGGGACTTGAGATGGACTCGCCTCGCGGGCGCATTTACCAAATGGTGCAGGTGGCCGAGGGGAATCTGGCGATCAATGAGGAGTATGTCGAGCACATTGATCTCTGCCTGGCCTGCCGGGCCTGCGAAACGGCGTGTCCTTCCGGCGTGCAGTACGGCAAGTTGGTCGAGGCGGCTCGTGGGCAGATCGACGCCAATCGACGGTTGCCGTGGTGGCAGAGGCTGCTGCGTTGGTTCGTTTTCGACCGCTTGCTGACGAGCCCGTTCCTGCTCAAGGTCACGGGCTACAAGCTGTGGGTCCTGCAGAAGAGCGGTTTGCAGCGGTTGGTTCGGCGGCTGGGCATTCTGAAGCTGTTCGGACATTTGGCGGAGATCGAGGCGCTGAGCCCCGCGGTCGAGACGCCATTCTTCTTCGACAAGGTCGGCAAGGTCTTCCCGGCGGAAGGAGAGACGCGCCGCCGGGTCGCGTTTCTGGCGGGATGCATCGCGAATATCTCGTTCGCTCGGATGAATGAAGCGACGGTTCGGGTTCTCCAGAAAAACGGTTGTGAGGTGACGCTGCCACCGGACCAGGGTTGTTGCGGGGCGCTGCAGGTGCACGCCGGGCTGCGTGAGCTCGGACGCCGCCAGGCGAAGCGGAATATCGAAGCGTTCGAGAGTGGAAACTTCGATGCCGTTATTACCAACGCGGCGGGTTGCGGCTCGGTGGTCAAGGAATACCCGGAGTTGTTCGAGCACGACCCCGAGTGGCATGAGCGGGCGCAGGCATTTTCGAGCAAGGTCAGGGATGTGACGGAGTTCCTGGCCGGGATCGATCTCAATCGCAGCCTTGCGCCCATCCCCGCGCGAGTGACCTATCAGGATTCCTGCCATCTGCTGCACGGACAGAAGGTTCGGACGCCGCCGCGGGTCATGCTGGCCGCTATCCCCGCGCTGGAGTTTCGCGAACTGCCGCTATCGGAAATCTGCTGCGGCAGCGCCGGTGTCTACAACGTCGAGCACACGGATATGTCGATGGCGCTGCTCGAGAAGAAAATGCAGATGGCAGGCACAACCGGCGCTGACACGATCGTGACGGCCAATCCCGGATGCATGCTGCAGCTTCGCGTCGGCGCGGAACGTTTCGGCAGTGGTCAGCGCGTGATGCATGTGGTCGAATTGCTGGACGAGTCGTACCGCAAGGCGGAGAGCAAGCAAGCAGTGCGGAGCGAACACCCCCGCGAGCGCTTCTCGCTTGCGCGGCTTTGGCTCCCTCGCGATCGATCATCAGATTGGCCCGCAGCAAGACCCCGCGTGCGCTTTTCGCTTAAGCAGCTTTGGCTACTGCTCGCCGGTCTCGAGACGGGAGTGCTTGCGGGCTCCGCTGTTCTCCTCTACTGGATACTCGCGACGACGCTCAGTGGAGAAGGGCCGTGGGCAATTCTCAACCTGATCGGATCCACGTTCTTCCCGGCGCGCGCCCTCACCGCCGGCTTTTCGCACGCTTCCGTGAGCGGCGCTGCGCTGCACGTCCTGTTGTCGGGCGTCGTGGGTGTCGTCGCTTCGCTGCTTCTAATCCTGTACGTTGCACGGCCTGTCCGGTCATTGTGGGTTGGGATGCTGATCGGCGTGATCTGGTATCTGGCCGCGTTCCTCTGGATTTGGCCTTTGCTGAGCAGTGCGGTGGTGACCTACGCTCCGCGTCCGACGATGCTCGTGGGCCACGTGCTGTTTGGGCTCGGGTTGGGGCTGTATCCGTTCTTTGTCCGCCGGCTTGGGATGAGTTGAGCGCCTGAGCCGCCATTTTCATAACCCTTTGGCTGCGAGGAGCTCTGCAGCGACCTGGGCCACTGGCAGGTGGTTGCCGTCGATGTCGAGATTGGCCTTCTGCATGTCAGGTTCCCTGAAGAGACCGCCGAGTTCGTTCACCACTGCCTGCAGCTTGGGAAACCGGTCGAGCGTTGCCTGCCGCACGACGGCGGCCGCGTCATAGGGGGGAAAGTAGCGGCGGTCGTCTTCGAGGATGATCAGATTCAACGACTGGATCATTCCATCCGTCGAGTTGCCGACTCCGAGATCGATCTCGCCATCGCGAAGAGCCCGGTAGATGAGGGCCAGGTCGACGGTCTTCGGCTCCCTGTTGAACTTCATCTCATAGGTTTCGATAAACCCTCGATAGCCGTCTTGCCGCTCGGCGAATTCGAAGCTGAATCCGATCGTGCGGCCGCTGCTGACCTGGGCGAAGTCGGAGATGGTGCGGAGACCGTCGCGCTCGGCGTCTTCAGCGCGAACGACCATCGCGTAGGTGTTGTTGAAACCCAAAGGCTTCATCCACTCAAGACCGAACTTGCTGCGATACGTCGAGGCGACTTCCTGGAATACAGCGTCACGGTCTTGCATGACCGGCTTCTCGAGGATCGCGGCCAAAGCGGTCCCGGTGTATTCGGGATAGATGTCCAGGTCGCCGGAAAGCATGGCCTGATGGCAGATGAAGGTGCCGCCGAGACTCAGCCGTCGGCCGACCGCAAGGCCGGTCCGTGCCTCGATGTGCTGCGCAAGCATCTCGCCAAGCAGGACGCTTTCACTGAAGTTCTTCGAGCCGATGATGATGTCGGGGCGGTTGCCGCCGCAGGCGGCGAGAAGGTTCCCGAGCAAGCAGGCGGTGAGGAAACAGGTTCTCATCCGATGTCGCAGTGGGACATGCATGTCATTGCTACACGATGAGACCGCCTGCCATCGAGCTACGGACCCATCAACTGCGTCCATTTCTGATGGAACGCAATCGATGATATGCCCATGAAGAAGAAGAACGCCGCCACCAGGCCCGCCTGCAAAAACCAGGGCGGCCTCAGATTTCGCGGCAAAAACTGGTGGTTGATATAGAGCGAATGAAGCGACGTAATGCCGAGACCGATGTTACGGAGCGTCCCGGTCACGATCGCGAGAACCAGCGGGTTCGGTGTCAAACGCAAAGCGATCAACCCCCAGGCCACATAGCACAGCAGGATCGAGTAGTAGACGTTCCGCACTTGGTGGCCTTTCATCTTGCGGGCCCGTTGGCTGCCGGTCCAGATGACGTCCGTCCAGCGCCGCACGATGCCGTCTATGTCCGACATCTGTCCCGGCGCGAGCACGATGAAGCCCATTAACAGCGTCAGGTACCAGAAAACCTCTCCGTAGCTGTTGGCGATGCCGCGCGCCGTCATCGCCGCCGCGGCGTGGCCCTCCACCTTCGCCCCTGGGATGAACTCCAGCGAGAGCAATGACGGCAGAGCCATCCCCAGAACGCAGCCCACCGACCAGATCGCAACCTGATCGCGGACGATATGCAGGATCCATCCCTTCCAGCGCCGCATGTTCCCTTTGCTCAGCGGGAACACTTTGCCTACGTGCGAGAGCCGGATCGTCTTGCCTCCGACCATGCTGGGAATCGCACCGACCAGCGAGCCCATCCCCCAGCCCTTTTCGCGCGTATAGTTCGAGAAGTTCATGTTCGACAAGCCGCCCGCGCCCGCAATCGCCGCGAACGCCGCCAGCGTGGCCCAATCGATGTCGCCCTCCGGCAGCGATCCGAACTTGAAGAAGCCCGTGAAGATGTCGACCCACGTCTCCCGGCTGACCATCATCACGCCGACGAACGTCAGATACCCCAACACGACCACCAGCTTCGTCACCATCATGCGCTCGATGGCGTTGTAGATCTTGCCGCCGAAAATCAGCGGCGTAAGCACGCTGAGGAAAATGACATAGCTCAGATTCCGCACTAAAGCGTCGTCTTCGGCTCCAGGCAGATGTCCCAGGATCACCGCCGCCAAAGGGACCGCCGCATTCGATGCCAGGTAGGGCCAGATCCCGCCCAGATCCAGCAGGAGATAGAGCCCACACCAGAACTTCGGCCCCGGCTTCGTTCGGAAGAAACCCACGAAAATCGGCTCGCCCGTATAGAGCGTGTACCGCATGATCGAAAGGTTGTAGAACACTTGGCAGGCGATGCTGATCGTCGCGATCCACATCAGCGACCCGCCGTAGCGGGCCGTCACGATCGGACCGAACAACCATTCCCCGCCGCCGATGTTGCTGCCCACCATCAGCACGCCGGGTCCGATCAGCGCCGTCCAGCTTTTCAGCGTGATTGCCGGCGGTTGCTGCAGGTCGGCCTCTTCCCAACGCGGAAAAAAACGGGAGGCTTTCTCTCGAACTTCCTGGTCCTGGTCCGTGGGCATCCCGAAGATGGTACCAGACGCCCTGCTCCGGAACGTTCCTGAGGTTGACTCCGCGGCGGGTCGGAAATGACTTTATTCCTTCACCTGGCGGGGATGCGCGGCGGGTGGCGCAAGGGTTTCAGAGCGTGCTCACGCGCTCGGGATGACTCGCTTCATACATCGAGACGGCTGCGTCCTGATGCAGCAAGTAGTCGAGCTGGTCCATCCCCGCGAGCAAGCACTTTTTGGAAAACGCATCGATTGGGAAGGACGCCGTTTGTCCGTCCGGTAATCGCACGACCTGATTCGGCAAGTCCACTTCCAGCTCGATTGGTTTATCGCCGCCCGCCGATGCCAGCAGATCGGCGTGCGTCGCTTCGTCCACGATGATCGGCAGCAACCCGTTCTTGAGACAGTTGATCTGGAAAATATCGGCGAAGGACGTGCTGATCACGGCCCGGAATCCGAACCCCATCAGCGCCCACGGCGCGTGCTCGCGCGAGCTACCGCATCCGAAGTTGTCTCCGGCAACCAGAATCACGGCGCCCTTGGCGCTGGGCTGGTTCAAGAGGAATGCCGGATTCGGGCTGCCATCCTCGAGGTATCGCCAGTCGTTGAACAGGCTCTTGCCCAGACCTTGCTTGTCGACGGTCTTGAGGAAACGCGCTGGAATGATCTGATCCGTATCGATATCTTTGACCGGCAACGCGATGGCCTTGCCGGCAAAGGTGTTGATGGCCTGCATCTTGAAAATCATAGCAGCCCGTGGTGGAAGTCCCGTGGAAGGCGTGGCGGACTTCAGCGGTCGCTCGGCGCGAAGAGAGGAGGACGGCGATCCGGGTCGATCTCCTCCTCGCGGAGGAAAAAGCGAACGACAAAGCCGACGATCGCCAACGTCCGTCGCCCAAAGGGTTACGAGCTGCTTCCGGCCGGCTACGCGGTGAGCGCGGCGCTGAGTTTCCAGAGCAACTAGGCTTTGCTCCATCGGCCCCAGGGCGCGTAACGCCGCCGCGTGACTTGCACTACGGGCTGCTATGGCATCAATGTCCGGGCGTCGGTTATCGCTCCGCTCACGGCGGCCGCGGCGGCCGTCAGCGGGCTTGCCAGGAAGGTGCGGCCGCCCTTGCCCTGGCGTCCTTCGAAGTTCCGGTTGCTCGTGCTGACGCAATACTGTCCGGGGCTGAGTTGATCGCCGTTCATCGCGATGCACATGCTGCACCCTGCTTCGCGCCACTCCGCCCCGGCCGACCGGAAGATCTCCGGCAGGTTTTCGGCTTCGGCTTGTCTTTTGGTTTTCTCCGAACCCGGTACGACAAGCATGCGCACATGGGGGCTGATCTTGCGTCCCTTGATCACCGAAGCCGCTTCCCGCAGGTCGGAGATTCGCGAGTTCGTGCAGCTTCCGATGAACACCACATCCACGGGATGCCCCAACAGTGGCTTGCCCGGCTCGAGAGCCATGTAGTCGAGAGCTTTCCGAATGGACTCGCCGTTCGCGGCGGTCGATGGGTCCGGTACGGGCTGCGAGATCGGCACGCCCATTCCGGGATTGGTCCCGTAGGTGATCATCGGCTCGAGTGCGGACGCGTCAATCGAAACCTGCTTGTCGTAGCTTGCGCCCTCATCGGTCGGAAGCCGCCGCCAGCGAGCCAGTGCGTTGTCCCAGTCCTGCCCATGTGGAGCCTTCGGGCGGCCCGACAGGTATTCGAATGTCTTGTCATCCGGTGCGATCATGCCTGCCCGCGCACCGCCTTCGATCGACATGTTGCAGACCGTCATGCGGCCTTCCATCGAAAGTGAGCGAATCGCATCGCCGCTGTATTCGAGAACATGCCCGGTTCCACCGCCGACACCGATCTTCGCGATCAGAGCCAGGATGAGGTCCTTCGCGCCGACGCCCTTCGGCAGCGTCCCCTCGAAGCGCACTTCATAGGTCTGAGGCTTGTTCTGGAGCAGGCACTGCGTTGCGAGAACGTGCTCGACTTCCGTCGTCCCGATCCCGAACGCCAACGCCCCGAAGGCCCCGTGCGTCGCAGTATGGCTGTCGCCGCACACAACTGTCATGCCCGGCTGAGTCAATCCCAGTTCCGGGCCGATCACGTGGACGATTCCCTGACCCTCGCTGCCCAGATCTTCAAGCGGCACGCCGAACTCCTTGCAGTTGATCCGTAATTGCTCGACCTGCCTGGCGGCGATCGGGTCGACGATCGGCAATGTACGGTCCGTCGTTGGAATGCTGTGGTCCAATGTAGCCTGTGTATGATCCGGCCGCCGCACCTTCAACCCCTTGTCGCGCAGCCCTTGGAAAGCCTGCGGCGAGGTCACTTCATGAACGAGGTGGAGATCGATATACAGGACGGCCGGGCTGCCGGCCTCGTGGGCGACGACATGTTCGTCCCAGATTTTTTCAAACAACGTTCTCGGTTGCGTCACGATAGTGTCAGTTTATCGGAACGCGATGTTGCCGGAACACGGGCGGCGACAAAGCGACCGGCAGTATCATACGTTCTCGACGGTCATGAACTCCGCTCGGCCGTTTTCCTCCGATGTCTCCTCCTCACAGGCCGACCTGCTCTGAATCCGGGGTCGACGATTATCAGAAGAAGCTCGAAAAAGAACAAGACCATTTTCGCGACCTGCATGACGTGCATGATCTGCCGCCTATCTTCCACTATTGGGCGGATACCTACGTCCGGCCCATGGCTGAGGAATACGGGTTCACAATCGCCGAGGAACTCTACGTCAAGTACCTCGCGCAAGCCGCTGACAAAAGCGATGACCCGTCGCCCGTATTCTTGAGTATCGGCTCGGGCAATTGCGACGCCGAGATACGTGTGGCGCGCATGCTCCGCGATTACGGAGTCAAGCGGTTCACATTCGAATGTCTTGACGTGAACCCGGCGATGCTCCTCCGCGGGCATGCTCAAGCCGCAGAAGCCGGGTTTGCCGGCTGTTTCAGATTCACGGAAGCCGACTTCAACCACTGGCAGGCAGACAGGCAGTACACGGCGGTCGTCGCCAACCAGGCCCTCCATCACGTCGTCGCTCTCGAGACGCTGTTCGACGAGGTCAAGCGCTCCCTGCGGCCGGGAGGCTGCTTCGTGACAAGCGACATGATCGGCCGCAATGGACACCAACGTTGGCCCGAAGCGCTCGATGCGGTGCAACGGTTCTGGCGCGAACTGCCGATCGAGTACCGATACAATCGCGTTTTCGATCGTTACGAGGAGGACTACATCGACTACGATTGTTCGGCGGAGGGCTTCGAAGGAATTCGCGCACAGGACATTCTCCCCTTATTGCTCGAACGTTTTGACTTTCACCTCTTCGTTGCTTTCGGAAACGTCGTCAATGTCTTTCTGGACCGCCG
Organism: Bryobacterales bacterium; assembly: GCA_028819575.1. Taxonomy (GTDB): domain Bacteria; phylum Acidobacteriota; class Terriglobia; order Bryobacterales; family UBA6623; genus JAPPLB01. Next base: position 26,912 of record JAPPLB010000010.1, on the reverse strand, counting down.
CTTCGGAGGGAACTTCGATGCGAAGGCCGACTGGGACCGCGCCTTCATCGACCGTGTACACGACTTTGACGAACAGGCGATTCTCAGCGGTGAAATGACTCCCACGCAGATGTTCGCCGTGATGACTGCGGATCCCTGCTCGGAGCATCATTTCTCGCGCGGGCTGACCCCACGAAGCTGTGTCCGAAAGGCCGACTCGAATCCGACTGCCCAGGACCGGGGCATCTCGATCGCAACCTCTTCGATACGCCCCACGACCGAAACGGGAACGAGGTATCGGCAGCAGTTGGAGGTCGTGCGAGGCCTGCCGCCGTATCGCTGGTCCCCCGAGAATCTGCCTCGCGGCTTCACGTTGTCGCCCTCGGGCCTTCTCAGCGGGGAATTTCGGGCTTCCGGTGTCTTCACTCTGGCGATGGCGGTGTCCGACAGTTCCTTTCCCACTCGTTCGGCGACGCAGCGGTACACGGTTCTCGTCCCGGACGAGCGCATCCCGCTTCGGTTTGAGATCACCTCGCAGGAGCGTTTGCCGAGTGGAACGGTGGGGCGTCCTCACTCGCAGCTACTCACAGCTCATGGAGGCAAGCCGCCGTATGCCTGGCGTCTGGCTGATGGGATGCTGCCGCCCGGCTTGCAACTCGATTCGCGCGGCCTCCTCTTGGGCGCCCCGGCGGCTGCCGGCGTATTTCCGTTCACCTTGAGCGTTGAGGATAGCGATTCGAATACGGCCGCCGCCGAGATCATGCTCACCATCGAGCCTGAAGGAGGGCAGCGCCGCCTTGTCCTTCCGCAGATCGCCTCCGGCGGAAGCTGGAAGACCCATCTGAATCTGATCAACCCGTCACCGTCTGAGGCCATCGTGAGTATCGTATTCCGGACCGATGCGGGGAAACCGCTGACCGTGCCCGTCAACTTGACTGTCCGTGATGGAAGTCCCATGCGGGGCGCGCAAGGCTCGAGCAGCCGTTCGGAAGAGTTGGCCGCTGCCGAAATCAGCGAAACGATCCCGCCCTGGTCGTCGCTTCATGTGGGAACGCTCGATGAACACGCCGCAGCGGTCGTGGGCTGGGCCGAGATCATCCATTCAGGTCAGGTGACGGGCTATGCGGCCTTTGAGCATTTCAAGTCAGCCGGCGTCCCTACGGACCTCCTTCCGGGGCTGGAGTCTTCCTTCCTGCTGCCGTTCGACAATACGAACGGATCCCAAGTCGGCGTAGCGCTGGTGAATGGCGACACTTCCGCTCCGGCGGCGATCACCCTTGCGATCTGGGATTCGGCTTGGGTCCGGATCGGGAGTGAGGCCAGCGACCTTCCTCCCGGCGGCCACCTGTCGTTCATGCTGGCGGAGCGCCATCCCGCCACCGCGGACAAACAAGGAGTCCTTGAATTCCGCACGGCCCCGGACGGCAGGATCGGCGGCCTCGGGCTTCAGTTTGACGCGAGTGGGTGCTTCGTCTCGATCCCCAAGCTGACGACTTCCCGGTCGTAGTGGACAAGTTGGCGCCCATGTCCGACTTATGAGCAAGGTGGCACGCGCGATGATGTTGGCCCTCGACCACCACAAGCGCCTCGGGTGGTGCTGCATGCATGGGTTAAGCCGTGGAGAGGCGCTCGTTGGGCCGGAGAAGCCGAGACCGGTCGAGCCACTATTGCATCCCGCAAAATATGCTCGGAGGTTCGCAACGTCCAGCTAAACCGCAAGCATCGAGTTCAGGGGCCTTTCCCACTCGTCCTCGTCCACGATCTCGAACTTCACCACCTTATCGCGCATGGCAGGGACAAAATCCGCCCAGTCCTTCCTGGCGGCGTGTTCCGAGCAGATGTCGAATACGCGCCGCTTGCGATAGTGGCTATTGACCGTATCCAAGACCTTGGTTGCGAGCAAAGTCTCGTCGCCGCCCGTCGGAATCTTCGGGCATAGAGCCAAGAGCCCCCTGGCCGGCTGGTTCGTTGACGCCCTTCCGTCTGCTGGATACGATGAGAGATCTCCCCCGCAGTCTGCTTTCCTTCAGGATGTTGTGATGCGTGCGGCCGCAATGACGGTGCTGGACCAGATCATGGCGCGCAAGCGCGCTGAACTGCTCCTTGAACAGGCTCGGACACCTCTCCACGAAATCGAAGCATTGCCGCGCCCGCAGCGCCGGTCCTTTCGGGAAGCACTGGAAATGGCCCGGCCTGCCATCATCTCCGAAATCAAGAAAGCCTCGCCGTCCGCGGGCGTGATCGCAGGGGAGTTCGACCCGGCCGCCATCGCGGCCGGCTATGAAGCCGGCGGCGCGGCGGCGCTCTCGGTCCTCACGGATCTCCAATTCTTCCAAGGTTCGCTCGTGGACCTGGAAGCCGCCCGAGCGGCGACGAGCCTTCCCGTGTTACGCAAGGACTTCTCGTTCGACCGCTATCACCTGTTCCAGGCGGCGGCGGCCGGCGCAGACGCCGTCCTTCTCATCGTCGCTGCTTTGACCGACTACGAGCTCGTCGACCTGATGCGAGAAGCGGGCGAACTCGAGTTGGACGCGCTCGTCGAGGTCCACAACGAAACGGAGTTGGATCGCGCCTTGGCCGCGGGCGCTGAGCTGATCGGCGTCAACAACCGCAATCTGAAAACTCTCGAAGTTTCGCTCGGCACGTCGTTCGAGCTGGCGGAAAAAATCCCCGGCGGCGTGCTCAGTATCAGTGAGAGCGGCATCCGCTCCGCCGATGATATTCGCCGGCTGATGGAAGCGGGCTATCGAGGGTTTCTCATCGGCGAGAGCCTGATGAAGCGCGACGCGCCGGGCGCGGCGCTCGCTGAGTTGATCCAGGGAGTGCGCACAAGTGCCGCTTGAAATCGTCAAAGTGTGCGGCATCACCAACGCCGGTGACGCCCGATTCGCGGCCGAGCAGGGTGCGAACGCGGTCGGCTTGATCTTCTATCCGGGCAGCCCGCGCTGCGTTGCGCCGCAAACAGCCGCGAAGATCGCTGCGGTATTGCCGGAGACCGTGTTGCGCGTCGGCGTCTTCGTTGACGAAGAGCCGGCTCGGATTCGCAAGATCGCGGCGTTCGTCGGGCTCGACGTCGTGCAGCTTCACGGCGATGAGACCCCGGCGGTTTGTCAAGAGCTGAGCGGCCTTCGTGTCTGGAAGGCATTCCGCGTTGCGCCCGGATTCGACGTGGACAGCCTGAAAGCCTACCCTTGCGAGGCTTATTTCCTCGACGCCGCTTCCAGCGGTGCGTACGGGGGTACGGGCCGCACGTTTCCATGGCCTATCGCGGTGGAGGCGAAGCGGAACGGCCGCGTCATCCTGGCAGGCGGCTTGGACCGCGGCAATGTCGGCGAGGCTATGCGGCAAGTTGCCCCTTATGGGGTCGACGCCAGCTCCAGGCTTGAGCGCAAGCCCGGGTTGAAAGATCGCGACAAGGTGAAAGCGTACTTGGAAGCCGCGCTTTCCGGGAAAGATGGGTAATATTGCGGTACTGCTGAAATCCGGCTTCAAGCGGAAAACCGCAATGGCAATAGGGGAGTACGGAATGTTGTGCCGGTTCCCCGGCGGGGTGATGCAACCGGCGTGCACGAGACTTCCGAACGGAGAGACTGGCGAGGAAGTCCTCAGACCGGCAAGCAGGACAACGGATCGCCGTGTCAACTTGACTCGAATGTCAACCTTGGCGGCGAAGAAAAAAACTGGCGGATAGGTCATGGCGGCTACGACAACAACCACAATCACAACCCTGCCCGACGCCCTGGGTCACTTCGGTCCCTACGGCGGGCGCTACGTCCCGGAAATCCTGGTCGCTCCGCTCGATCAACTCGAAATCGCGTACGACCAGGCGCGTGCCGACGATGGCTTTCGAGACGAACTCGAAAACCTCTCCCGCCGCTTTGCCGGCCGTCCTACGCCTCTCTACCACGCCAAGAGGCTGAGCCGGCATCTCGGCGGCGCGGAAATCTACCTCAAGCGTGAAGACCTGCTCCACACCGGGGCTCACAAGATCAACAACTGCCTCGGCCAGGGCCTGCTCGTCGAACGCATGGGCAAGAAGCGAGTCATTGCCGAGACCGGCGCGGGCCAACATGGTGTCGCGACGGCTGCCGCCTGTGCCCTGTTCGGCTTCGAGTGCATCGTCTACATGGGCGAAGAGGACATGCGCCGTCAGAGCCCGAATGTTTTCCGCATGCGCCTGATGGGCGCTGAGGTCATCGGCGTCGATACCGGCAGCCGCACTCTGAAAGACGCCATCAGCGAAGCCATGCGCGACTGGGTCGCCCATTTCGAAACAACGCACTATCTATTGGGCTCCGCTCTTGGACCTCATCCCTATCCGCGCATGGTCCGTGATTTTAATTCCGTGATCGGCCGGGAAGCGAGGCGTCAGTTCCTCGACCTGACCGGCGGTCTCCCCGACGTTCTCATGGCCTGCGTCGGAGGCGGAAGCAATTCGATCGGCCTCTTCCATCCGTTCCTCGAAGACGAACGCGTCAAGATGGTGGGCATCGAGGCCGGAGGTCGCGGACACCGGCTTGGCGAGCACGCCGCACGGTTCTCCGGCGGCAGTCCGGGTGTGCTCCACGGCACTTACAGTTATCTCCTGCAGGACGAAGACGGCCAGATCGCGCTGACCCACTCGGTCTCCGCCGGCCTCGACTACGCCACCGTCGGTCCTGAACACTCCTGGCTGCACGATCAAGGACGCGTCGAATATGTCTCCTGCTCCGACGAAGACGCCTTGGAAGCCGTGAAACTCCTCTCTCGCCTCGAAGGCGTCATCCCCGCCCTCGAATCCGCCCACGCCGTCGCCGAAGCGATTCGCCGCGCGCCTGATGCGAAAGGGCAGTCGTTCCTCATCAACCTCTCCGGTCGCGGCGACAAGGACATCGGCATCTTCCGGGAGAATATGCCCGGCCTCGGCTGATCCCCCGGCCTGACAGGCTGCCGCAACAGTACAATGCTTTTCTTCGCTTTTCCTAGGCTCCTGACTTGAAACATCCTCCTATGCAAGCAGCGCTGACAACGTCCCGGATGTTTCTTGCTGGTATGATCCGCCCGCGGGCGGAGGGAAAACGGACACCTGTATCCGCGCCGTCGCGGGATCGACGGACGAGACGGACTGTACTCAGGGCGCAGGCCGTGCATATCGCCAGACCGGTATCCGGATGAGCCGCATCATTTCCGCCTTCGAGCGCCTCCGCCGCGAGAACAACCGAGGTCTCGTCGCCTATATCACCGCGGGCGACCCGTCGCCCGGCCACACCGTCGAGCTCATCCTCGCGCTCGAGCAAGGCGGCGCGGACATCATCGAGTTGGGCGTTCCCTTTTCCGATCCTATCGCCGACGGCCCGGTCATCCAGAAGGCCGGCGAGCGCGCGCTTCGCGCCGGCACGACATTCCCCAAGGTTCTCGACATCCTCCGCAATCTCCGCACACGCTCGGAGATTCCGGTCATCATCTTCACCTACCTCAATCCGATCATGAGGTACGGCTTCGCGCGCTTCGCCTCCGACGCCGCGGCCGCCGGCGCCGACGGCGCTTTGTTGACGGACCTGAACATCGAGGAAGCCGGCCTCTACCTGGCCGAAATGCAAAAGCACGGCCTCGACCCCGTCTTCCTCGTTTCGCAAACGACCCCCGACGATCGACTCCGGGTGTTGTCGCGATCGAGTGCGGGTTTCGTTTATCTTGTGTCAAGGGCGGGAGTGACCGGGGAACGGGATCGGGTTTCCGATCAAGCCCGGCGGCTGATCGAGCGAACCCGCCGCGTGACGGACTTGCCGCTTGCGGTCGGCTTCGGCCTGTCGAAGCCCGAACACATGCGGGCGCTTGCGCCGTATGCGGACGCCGCCGTCGTGGGCAGTGCTTTCATGCGGGTCATCGAAGAGCACCAGGATGCGCCTGACCTCGCCGATCGCATGTGCGGCCTCGCCGCCCGGCTCAAAGAAGGCCTTCGGATTCCGGTGGAAGCCGAGGACGGGAGATAGTTGATGGACGTTTCCGACTGGCGCGAGCGCATCGATGCCATCGATCGCCGCCTTCTCGAACTGCTCAACGAGCGAGTCGAGTGCGTCCTCGGACTCTCCCCGATCAAGCGTCAGGCCGGTCTCCCGGTTTTTTCGCCCAGGCGCGAGCAAGCGGTGATCAAAAAACTCAAGAAACTCAACAAGGGACAGCTCAGCGACGAAGCCGTCGAGCGCATCTTCGAGTTGATTATGGCCGAGATGCGATTTCTGCAGGAGCGAGAACGAAAACGAAACCCGGTCTCTTCCCGCACCGAGTGAGTCGGTGCCGTGGAGTTCCGGGGCATGCATCGCGCCGCTGTCGCCTCTGTCGCCAAACCGCTTCGGCATGCCCATTGAAACTGTCAGCATCGTAGGCGTCGGCCTCATCGGAGGTTCCTTCGGACTCGCCCTCCGCACCGCCGGCTTCACCGGACGCATTCTCGGCGTCAGCTCGCACCGCACCATCGAGGCAGCGCTGGCGCGGGGCGCCATCGACGAAGGCCGGCCGCTCGACCAGGCTGCCGGCCAATCGGATCTCATCTACCTGTCGCAACCGATCGAACGCATCCTCGAAGGTATCCCCGTTGTCAGCAGGCTTGCCCCATCTGGAGCCCTCGTCACCGACGCCGGAAGCACCAAGCGGCGGATTGTCGAGCAAGCTCATGACTCGTTCTCAAGCGGCGCTCTCTTCCTCGGTGGTCATCCCATGGCCGGCAAGGAGCAACGCGGCATCGAGCGCGCCGAAGCGCATCTCTTTCAAGATGCAACCTACGTCCTGACCCCGCTCGAAGGTCAGCTTCCGAAAGCTCCCATCGTCGACGAATTCGTCTCCTGGATTCGCAAGATTGGCGCCCGTCCGGTCGTCCTGCCGGCCGCCGTGCACGACCGCATCGTAGGCTGGACGTCCCATCTTCCCCAGCTTGTCGCCACGGCACTTGCCTCCTCCGTCGCCGAGAACGTAACTGACGAGAACTCGCTGCAAGTCGCCGGCCCCGGCCTGCGCGATATGACCCGTCTCGCTGAGAGCCCCTACGACGTCTGGAAAGACATTCTCGCCACCAACAGCGCCAACATTACCCAAGCCCTCGATCGCTACATCGAAAAACTCACCGAACTGAGAAACGAACTCCCCGGTCCCCGGATCTCCGAGGAATTCGCAGCCGCCCGGCGACTGCGCCGTAGGCTCCATTCCGACTGACCTGCTCTTCTCGCCCAGTGGCGAGCCGCGAGACGCGCACAACTCGGTCTTTGCGGTTCATCGGCCGTCAGAAATTTCCTCTGGAGCGATCGAGGCCTCCGCCAATGGTTTTCCCGAGATACGAATCACGAGACACGAATCACGGCCCTTTCTCGTGTGCTCCGACCGTCAGGTGGTGAGAAATGCAGGCTGATCCCAGCTACAATCGTGAAAGCTTCCTGAGCATGAACAAGCTTCGAGAAAACGGCAACGCGCTTCTCACACGCCGCGCCTTTGTTGAATCCCTCTGCGGCGGATTCGGCGCCATCGGACTCGCGGGCATGCTCGGCGCGGACACAGCCGCAGCCGCCGCGCCCATCGGCCCTCACTTCGCGCCCAAAGCCAGGCACGTCATCTTCCTTTTCCTCACCGGCGGACCGTCGCACATCGACATGTTCGACCCCAAGCCGGTCCTGCATCAATACGCCGGCCAGCGCCCCGATTCGGTCGACCTTCGTACCGAACGCCTGACCGGCGGCTTGCTGCCCTCGCCCTTCGCGTTCCATCGCCACGGCCAAAGCGGAGCCGAAATCAGCGAACTGCTCCCGAAACTCGCCTCCGTCGCCGACGACCTGTGCATCATCCGCTCGATGTACACCTTCAACCCGACGCACACGCCGGCGCGCAACCTCATCCACTCCGGCAACATCGCCTCGACGCACCCGACGCTCGGAGCATGGGTCTCCTACGGCCTCGGCACCGAGAACCGCAACCTGCCCGGCTTCGTCGCCCTCAGCCCCTCTCCCCGATACAGCAAACTCTGGCGCTCCGGTTTCCTGCCCTCCGAACACCAGGGCACTCACTTCAACCACTCCCAGGCCGACCCGGAAAAGATGATCCGCTATCTGCGGAACGCCAAGCTCGGCCCCGACGCACAGCGGCGGCAGCTCGACTTGCTCACGGCGCTCAACCGCCGGCACCGTCAAGCTACCGGCCCCGACGCCTTTCTCGACGCTCGCATCCAAGCGATGGAAACGGCCTACCGCATGCAGTTCGAGGCGCTCGATGTCTTCGACGTTCGCAAGGAACCCGTCGCCGTTCGGCAGGAGTATGGCTCCACGCCCTTCGCCAATGGCTGCCTGCTCGCCCGGCGCCTCGTCGAACGCGGCGTGCGCTACGTCCACCTCTACTACGGCCCGGGCCAGCCTTGGGACGACCACAAGGAAATCAACGAGAAACTCCGCAAGCGCTGCCCCGACATGGACCAGGGCGCCGCCGCGCTCATCACAGACCTCAAGCGCCGCGGCCTGTTCGACGAGACCCTCATCATCTGGGGCGGCGAATTCGGTCGCACGCCCGTCTCCGAAGCCGGCGACGGACGCGACCACAACCCCTACGGCTTCACCATGTGGATGGCCGGCGGCGGCGTCCGAGGCGGCGTCACCCATGGCGCCACCGACGAGTTCGGCTTCCAAGCTGTTGAAGACCGCGTCTCGATCCACGACCTGCATGCCACCATCCTCAACCAGCTCGGCTTCGACCACGAGCGTCTCACCTACCGCTACTCCGGCCGAGACTTCCGGCTGACCGACGTCCACGGCCTCGTATTGAAGGAATTGCTGGCGTGATCTCGACCGTAGGTGCGCGGCGCGCCCCCCTTTGGCTTCTCCCGGTCCTGCTCGCTGTTTCCTCCGCCCAAACACCCCGGCTCGACCACTTCGAGCGCAAGATTCGCCCCGTCATCGTCCAGCACTGCGAGGCCTGCCACTCCTCCGCTTTGGACGAACCCATGGGCGGTCTCCGCCTCGACTCCCGCGACGCCCTCCGCCAAGGCGGACAATCCGGCCCCGCTGTCGTCCCCGGTCATCCCGAGCACAGCCTCCTGCTCAAGGCGCTGAGCTACAAGGACGCCAACCTCAAAATGCCGCCCACCGGCAAGCTCCCGGAGAAGATCATTGTCGACTTCAGAGAATGGATCGCCGACGGCGCAGTAGACCCCAGAACCACCCCGCTCTCGGAGGCCGCAAGCGGCGAAACCAAGGAAGACGGCCCCGGCACTCCCATCGAAGAGGGCCGAAAATGGTGGGCCTTCCAGCCCCTGAAGCAGCACCCCGCGCCCCCGACCTCCAACCCCGATTGGACCGAGCGCAAGATCGACAGCTTTATCCTCGCCAAGCTCGACGAGAACAACCTCCAACCCTCGCCCCCCGCCGACACCCGCACGCTCATTCGCCGCGCCTTTTTCGACCTCACCGGACTCCCGCCCACCTACGCCCAGGTCGAGGCCTTCGCAGCCGATCCGTCGCCCGACGCCTATGTCGGCCTCATCGACGCCCTGCTCGACTCGCCCCGCTACGGCGAGCGCTGGGGACGGCACTGGCTCGATGTCGCTCGCTGGGCCGAAGACCACCCCACCAGTGAATCGACCAACCGCCCCCACCCCTACGCCTGGCGCTATCGCGACTGGGTCATCGAGGCCTTCAACCGCGACATCCCCTACGACCGTTTTATCCGAATGCAGTTCGCCGCCGACCTGTTGCCCGGCTTCGAGCCCGCCGATATGCGTGCCCTCGGATACATCGGCAACTCGCCCATGTACCACAAAGACCCTCGCCTCTCTCGCGATGTCATCGAGACTCTTGCTTCCGACGACTGGGATGAGCGCGTCGATGCCGTCTCGCGTGGCCTGATGGGGCTCACGGTGGCCTGCGCCCGCTGCCACGACCACAAATTCGACCCCATCACCAACAACGACTACTATGCCCTCGCCGGCGTCTTCGCCAGCACTTGGCTCGTCAAGCGCCCCATCGTCGCCATGGACCCCGCCGAAGCCGACAAGCTCGTTTGGGATCACGAACGCCTCTACCGCATCAAGGGGATGGTGGGCAACCTCAAGGAACTCGACACGATCGCGCCCGAACTCCATCCAAGAGTCAGGGCACTGACGGAAGAGGTCGAAAAACTGGAAACCGAGCTTGCCAAGGACGCGACTCCGCTTACCCACGCGGTCGTCGATTGCGGCGTTTGGATCGACGGTTCGACGCCCACTGTCACCTGGATCGACCTGCGTCCCGGCCAACCGCGCGACCTGCCCATCTTCATTCGCGGCAACGTCGCCAACACCGGTGACATCGTTCCGCGCCGTTTTTTGACAGTGTTGTCGAAGGGCGCGCCAGAGCCCTTCCGCCAGGGTTCGGGCCGTCTGGAACTCGCCGATAAGATCGTCAACGACGCCGCGCCGCTCACCGCTCGCGTCTGGGTCAACCGCGTCTGGGGATGGCATTTCGGCCAGCACCTCGTCAGTACGCCGTCCGACTTCGGCGCTCAGGGGCAGCGGCCCACCCACCCCGAGCTTCTCGACGATCTCGCCGCGCGCTTCGTTCAAAACGGATGGTCGCTCAAGTGGCTCCACCGCGAGATCATGCTCTCGGCCGCCTATCGCCAAGCGAGCCGCCAGATCGAAACCGCCGCTAAAGCCGACCCCGCCAACCGCTGGCTCTGGCGTTATGCCCCGCGCCGCCTCGACATCGAATCCTGGCGGGACGCGGTTTTGCAAGTTTCCGGCGAGCTGAACCTCGCCATGGGTGGCCCGTCCGAACCCGTCGACACCGAATGCGAAGCCCGCCGCACTGTCTATTCCGAGATCAGCCGTGGACGCCCCCATGCCATCTTCCAGCTCTACGACTACCCCGACTCCACCCAGCACACCCCGCAGCGCCAAATCACGACTACGCCGCTGCAGCAGCTTTTTGTCCTGAACAGCGCATGGTTCAACTACCAGGCCAAAAGCCTCGCCCAACGTGTCCACCACATCAAGAACACCCGAGAGAAAATCCGGGCCATTTACCAATACACTCTGCTCCGCAACCCCACCACCCAGGAACTCGGCCAGGCCATGACCTTTCTCCAATCCCGTGAAGCCGCCCTGGGCTACTTCCCATGGCCGGAATACACTCAGGCGCTCCTGAGCACCAATGAGTTCATCTACCTCCGCTGACAGTCTGTGGTAAAACCCCGTGTGGCGCCGGGAGCCGAGTTCACGTGTGGCTGCGCAGCGGTTGCCTCAGGGTCCGCGGAGCGATTACACTGACACCGTCAAAAGGCCGGTTCGGGAGGCCCCGTCGAGGGCGTCCGCAAGCCGGCCCGAGGCAGGGAGGGAGGTCCGGTACATGCCTAAACCTCTGGTGTTTCACATAGCCGGCCGCAAGCTCGTCATCGCCTTGCTGCTGACCGTGGTTCCGATCAGTCTGGCGGCTCTCTACGCCGCCACGCGGGCCGGTGAGACGACCGCCGCGGCGGCCGGCCGGCATCTGGAAACGGTCGCCCAAGCGGCCGCCGGCAGCATCGAACAGCAGATCGAGGCGAAGGTGGTGGAAGCCGCTTTGATGGCCTCGGACGCGGCCGTGCTGGAGGTGGTTCGCAACTCGAACCGGCAATATTTCCGGGTGCGGCAGGAGGTGATCCGGGAGCGTTTGCTGGCGAAGGACAAGACCTGGGTGACGCCGCAGGGCGAGGCGCTGGTGGAGCAGACGATGTCGAACGCGGGCTCGCAGGCGCTGCGGCGCAAGCTGACGGTGGACCCGAGCTTTCTACGCATCACGGTGACGGATCTGGAAGGGGCGACGGTGGCGGCGACGCACAAGACGCTGGACTACTACCAGGCCGACGAGGAGTACTGGCAGGACATCTACTTTTACGGTCGCGGGGTGGTGAGTCTGACGGACGTGCTGTACGACGAGGCGACGAAGAACTACTACATCGGGGTAGGGGTGCCGGTGGTACGGGAGACCAACCAGATCATGGGGACGCTGGATGCGCTGGTGCAGGTGGCGTCGCTGTTGCCGGCGTTGCACCGCGCTGAGTTGGGGGTGGGCGGCAAGGTGTATCTGGCGAAGAAGGACGGGGCGGTGATCTTCGGGACGGACGGGTTGACGCTGGCGGACGAGGAGCGGTCGGCGGAGGTGGATGCGGTGGTGGACGCGCAGGGCAATTACGAGGGCCGCACGTCGGGTTCGTTCGATGCGACGTTTCCGGGGGGGCGGCGAGCGCGGCTGGCGTTTGCGCACTTGGGATTGCAGGAGCAGTATCCGAAGCTGGACTGGATGGTGGTGGCGGTGGAGGAAGAGGCGGGGGCGATGGGGACGGTCTCGATGGCGACGGTGCTGATCATGGGGATCGCGCTGCTGTCGCTGGCGTGCGTGGTGTTCTTGATCGTGTACTTTGCGTTGCACCAACCGAGCGAGATCGAGGAAGTCGAGGAGGAGATGGGCGCAACCATCAAGGGCGCCGCCGGCTGAAAAGTGCTCCACGGATAAAGTCGTAGGAAACATCAAGGATCGCTTCCAGGCTAGCCGCAAGCGGCCTGAAGCCATTACTGCGATGTGGCGGGCGGTTCGGCCCCGGCATGCCGGACAATCGCTCCGATCAGGACAATCTCGCCATCGCGGATTTCCAGTCCTCCCTTTGGCATGGCCTCGCCGTCATGATCCCGGAAAAACAGGGGAAGGCCTTCCGAGAAATTGAGCGGACGGTCCTTCGGATCCTGACGCTGGTGGTGAATGTGGATGTGCGGCTCACTCGTATTTCCCGAGTTGCCGCAAGCGCCGATAGCCTCCCCCTCCAACACCTCGTCCCCTGTGCTGACCAATATGCTGCCGGGCCTCAGATGAGCGATCAAGAGATAGGTGCCGGTCTCGAGTTGCAGGACGACGTGGTTGCCGGCGGGGTTTTCGTAATCCATGCTTACCTTGCCGGGTACGTGGTCCGGGGCTCCATCGACCGCATGGTGAACTCGAGCGGAAACCGGCGCGACAACGGGAGTGTCGTAACAGCCATAGTCTTCCAGGACTTCCGATCCGTGCCCGGCCGGCTCCACGAGAAGGTCGTAAGCCCAGCGCTGGTCCGGAGTCATGGCGTGATAATTCGTGGATACTTCATCGCCTCCCCATCCGACCCGCAACGTTTCGTTCGATGGCAGCCGAACCGTCGTAGAAGGACTCGAACTCTCGAGATCGTACGGGAACTCGATGGTCAGGATGCCGAAGCTCCACAGGCCGGGCCAAAGGGCAAGAACCGCCAAGGCCGAGGTTGCCTGCATCGGACGGCTGAAGCGGCGCTTTCGGACGGCATGGACTAACAAGATCAGCAGAGACAGCGGCGCGAGTAGGAATCCCGTGCTCATGAGCGCCATCCAGCCAATAACCGCATGCATGCCTCCGGAGAAGAAGAGCACCCACGACGGAAGCAAGACAGACGCGAGCAGGGCAGGGAGCACCCACCGTACAACACGGCGGAATCGGCCTTGAGTCCCTTGGGGCATGCTGCAGGTTAGTCTTGAGCCGTAATTCTACAGGTTGCCGGATTGCTGACTACTGCATCCGTACATGCCTGCGGCAGGATTGGCTTGCAAACAGAGGATTCTCCCTTTAAGAGAGTAGCTTGCCTTTCTCGCCAAGTGGCGAGGCGAAGTGGGTGAGAGGGCCGTCAGGACGAGGCCCAAGCCGGGCGGAGGAAAAAGGCGCGCGCAAGTGTAGTGGCCATATCGCCTCATTCGGCCCTCGGGTCACGAAACACGCCTTTTACGGTTCACCGGGCGTCAGACATTTCTTCTGGAGCGAATCAGGCCCCGCCCACGGTTTTTACGAATCACGAGTCACGAAACACGGCCTTTTTTCGCGTGCTTCGGCCGTCGGGTGGTGAAAGATGCAGGCTGGCGCCGAGTCGATTTGGTCTGGGAGTTGTGTGGCGGACCACGTCCCCTGCGGTCGGATTTGGCTTCACATGACGTGTTTGACTGGTTTTCGAACCAAGCCGTACAATAGCGGGAAGGGCACGGGAGTGTCGTGTCCGCCCCTCCTGAGCCCCCGCGCCGCGGGGGGAAACCTCGATGTTCGACAACCTTCAGGATAAGCTTCAGCGCGTCTTCAAGAACCTCCGCGGCGAGGGGAAGCTGACGGAGAAGAATATCCAGGACGCCCTGCGAGAGATTCGCATGGCGCTACTGGAGGCGGATGTCAACTTCAGGGTCGTCAAGCAGTTGATCGAGGGCATCAGGCAGAAGGCGCTGGGCCGAGAAGTGCTTACGGCGCTGTCGCCGACCGAGCAGGTCATCAAGATCCTGCGAGACGAGTTGATCACGCTGCTGGGCGCGGAAGAGAGGCGGCTCAAGTATTCGAACGACCCGCCTTCGGTTTTTATGATCGTCGGCCTGCAGGGATCGGGCAAGACGACCACGACCGGCAAGTTGGCGAAATGGCTTTCCAAGAATGGTCATCGGCCATTGCTGGTTTCCGTGGATGTCTACCGTCCGGCTGCACGCGAGCAGTTGCGTGTCGTAGCCGGACAGATCAAGCAGCCGGTCTACAAAGGTGGGGATGACGACAAGCCCCTGGAGTTGGCAGCGGCGGCGCGAGTCGAGGCGGCGCAGTCGGGCTGCGACGTCGTGTTGGTGGATACGGCGGGCCGGTTGCACATCGACGACGCGTTGATGGTCGAGTTGGAGCAGCTTCGTGACAAGCTGAAGCCTACCGAGGTGCTGTTCGTCGCGGATGCCATGACCGGGCAGGACGCGGTGAAATCAGCGGCCAGGTTCCATGAGCGGTTGGAGTTGAGCGGCGTAATCCTGACGAAGATGGACGGTGATGCCCGCGGCGGCGCCGCCTTGTCGATTCGCCATGTCACGGGCTGCCCGCTGAAGTTCATCGGAACGGGCGAGAAGTCGGACGCCTTCGAGCCGTTCCATCCCGACCGTGTCGTCTCGCGGATTCTCGGCATGGGCGACATGCTTTCGTTGATCGAGAAGGTCGAAGAGTCGATTGAACAAAAGGATGCTCTCGAGATGCAGCGGAAGATGCTGCAGAACGAGTTCACGCTCGAGGATTTTCGGGATCAGCTCCGGCAGTTCAAGAAACTCGGTCCGCTGGAGTCGATTCTTGGAATGCTGCCGCAAATGGGTCCTCTGAAACAGCTCAAGAACGCCGATATCGACCCGAAAGAGATCAATCGCCTGGAGGCGATCCTCTGCTCGATGACCCCGAAGGAGCGCCGCAACCACGAGATCATCAATGGCAGCCGCCGCCGCCGCATCGCCAAAGGCAGCGGCACATCGGTGCAAGCGGTGAATCAACTTCTCCGTCAATACCGGCAGGCGCGCAAGATGATGCGGTCGCTGACGGGCAGCACTGGGGGGAGCAAGAAACGCAGACGCCGGCTTGGGGGCCGGAGACAGATGAACCTGGAGGCGCTGCTCCGGTAGCATCCTGCCCCGGTTCAGCTTTCCGAACGAGGAGAGACTTATGTTGGCTATTCGCTTGGCGCGAACGGGCGCCAAGAAGAAACCGTCGTATCGCGTGGTCGTGATCAACAAGCGCAACGCTCGCGACGGCAAGAACATCGAGATTGTGGGGCACTACAACCCGACTCGAGACCCGATCGAGCTGTCGCTGGAAAGCGAGAGGATCAACCACTGGCTGAATCAGGGCGCTCAGGCGTCGGTGACGGTCCGTCGATTGATCGCCTACAAAGAGAAGGGCGGTCCGACTTGGAAGCCTGCAGCGGGCGCGAGCACCCCGGCTGACGCTAAGAAAGCGGAAGCGGTTACCGCGGAAGCAGCGGCTTCAGAACCATCCAAGGTCCTGGAAACGCCGCCCGCCGAGGACTCAGAGTCGCCCGCAGGTAGTTGATTCTTTGGGATATAATCGACCCTAGGGTAGCTTGAGGCGGCGCTTCACGAACCCTTCCTGCTTTCTCTGCTCAGAACCGCGTATTGCGATCGTTGGATTGCCTGTCCTCTCGAACGTTCGAGGGAGGAGACCGAGATTGGCAGCAAACAGAGATTCGATTGTCGAGTTGGTGGAACTGATTGCCAAGGCTCTGGTCGACAAGCCGGAGGAGGTCTCCGTGCGAACGGTGTCAGGAGATCAGGTTCGCGTGCTTGAGTTGCAAGTGGACCCGTCCGACTTGGGGAAGGTTATCGGGAAGAAAGGACGGACGGCGAAGTCGATTCGAGCGTTGCTCGGCGCTGCCGGCATGAAGGTAAGAAAGCGGTACACACTGGAGATCCTGGAGTAGGCGAGCGGGTGGCATGGACCAGGAGTTCGTCACGCTGGCTAGCATCGTGCGCAGTCGGGGCAATCGGGGCGAGGTGTTGGCCACCGATCTGACGGATTGCGAAGAGCGTTTTTCGCCGCAGAGCCGGTTTTTTTTGGAGAGCTTGCAAGGCGAACACCGCGAAGCGACCTTGGAAGAGGCTTGGAGACAGCGTGATCGCTGGGTATTGAAGTTTGAAGGAATCGATTCGATCAGCGCAGCGGAGGAACTGCGCGGCTGGAAGGTGCGGATTTCCGGGGAAGAGCTGGGTCCGCCCCCGGAGGGCGAACATTATCTGGCGGATCTGATCGGTTGTCGGGTATTCGACAAAAAGACCGGCCGGGAGATCGGGATTGTGGACGAAGTGCTCGATCCGGGCGGTTCGTTGCTGTTGCAGGTATTGGGAGCAGGAGGCGAGATTCTGGTCCCTTTCGTGGATGAGATTTGCCGGGAGGTTTCCGAGGAAAGACGGGAGATTCGAGTCAGTCTGCCCGAGGGGCTCGAGGAGTTGAATTGGTGAGATGGTCTTTCATGTCATCACGATCTTTCCTCAGTTCTTCGAGGGGCCGTTCGATTATGGGGTTGTGGCACGTGCCAAGTCCAACGGACTGATCGGGATCGAGACCCACGACCTGCGCGATCATACTTTCGATCGCCATCGCACGGTGGATGACCGGCCGTTTGGCGGCGACGAAGGCATGGTGCTGAAGATCGAGCCGGTTTTTCTGGTTCTGAAGAAGATTCGAGAGTCACAGCGAGACAAGCGGGTGCGGACCGTCTTGCTCTCAGCCCAGGGGAAAAGGTTTGATCAGAGCATGGCTTTGCGATTCGCAGGGTATAAAGAAGTGACTTTCATCTGCGGACGATACGAAGGAGTGGACGAGCGAGTGGCGGAACACCTGGCCGACGAAGAGGTTTCGGTCGGGGATTTCGTTCTGAGTGGAGGCGAATGGGCCTGCGGGATCGTTGTCGACGCTGTGACGCGGCTGCTGCCCGGGGCTCTCGGCAACGAGGCGTCTACGCAACAGGAGTCCTTTCGTCCTCTCGATGGTGGGCGTGTGGACATTCTCGACTGCCCGCACTATACGCGTCCGGCTGAGTTTGAAGGTTGGAAGACCCCGGAGGTTCTATTGAGTGGAAATCACGAGCAGATCCGGCGGTGGAGACGCCGGGCGGCGTTGAAAAAGACATGGCGAAACCGTCCGGAACTCTTGGGAACGGCTCCGCTGAGCCGGTCAGACCGGGAATGGCTCGCGGCCCTGCAACAGCAAGACGCCGGCGCGGAGGTGCATCATGATCAATAAAGTGCTACAGAAGGTTTATGACGATCGCAAGAGAGACGATCTCCCTGAACTCGAGGCGGGCGATACGGTCCGCGTGCATGTCCTCATTCGTGAGGGTGACAAGGAACGCTTGCAGGTTTTCGAAGGCGTCCTGATCGGTCGGAACAACACCGGCATGAGCGAAACGATAACCGTCCGCAAGGTCAGCTTCGGCGTGGGCGTCGAGAGAGTGTTTCCCTTGCAGTCGCCGGTGGTCGGCAAGGTGGAGGTGGTGCGCCGGGCGCGCGTTCGCCGGGCGAAGCTCTACTATCTGCGGAAGCTGCGCGGCAAAGCGGCGCGGCTCCGAGAGCGGGCGCGGAAAGCCTGAATGCCGCGAACCGTGGCGCTGCTTGCTCGCAAAAAACGGGTGCCCAGGAACCGGCCTGATACGAGGATCGAGCAAGGGTTGCGTGCCCGGGGGCACTCGCTGGTAGCCGGAGTGGACGAAGTCGGCCGCGGCTGTCTCTTCGGACCGGTTGTGGCGGCCGCTGTGATTCTCGATCCGCGGCATCCTGTGCGTGGGCTCAACGATAGCAAGCGGCTTGATGCGGAATCACGCCGGGTGCTGAGCGGGCGGATACGCAAGCGGGCCATTGCCGTCTCGGTGGCGGCCGTTGACAATGCTCAGATCGATCGCCTGAACATCTATCAGGCTTCGCGCCTGGCGATGCGAGCGGCTGTTCTCGGGCTGGATCCTGCGGCGGCGGCCCTTGTGGTGGATGCTCTGTCGTTGGATGTGGCCATTCCGCAGGAATCGATTGTCAAGGGTGACGCCACGAGTTCGTCGGTCGCGGCGGCGTCGATCGTGGCGAAAGTCGAGCGCGATCGTTGGATGAAGGAGTGGGACGTGGTGTTTCCCGAGTACCGGCTGGCTTCGAATAAGGGCTACGGCTCCCCCGATCATTTGGCCGCTCTCGAAGAACACGGCCCGACACCGCTGCATCGGATGTCGTTCAAGCCGGTTGCCGATTGCGCCTGCTTCGGACCGCAACCGGATTCATGCGTGTCTCTTCCCTTGGGCCTGCAGGATGGTGCGGCAGCGCTTTCTTTCTAGAAGACCATGGGCGAGATCCTCGGCCTGAAATCGGGCGAGTCCGAGTCCGAGCCGGTTCAACGAGGCGCTCGGGCGAGGCTGCTGACGCACATCCTGTTCATTCTGTTCTGCATCGAGATCGGGATCTTACTGGTGATCCTGCCCTGGACGCCGTTTTGGGACAACAATTTCTTCTTTGGATTGACGCCGCAGTTGAATGGGTTGTGGTTGAGCAACTACCTGCGCGGCGGGGTCTCGGGGGTGGGGTTGGTGAATATCTGGATCGGCATCGGCGAGGCTTGGCGGCTTTGGAAGTAGGACTCTCTTCGTCTTGGGCCGTTGCAGATCGTGTGAGCGCCGCCTCTTTTTTCGTTGAACCTGCATTAACTGCAAGTTGAAAGGACAAAGTGTATCGGAACACTGGCGGTGCGGTTGCCGTATATCAGGTGAAGGGTGCCATACGGTGAAATCGACAAATGAGAGCTGGCTGGGGAGAGAAACCATGAAAACGGCAAGAACACTGCTAGCGCTGATGATGGTGCTGGTCGTACTGAGCTGCACGAACGAAGCCGGGGACATCCGAGAGATGCTGCGCACAGTGCTCGAAGAGATCGAGAGAGTCGAACAGGTGAACATCGACAATCTGAGGGAACTGGCGGACAACTACAACATTCTGGAGAGAAGTCCGACACCGCTAAGAGTCAACCTGGAAGAGAGCACGAGAGCGAAGCTCGAGGAATACGAGGAACTCCAGAGAAGCAGCTGGATCGACGATTACCGCAAGAAGATCGAAGAAGGCGACATCGAAGAGCTGAGGGAACTGGCAGGACAGCTCGTGACGGAACTGAGCAACTTCAGAGGCAGCATAGGCTTAATGAAAGGAACGCTGGAGAGCACCCGCAAGCGAGTAGCATCGGAGAAGAACGGGAAGAGCCAGTAGGGGAATCAGCGATCACGGCCCGAAGGATCGAGTGTGCGTTCTTCGAGTACGAACGCACCATCACGGCGCGTCTTTCCCGGTAGGCCTTCGAGGTCGGCTGATCTAACCCGGCTTGCCCATGCAGCAAGAGATCCCGTTAGGATGCGGCAGCAGTCGCGGCTTCGGCCTCCGCGACCAGGTCCTTTACGTATGCCAGAGAAGCTTCGACCAATTCCCATGAACCTGGCCAGAAGCACATGTCGATGGCCCAGTATTCGACATGGGGCACCGTCAACAGTTTCGGCGCAACCGATTTGAAGTCGACGTTGCCGGTCCCGAACGGGTTGTGCGTGCTGGTGTGGTTGTCATGCAAGCTGCCGTCGGAGTCGATCAAGTGGATCGCGCCGATCTTGCCCTCGAGGTTGGCGAGCAGCTCTTCGATACCGCCATCGAGAGTTTCCTTCTCGCCGTGCTGCCGGGAGCCCGCGACGGTTGACATGTAGGCGTGGCTTGTGTCGTACATGACATCGAAGTTCGGATGGGCCACCTTGCCATGGAGCTCGATGATTTCAGACGGCTTGTTGAAGATGAACCCCGGCTCGAACTCCCAGTGCATCCGGATGCCGGCGTCCTGCGCTTTTTGCGCTGCTTCGTGAAATGTCTCCGCCACCCGGCCCTTCGCCGCCTCGTACTCGGCATCGTCGGAGTACTTGCCGGGATCGGCGACCGTATCCACCCGGATGTCTCGGATGCCCAGGTCATTGCACATCTCGAGATTCTTTGAGAACTGCCCGAGATATTTCTGCTTGTTCTCAGCCTCGGTTGGATCGAATGCGTACTGGTCGCACGCATAGCCTGATCGCTCCAATCCGAGATCATCGAGCATCTTCTTGACTTCCTGGCGAGACTTCGTTGTCGGGTAGGCATCGAGAGTGACGTGCTCTTGGATGCCGCAGACCTCGATGGCGTCATAGCCGGCTTCGGCAAGCCTCTTGGCTGTCTTGTCGAATGGGACCGGATTGTCAGAGTAAGGTCCGAACGCGAAAGCCCAACTGCCGAGCGAGATTTTTTTCATGGTTCTCTTCCCCCTTTGATGGGTTGCGTCGACGACTCGCCGACTACTCCAGCGTGCGGATGCGAATGTTGCGAAACGAGACTTGCAT
Source organism: Bryobacterales bacterium (assembly GCA_028819575.1). Lineage (GTDB taxonomy): Bacteria > Acidobacteriota > Terriglobia > Bryobacterales > UBA6623 > JAPPLB01. Next base: position 6,242 of record JAPPLB010000010.1, on the reverse strand, counting down.
CGCCGGTCCTGAGTGCAATTGCAGGGCAATGACTCCTTCCGACGACATGTCATCAGCCAGATCGGCCGTGACGAAACCGTTCAGCGTGAGAGTGATCTGATTGCCCTTGCAGATGATCTCGTAGCTGTTCCAATCGCCGGGCTTGACGACCTTCTCACCCTTGCCCTCATAACCGGCGGCGATGACGCCCCGTCCGGTCTTTTCGCCGTACAAACTGCCCCACCAGGCTCCTTCGGCGGCATCAGCCTGATAGCCCCGCACTACCCGGTTGGGTAGCTCTTCGCTGCGGAATTGCACGCCGCTGTTGTGATTGCGGACTTTGACGTCGAGCCGCAGAATGAAGTCCGAGAACTTCTCTTCGCTGATCAGGAAGCTGTTGTGGGGAATCTTGTTGCCTTCTGTGGAACCGACGATCGCTTCGTCGACGACCGACCACAGCTTCGCATCGCCCTTCCACCCGTCGAGCGTCTTGCCGTCGAAGATCCTCCGGTATCCTTCCTTCTGCTCTTTCTCGGTGAGCATATTGGGAGACTCGGCGGCAACGACTCCGCAGATCAGGATTCCAAGCAAGACATATCGCAGCATGGTGGCCTCTGACCGTTGTACTCCAGACTGCGCCGAACTTGCAACCCGGATCGAGGATGCGGATGTCCTTGTCGGCGCAATATGAGAACTGCTCCTGGTGATCCAGGCAGAACGTTCCCCATCCGCTTGAGGTGTTGAAGCCCTTCAACCTTGTTTTGGCCGCCCCGGCCGGAATGGCATCAGGACACAGAGACGGGAATCCTGACCTGCATTTCTCCCCACGAGGCAAGGCGAAGTGCATCAGAGGAACATCAGGACGAGGCGCGAGCCGCCCGCGCGGCAACACCGCCTGTAAGGTTTTCACGAGACACGAGACACGGATTTCATGGCGTTCGGTTCGTCGTGGGTGCGCAAGGGACGCACAATCAGAAACCTCCGCCCGGGCTGTCGCGCAAGCCGCCCGGTCGCCGCTTTTCTGTGCGTTGTGGCGCGGCATGGGCGGCATATTGCCACTGAGCCAGTGTCCCCGCTCCCGTCCGCCGTTCGCCGCAGCTCCCGTCGCCTTCCGGGCTGCTTCCGCTACGGCGAACGAAAAATGCACCCACGCTGAGAACGGGAAACAAACTATATCGCGTTTACATGATGTCGGCGCCCTTTGACGTAAACGGATATTTTCGATATCGTGGTTCCGGGAGGTTCTTATGAATCGTCGATCGTTCCTGAAAGGTTCCGTTGCCGGCGCTGCGACGGCCGCCCCCTTGGGCGCCGCGGCAAGCAGCGCGCGTTTGCCGAGTGACCAGCTTCGTGTCGCTGTCGTAGGAGTGCGGGGGCGGGGAAGGAGTCACGTCAAGGGGTTCACGGAGTCCCCCGACGCGGTGGTCACGACGCTTTGCGACGTCGATCTCAACGTCGTGGGCCGAGCCCGGAAGATCCTCGAGGAAGCAGGCGCGCCGAAACCGAAGGTCGTGCAGGACATCCGCCGGGTTCTCGACGACAACGACATCGACATCGTCTCGATCGCCACGCCCGACCATTGGCATGCGCTGGGAGCCATTTGGGCCTGCCAGGCGGGCAAGGATGTCTACGTTGAAAAGCCCGTTTCCCACAACATCAGCGAGGGCCGGCGGATCGTCGAAGCCGCCCGCAAATATGACCGCGTGGTCCAGACAGGGACCCAGGGACGTTCCTCACCCGCTATGCAGGAGGCGATCAAGTTCATTCACGACGGCGGCATCGGCAAGGTCTATATGGCGAAAGGCCTCTGTTACAAGCGCCGCAAGTCGATCGGCCATACCCCGGATGCGCCGGTGCCCGAAGGCGTGGACTACGATCTGTGGCTCGGTCCGGCTCCCGAGCGCCCCTTCAGCCGAAATCGCTTCCACTACAACTGGCACTGGATTTGGGACTACGGCACGACCGACATGGGCAATCAGGGTGTCCACCAGATGGATATTGCCCGCTGGGGCATCAACAAGCACGAGCTCCCCGCCAGGATCAACGGCGCGGGGGATAAGTTCGTCTACGACGACGATCAGGAAACCCCGAATACGCAACTCACGACCTTCGAATACGACGACACGCTGCTCGTCTTCGAAGTGCGCGGTCTGTTGACCAACGATGAAAAGGAAGTCACCGTCGGCAACATTTTCTATGGCTCCGACGGCTATCTCACGATTGGAAGGGGCGGCTGGCAAGCCTATCTTGGCGAAAAGGGCGAGCCGGGACCTGCGAGTTCCAAAGACGGGCCGCGCGTCAGCCACTTCCAGAACTTCATCGACGCCGTCAGGAACCGCGACCGCAGTCTGCTCAACGCCGATATCCTGGAGGGACATTTGTCTTCGGCTCTGTGTCACCTCGGAAACATCTCCTACCGAACCGGTAGGAAGCTGACATTCGATCCAGCCTGGGAGAACTTCCCCGGTGACGACGAGGCCAATTCGTACCTCACGCGGAGATACCGCAAGCCGTTCGTTGTGCCGGAGAGAGTGTAGTCGTCGATTCCCGGGCCCGTAGGCTTGCGAGTATTCCTGTCGATGGAAGAGATCGGATAGCTTTCTTCGAACTTCGAGAGTAAGGCTCCTGAAGAAACCGGAACGGAAGATGACTCGGCCGACCTGCGGGAGCGGCCGAGCTTTCGACCAACCTGGAAAAGCCGGTTTTGCGGCGCGGCCTCGACAGGAGGAACCTGCATGGCCGAGTACGACTTGATCGTCATTGGCAGCGGTCCGGCTGGGCGCACAGCCGCCATCTCGGCCTCGAAGCTCGAAAAGACCGTGGCTGTCATCGAGCGCAATACCAGTGTGGGTGGAATCTGCTTGCACAAAGGCACGATCCCCAGCAAGACGCTTCGTGAGGCGGCTTCCTACCTGTCAGGAGTAAAGCAGCGGGAGGTCTATGGATCGGCTTACCGTGTCAAGGACAAGGTCACGATTCAGGACCTGATGTTCCGCACTCAACGCGTGACCGAAACGGAAGTCAATGTGGTCCGCGATCAACTCATTCGCAACTACATTGACATTGTCGATGGGACGGCGGCCTTTGTCGACCCGCACACCATTGAAGTGAAAAGCGACGACGGCACCCTGCGCAGGCTCACCTCGGAGAAAATCATCATCGCGGTTGGCACGAAGCCGGCTCGTCCGCCTGATATCGAGTTTGACGACCGCAGGATCATCGATAGCGACGGCCTGCTATGCCTCGGTGAGATCCCCCGTACGATGACCTTCGTCGGAGCAGGGATTGTCGGCACGGAGTACGCTACGATCTTCCGAACTCTTGGTGTCCGCGTCACCTTGATTGACGGTCGACAGAGGCCCCTCGACTTCGTCGACGACGAGATCGAAGACGCCTTGTACTATCACATGCGCGATCAGGGGATCACGTTGCGTTTCGGGGAGTCGGTCTCCTCCGTCCGGCCCACGGAGAACGGCAAGGTGGAGGTCCGGACCGAGAGCGGAAAGAAACTGCACACTGAGTCGCTGATGTTTGCCGCGGGCCGGGTCGGCGCTTCAGAAGCTCTGCACTTGGATAGGGTCTGCATAGAGATCGATGCCCGCGGACGTATCCAGGTCGACGAGCACTACCGCACTCGACTTGATCACATCTACGCGGTCGGGGATATTATCGGTTTTCCGAGCCTGGCTTCCACGGCCATGGAGCAGGGCCGTGTGGCCGCTCTGCATGCCTTCGGTCAGGAAACCGAAAAAAAGTTTGCACGCCTGCCGTTCGGTGTTTACACGATTCCCGAGATCGCGATGATTGGTCCGACCGAACAAGAGCTGACGAAAGACTCGGTCCCCTACGAAACGGGCATTGCTCGCTTCCGTGAGCTGTCCCGAACCCACATCAGCGGGGGGAGAACCGGTATGCTCAAACTGCTTTTCAATCGTCAGGATTTGAAGCTGCTGGCCGTCCACATTCTGGGGGAGCATGCGACGGAGTTGGTCCACATCGGACAGGCGGTCATCGAACACGACGGCAGCATCGAATATCTGCGGGACGCGGTTTTCAATTATCCGACCTTGGCAGAGGCCTACAAGATCGCAGCTCTGAATGGGCTTAACAAGCTCGAAGGTGGACAGTAACTTCTTGTCGCTGGAGCCTTATATCGCAACGGCGCTTCGCGCGATCAGTCCACGAAGCGATAATTAGGGGGTGATCCGCTCACCTGTCACCTCTGGGAGAACCGCGATGTCGAACCGGCGAGGTTTATTCATCCTGTTGATGCTTGGAGTCCTGGTTTGCTGTGTCTCGTCGGCGCAGGAGAAGACCAGGAAACGGCAGCTTCCGGACCCCGTTCGCTGGACGCTGAGTTGGGACCCGGCAACCGCCGTGCCGGGAGGCAAGGTCGTCGGCAAGCTGACGGCGACGATTGATTCCGGCTGGCGTCTCTACGCTCCCACAACCCCGGCCGGCGGCCCGACTCCCACCAGGCTCGAGTTGACGGACTCCCCTCTCGTTGATGCAGCGACGGTCTATCAACCTCAGCCGGAAGTAAAGTACGACCCCAACTTCGACATGGATAGCGAGATCTACCACGATCAGGTCGTCTTCCTGATCGAGGTGCAACTCAGCGAAAGTTCCCCGCTTGGTGAAGCTGTGCTCGAAGCCTCCGCTTTCTACTCGGTGTGCGACGACCGCGTTTGCCTGCGGCCCGTGACCAGAAAGGTAGCCGCCCCGCTGACGATCGCTCGTCAGGCGAGTGGCACTCCCGCTATCATCGCGGCGGATTACTCCGAAGCCAAACCGGCTCCGCAACAGTCCGGCAGCCGCGCTGCTGCCCCGCAGGGTGGCTCGCCAGGTACTCCCCGGCGGACAGCCGGATCGCAGGGCTTGGTGGAATTCGGCGCTGTTGCTTTTGGCTTCGGCCTGCTTGCCGTCTTCACGCCTTGCGTCTTCCCGATGATCCCCATCACGATGTCATATTTCGTGAGCAGGGATACGGGCTCGCGCAGAGACTCCGTTTTTCAGGCGATCGTGTTCTGTGTCGGCGTTGTCGTGTTGTTCACGGGTCTCGGCGCTCTTGTCTCGGTCGTGCTGGGGCCTTTCGGTACGGTGCAGCTCGGGTCGAGCGTGTGGGTGAATCTTTTCATTGCTCTGGTGTTCGCCGGATTTGCGGTCAGCCTTTTCGGCGCCTTTGAAATCACCGTGCCGAGCGGCGCTCTGACCTCGCTCAACAGGATCTCGGCTCGGGGAGACATATTGGGAACGCTGATGATGGGTCTCGTTTTCGCTCTGGCGTCGTTTGCCTGCACGGGACCGTTCGTAGGAACCTTGCTCGCCGGATCGCTTCAGGGCGGCTTGGCGTGGCCCGTCTTCGGCATGGCCTTGTTCTCGTCGGGAATGGCCCTGCCGTTCTTCTTCCTGGCGCTGTTTCCCTCCTATCTGTCAAGGCTTCCCAAGAGCGGCTCCTGGCTGGGCCGTGTGAAGAAAACAATGGCCTTCTTGATTCTGGCGGCGGCTTTCAAGTACCTCAGCAACGTCGACATGATGTATCAGCTCGAGATACTCACCAGGGAGCGGTTCCTTTCGATTTGGATTGTCTTGCTCGCGCTGGCCGCGTTCTACCTGCTCGGTTTCTACCGTTTCCCGGATGAAGGGGATGAAGCCCCCGCACCTGTCGGACTGGGGCGTCTCGCCGTGGGAGGCGTCTTTCTGGTTCTCTCTCTCAGCCTCGTCCCCGGCATGTTCAACGGCCGGCTGGGCGAGCTGGAGGCCTACGTCCCGCCCACCGATTATTCCGGATTCCCATCCGTTGCCGGCAGTCCGGATTCGCAACAGAACGTCTGGCTCAAAGACGATTACGACGGGGCCCTGGAAAAAGCCCGGCAAACCGGAAGCCCGCTTCTGGTCACCTTCACCGGCTATTCCTGCTCCAATTGCAAGTGGATGAAGTACAACATGTTCCCCGAATCTGAAATCGTGGATCTGACCAAGGACATGATCCTCCTCGAGCTTTATACCGACGGGCATGATGAAGCGTCTCAGGCGAATCAGGAGTTGCAGCTTGAACGTTTCGGGAGTGTGGCTATTCCCTACTACGCCTTGCTTCGACCGGATGAAACCATCGTCGCGGAATTTGCCGGCCGTACCCGCGATGTGGACGAGTTTCGGCGCTTCCTGTCGGCGGCCGCGCCTCAAGTGGCGGAAGCCCGACCGGGCATCTGACCTGCATGTCTCACCACGCGGCGAGGCGAAGTGCGTGAGAGGGCCGTCAG